>JBEKMW010000043.1:0-34732 GCA_049523455.1 Verrucomicrobiota bacterium | reverse complement strand
TTTCCTGGAGGATTTCCTGACGGCGTTGCTGTGGTGTCATGGCTAATATCTATACTACTAGATATAGAATGTCAAAAAAATCTGCAAACCCTAGTCCCTGGACATTTTTGCAACGCACCCCGCGGACAGCCATGTCCGCGTCCGCTGCATGTCAGTATTTTTACCGCCGGACGTTGGCGTTCTTTTTATTTTGCTGCCCCGATGTTTCTGCCTGAATTTCAATGACCGAAGAAGCAGGCAGAAAAATGGAGGCAGAAAAATGTATTGGCCTTCAGGGAAAGCAGAGATTCAACCACGGATTAACACGGATATGACGAGGCGTGTCCCGGTGGTCCAATTGAGGTTCGGAAAGCGGTGTCGCGCTGCGCTTGCCACCGCAGTCCAAAACGC
This sequence comes from Verrucomicrobiota bacterium, assembly GCA_049523455.1. Lineage (GTDB taxonomy): Bacteria > Verrucomicrobiota > Verrucomicrobiia > Limisphaerales > UBA11358 > UBA11358. Next base: position 34,342 of record JBEKMW010000043.1, on the reverse strand, counting down.
AGGGTGGAGCGCGGGTCTGTGAGCCGCAGCAGGGCCACCGTTTCAACGTGTTTCGATTTCATTCGTTGTCCAAGGGAGCCATCTTGCATTTCAGCCTGGGAGACCAACCCTCTCATTGGGGAGCGAAGGAACCGCCGCCGTCCTTCGATACTGTCATACCTTGAAACGCTCGTTCCCGTTTGTCACTCCATGAACAAGCACCGAACGGGTAGCTATTCCGGGGCGGGGGCCAGCTTTTCGGCCTCCAGAAAACCGTGCAACTGCCGGATGCGCGTGGGATGACGCATCTTGCGGAGGGCCTTGGCTTCAATCTGGCGGATGCGCTCGCGGGTGACCCGGAATTGCTGGCCCACTTCCTCCAAGGTGCGCGCATAACCATCGCCCAGGCCAAAACGGAGTTCCAACACACGCCGTTCCCGCTGGGTGAGGCTGCACAAAACGTCACCCAGCTTGTCCCTGAGCAGGCTGAAACTGGTCATGTCCAGCGGACTTTCCGCGCCCTTGTCTTCGATGAAATCGCCAAAATCCGCATCGTCGCCGTCGCCGACGGGCGCCTGGAGCGAGATGGGTTGTTGCGACATCTTCAACACGGCACGCACGCGCTCCACGGGCATTTGTATATCATCGGCGATCTCCTCCGGGGTCGGCTCGCGGCCGAAATCCTGCAACAGGCGCTTTTGGGAGCGCATGAGCTTGTTGATGATTTCAATCATGTGCACCGGGATGCGGATGGTGCGGGCCTGGTCGGCGATGCTGCGGGTGATGGCCTGCCGGATCCACCAGGTGGCGTAGGTGGAGAATTTGTAGCCGCGGCGATACTCAAATTTTTCGACCGCCTTCATGAGCCCCATGTTGCCTTCCTGAATGAGGTCCAGGAACGACAGGCCGCGGTTGGTGTATTTTTTGGCAATGGAGATGACCAGGCGCAGGTTGGCCTCCACCATCTCGGTTTTGGCCTGGAGCGCCTGGGTGGAAAATTCGCGCAAGCGGTGAAAAACCCCCAGAAAGGCGTCATAGGGCATGCGGACAAATTCCTCGAGGGCCTTGATTTTCTGGCGTTCGGCCTCCACCAGGTGCTGCTGCGGCGCGGACTCGCGCTGGGCCTGGGCCTCGGCCAGTGCGCGGAGACTGTACTGCAGCTTGTCGTGGATGTTCTCAGCCACCAGCGCCATTTCCTCGATGACCTTCTGCTTGAAACAGAATTTCGGGAACTCGGCCTGAAGTTTTTGGTCGGCCCGTTTGAACGCGGCGAGCGCGCGCCGGACTTTGCTCCGGGGATGTGCCTGGCGCCAGGCATTGTAGGCGTGGTCGGCCGCCTGGTCCCGTTTCCGGACCCGCTCGATCTGGCGGCGCAGGACCCCGAGATGCGCGTCACGGCTGTCCACTTTTTTGTCGAGCACCACCCGGTCGAACCGTTCGCGAGGCGGGTCGGCCAGCAATTTTTCCGCCAGGGCGATGTGCTCCTTGCCGGCAAAGCCAAGGCCGTAAATGATTTTGCGGAGCCCTTCTTCGGCGGCCTCAATGCGTTTGGAAATTTCCACCTCCTGCTCCCGGGTCAGCAGCGGCACCTGCCCCATTTGCTTGAGGTACATCCGCACCGGGTCATCCAGAATGTCCAACCGGGTGTTTTCGTCCTCGTCGGCCCCGGCGGCTTTGACGTTGTCCACTTCCGCCTGGTCCACGATCTCAATTTCCAACGTCCGAAGTTTGGCAAAAACTTCGTCCAGCTTTTCGGGCGTGGCGAGCGGTTCGGGCAGGGCGTCGTAAAGATCGTTGTAGGTGAGATGACCCTGCTCCCGCGCCAGGCGGACGAGCTCCTTGATTTTTTCGTCCATATCCAGCGCGGAATCGGGAAGCGGCAGGCCGTTAGGGATGCGGGCCAGGGGCTCCGCGCCGGGTGGTTCCGGAGAAATAGAACGTCCTTTTCCTTTTTTCAAGGCTCGCCGCTCGGGTTTGCGCGACTGCAATTTAGACATACTCACCCAACGCCACGGTCCGCAGCGCTGGAGTCAATGGCAATATGGGAAGCGATGACCGCTTCGTCAAGGGGTTAACGGCAAATTATTTTTTTGGGGGGGCCACATAGACACCCCGGGGTTCCAATTCCTTGAGGATCATCTCCAGCGTCCGGTTGATGGCGCCCAAATTTTCGGTGACCACCTCCAGCGCGTGGCGCCCCAATTCCGCGCGCCGCGGCTGGTTGCCGAACAAATCCCCCAGGATGGTCTCCAGTTCGCCGGCCGTTTTCACCTGGATCGCCGCGCCCTTCTTCAAAAAGAGCCGGACGACGTCCGCGAAATTCTGCATGTTCGGGCCAAAGACGATGGTTTTGCCCAAGGCGGCCGGCTCGACCGGGTTTTGCCCGCCAATAGCGGTGAGGCTCTTGCCGATGAACACGACGGAGGCCGGCTCGTAAAAAAACCGCAGTTCGCCGGTCGTGTTCACCAGCAGGCAATCCACGTCGCCCGGCTGCAGTTGAGTGGTCGGGAAAATCTCGTTGCGGTGGATGAACTTGACGCCGCGCTGGCGCAAGGTCTGGGCCACTTCGTGGCAGCGCTCGAAATGCCGCGGCACGAGGACCAAGAACAGCCTGGGAAACTTCGCGCGCAGCCTGCCCGCCAGGTCGGCCAGCAACGCCTCTTCGCCCGGGTGCGTACTGCCGGCCACCAAAATCGGCGCCTCCGGCGACACCCCCAATTGCTGCAAGAGTCCATAAACATCCAGCGAACTCCGGTCGCTCAATTTCGCGGCATCAAACTTCATGTTGCCCACCACCTGGATTACTTCCGGACGGCAGCCCACGTCGCGCAAGCGCCCGGCGTCTTCCTCGTTCTGGCAGCCGACGCCGACAAACGTCGCGAAGAGGGGCCGAAAGAGAAAGCCGAAGCGTTTATAGCGTGGGTAAGAGCGGTCCGACAGCCGTGCGTTGACCAGGAACATGGGGACGCGGCGGCGCTGGGCGCGCCAGATGAAGTTGGGCCAGATTTCCGCCTCCAACAGCACAATGGCCACGGGATTGATGGTGCTCATGGCCCGGTTCACCGCGCTGCGGCGGTCAATGGGGTAGTAAATTTTACTGATGCGGTTGGGCAACCGGCGGCGGTATTCGGCCATGCCCGTGGTGGTGGTGCACGAAACCACAATTTTCAGGTTGGGCAACCGGGGCTCGAGCGCGCGGATGAGCTGCGTGCACAGGTTGACCTCGCCCACGCTCACGGCGTGGATCCAGAGCACGTGCCGGTTGGTCAGCGCCTGTTTCAGGCTCGGGTCATAATGGCCAAACCGCTCGTAGAAACCTGCCTGCCAGTCGCCGCGCCGCCACAGCCGCATGAAATAATACGGCGATGACAGGACGAAAAAGAACAAAAACAATATATTGTAAAGTGTACGCACCGGAACGGGTGAAATCCGACTACAACCATCATACCCTAATGAGACGCCAAAACGGGTCCAAATGTTTCACAAATGTTTCACAATGCGAACCCGAATTCAATACCGAAAAAAAAGCAGCCAAACCGCCACCAGCACCGGCAGCAGAAACGGCAGAGTGAACCGGCAAACCATGCCGGGGAATGAGGGCGCGGGCGCGCCCTGCCGGTCGGCCATGGCCTTGACCATGAAATTCGGCCCGTTGCCGATATAGGTTGCCGCGCCGAAAAAGACGGCTCCGACGCTGATGGCCGCCAGGATCGGTGACGGCTGCCGCAACAGGTCCGCGGCCGCCGGCTGGCCGCTGGCGCCGGACCAGGCGCTGAAAACCCCCAGATAGGTCGGCGCGTTATCCAGCAGCGTCGAGAGTATTCCCGTCCCCCAATAGAAGATGCCGGGCGCGGGATGCCCGCCCAGCAACGCGTGGGCATTAAGTCGCAGCCAGTCAAGGGCGGGCATCATGGTCGCAAAAACACCGGCGAAAAGGATGGCCACTTCCTGGACCGGATGAAAATTAAAGTCGTTTGCGGCATGGACGGTTTTGGGAGTCATGAAATACGAACCGGCCGCGGCGGCCAGCATCAGCGCCTCGCGCAAAAAGATCGGGCGGGTCAGGAACACCGAGGCGGCAATGATGGCGAGGAAGAACAGATTTGGCCAACCGCCAAATTTCCAGGCGTGGCTTTGCGCGACGTCGGGGGGGATTGGCGGCGAGGCGCGATAGAAATTGATGCGGTCCACGACGTAAAAAATTGCCAGGAGGATGCCGACGCCGGTCGCCCACATGGGCCAGCAATGTTGGGCCACCCACCAGAACGGCACGCCTTGCAAATAGCCCAGAAACAGCGGCGGGTCTCCGATGGGCGTCAGACAACCGCCCACATTAGCCACCAAGAAGATAAAGAAGACGACGTGGTGCGCGGCGGCCCGCCACCGGTTGATCTCGAGCCACGGGCGGATCAAGAGCATGGCCGCGCCGGTTGTGCCCAAAACGTTGGCGGTCACCGCGCCCACGAAGAGGAAGAGCACGTTGGCCGCGGGCGTGGCCCGGCCCGGGACCCGGAGATGAATGCCACTCGCAACGACAAAGAGCGAGCCGATGAGGACGATGAAACTGACATAGTCGTGCGCCGTGTGCCCCACCCGTGGCGTATCCCGCAGGATGAAAAGATAATAGCCCAGTGTGACCGCCCCCAGACCGAAGGCGATCTTGCCATAATGTCGCTGCCACCAATCCGGCCTCACCAGCGGCGCCAGCGCCATCGCCCCCAGCAGGAGGGCGAACGGCAGCATCATCCAGGGATTTGGCGCAACCATGTGCCGGCCAGAGTGCGCAAGCGCATAAAACCGCGTCAAACAGAAATGCCCAGAAATTGATTGGAATTCGGGCGCAGGATTTTTAGAATGGCCGGGTGGGTTGGTTTGGGTGGGCATTCACCTCGTTTGCAAAATCGTAGAGCGTTGCATTTATGTATATGAAAGCATGCATCTTGAAGCTGGCGGGTCTGGCGGCCTTGCTGGCGTTGGCGCAAAACCTGATGGCGGGGGAGGACGAACCGCGCCGGCCATTTGCCCAGTGGGCGGACCTGCCGGTGCCGGGGGAGTTGCTCTTTGGCACTTTTTACGAACAATCGGAGGCCTACCACGTTTGGGAAATGGGAAACGTCCGGATGCCGGCCAATTACCGGACCGACGACGAGAACTACGGCATTGACGTGCGCCAGGGTTATTTCACGTTTGACTACGGCATCGCCAAGAATTGGGCGGCGGACTTGAACGTGGGCGCCACTACGGTGGGCTGGCGACCCTTTGACAACGGCAATATCAGCGAGACCACCGGCTTGATGGATTCCACTTTTGGCGTCCGCTATCAGATATTTAATGAGACGAACCTCCCTACCGGTTATTCGTGGTTGCCCACATTGACCTTCCGGGCCGGCGCCGTTGTGCCCGGCAGCTACGATCGGGAGCTGGGCTTTGCGCCAGGCAATCACGGCGTGGCCATCGAGCCTTCCCTCCTCCTGCGTAAACACATCGGCTGGCCGGGCTTTGGCATTTGGGGCGACATCCTGTACCGCTGGGAGCACACTTCGGGGGCCGACCAGTACATCGGGGCGGTGGGATTTTTCCAGCAAATCAAAGGCTGGGAGCTGGATGTGGGCTATCGCCATTTGCAGACCCTCTCCGGCGAAGACATTTTTCTGGGACCCGGACCCAACTCACAGGGTGCTTACTATAGCCAGCATTACGACTCCAACTGGTATCCGACGGACGTCCGGGAAATCAGCGATTCGATTGACGCGGGTTTCAGCTACAGCACCTCAAAGAAACATTGGCGCTACGGTTTCCACGCCCGCAAGACGTTCGACGGCAGCAACACCGACTCGCCGCTCTGGCTGGGGGCGTATCTGGACATCCCGCTTAATTTGTTCGAGCCGAAATAACCAGTTCATCCCGAATCGGTAATAATCCATTTGACGATTCGACGGGCTCGATAATACTGCGTCACCGCGCTTGAGAAGTTTGAAAGCCGGTGGCGCATTTCTGACCAGCGCCGGGCGCCGTTCATGAACGAGCTGACACAACCGCGGAAACCGACCGAGACTGTTATGGAACAACGAACCTCTCCGAACACGCACAATCTGGGATACATCCTGTTAATCACGCTGGTGGCGGCGGGTGGGGGCTTTTTGTTCGGCTATGACACGGCGGTGGTCTCCGGCGCGATTGGGTTTCTCACGAAGCATTTCCAACTCTCGGCTAATTTGACGGGTTGGGCGGCGTCCAGCCTGGTGGGTGGCTGCGCGGTGGGGGCCATGGTGGGCGGGGCGGCGGGCGACCGGTTCGGACGCAAGACCTGCCTGCTGGGCTGCGCGGTGTTGATTGCGGCGTCGTCCATTCTTTCGGCCACGCCGGCATCGCTCGGGCCGTTTACCTGGGCGCGGTTTGCGGGCGGCATCGGCATCGGCACGGCTTCGATGCTCTCGCCGCTTTATATTGCCGAGGCTGCGCCGGAGAAAATTCGGGGGCGGCTGGTGGCGTTGTATCAACTGGCCATTGTCATTGGCATGCTCATCGTGTTTTTCGTCAACCTGCAGATCCAGCGGCTGGGCAACGAAGAGTGGAACCTGAACGCGGGCTGGCGCTGGATGTTTGCATCGCTGGCGTTGCCGTCGGTCTTGTTCGGTGTGCTGTTGTGTTTCGTGCCCGAAAGCCCGCGCTGGCTGATGAAAGCGGGCCGGCGCGATGAAGCGGCGCGCGTACTGGAGCGCATTGGGGGCGCCGAAAACGCGCGGCGTGAAATCGCGGAGATTGATGCGACCCTGCGGGAGGAAGAGGGGCGCTGGAGTGAGTTGTTCACCACCGGCTACCTGCGCGCCTTGATCGTGGGTACGCTGCTGGCCGTGTTCAGCCAGACGGCGGGGATCAATGCCGTCCTGTATTACGCACCGGAAATTTTCAAGGCCGCGGGCTCGGGTACGGATGCGGCATTCGTGGAGTCGGTGTTGCTCGGCGTCATGAACCTGGGCGTCACGTTCGTGGCCATCTGGCTGGTGGACAAGGCCGGACGCAAACCGTTGCTGCTGGCGGGCACCATGGTCCAGATCGGGGCGCTGGTGTTTGTGGGTCTGATGTATCAGTACGGCGGCGGCGCCATCCCGCTGCTGGTGGGAATTCTTCTATTCGTAGGCGCGTACAACGTGTCCACCGGGCCGATCACGTGGATTTTCAATTCGGAAATTTTCCCCACCAAGCTGCGAGCGCGCGCGATGTCGGTGGCGATCATCTGCCTGTGGTTCGCCGACTGGGTGGTGACCCAGACTTTTCCGATGCTGCGCGACAGCGTGGGGCCGGCGAAAACCTTCTGGGTTTATGCCGCGTCCAGTTGCCTGTGCCTGATTTACATCCTCACCCTGGTGCCGGAGACCAAAGGCCGCACACTGGAAGAGATTGAAGCGGGCTGGAAGCGGAGATAACCCGCCGGCGCCCGTTGCTCGCCAGACGCGGCTGAGGCCGGATATTTCATGGTCCGGTCCCGCAGGCGTCGTAGCGCAGACTTCCAGTCTGCTGTATCGTGGGTTTCCAACCCGCAAGGCTCGCCAAATCCAAACGACTTCGATTTTGCCGACGGTCTGGCGACTGGAAAGTCGCCCGGACCCGCAGGCTCGAAAGGCTGCGCTACGAAGCAGCCGTCGGTTGCTGGCATTGAAGCAAGTATGAAATATGCGGAGCTGGCGGCAAATCGGCTTGTCTCCAGACGGCTGATTTGTTCAATTGCGGCGCATGACGCCGTTCCATGCCGCGCCGGCCGCGCCGGCCAGATTGCTTCACCGGCATTGGATCTGGTGGTTCATGGCCGCCACGCTGGTGCTGGTGGCGGTGGCGCGGCTGCGGCTGCTGAATTTTCCGCTGGAACGCGACGAGGGCGAATACGCGTACGCGGGCCAGCTCATGCTGCAAGGCGTTCCTCCCTACCAACTGGCGTTCAACATGAAGTTCCCCGGCACTTACGCCGGTTATGCCCTGATCATGGCGCTGTTCGGAGAAACGCCGGCGGGGATTCATTTGGGCCTATTGCTGCTGACCACGGCCACGGCGCTGATGCTGTTCTGGCTGGCCAAAAATCTGCTCGACGTCACGGCCGGCGTCGTGGCGGCCACCGCCTATGCCGTGCTGGCCGCCGGCCCGGATATGCTCGGCCTAGCCGGACATGCCACACATTTTTGCGCGTTTTTTGCCACCGCCGGACTCTGTGCCATGTGGCGGGCGCGGCAAACCGGAAAACTGCGGGTCACGCTGGCCGCGGGCCTGCTGTTTGGCGCGGCGGTATTGATGAAGCAACACGCGGCGCTGATTGCCCTGTGGGCTTTTCTGGCGTGGACGGTGTGGCGCGTGCGTCAACGGGGAATTGCACCGGGCCAACGCCTGGTGTCGGCGGCCATTTTCGGCGCGGGCGTGGTCCTGCCGTTTGCGCTGTGCTGTCTGGTGCTTTGGCGCGCGGGCGTGTTCGCTCAATTCTGGTTCTGGACCATTGATTATGCGCGGCAATACGCGGCGGTGGTGCCGTGGGACCAGGCGCCGGCCATATTCTGGCGGAGCTTCGCGCGCATCACGCCGTCGGGAATCCCGCTCTGGTTGACGGCGGGCACGGGTTTGGCGCTGCTTTGGCGCGAGGACAGGTTGCGCGGCGCGCGTTGGTGGCTGCTGGGATTTTTTGTCGCATCGGCCGCCAGCGTATGTCCCGACCTTTATTTTCGGGTACATTATTTTCTCATCGCGCTGCCGGCGGTGGCGCTGATGGCCGCGGTTGCGGTGAGTGTGGCGAGGCGCCGGTGGACGGGACGCCAGCCGTTCTCCCGGCTGGGCGATTGGCCAGCGTGGGGCTACGCGCTCCTGGTCGCCATCACCATTGTCCTCAGCGCCCGTATCTGGTTTGTCCTGCCCATTCCGCAGATCATCCGCGGCACCTGCGCCACCGACCATGTGCTATACGGTGCGGACCCGCTGCCGGAGGCGGAAATGGTGGCGCAATACCTGCGCGAGAATTCCCCGGACACGGCGCGCGTGGCGGTGCTGGGGTCGGAGCCGGAAATTTATTTTCTCGCCCACCGCCGTTCGGCGACCGGCTACATTTACATTTACGGGCAGATGGAGCCCCAGCCGTTTGCCTTGCAGATGCAGCGAAACATGATCGGCGGCATCGAAGCGCAAAAGCCGGAGTTCATCGTGTTTGCCGACAACCAGATGTCATGGAACAAGCGGCCCGATTCCAATCCCACCATTTTCCACTGGTGGGACCAATATCAAACCAACTATACGCTCGTGGGCATGACGGACATCATCTCGCCGACCAACACCATCGTGGTCCTGGGCACAAACTTTATCGCGCGCTATCCGACGGCCCACGGCAGCGCACTGGAAATTTACCGTCGAAAATGAAATGACGACAGAACAAGAAGACGTTGAATAGGATGTTATAAAACGCGCACAGGCAAAATCGCGAAGTTTTTCAGCGGCCATCTTTCGCCATCAGACACCCGATGAAAAAAAGTTTTTTGGGCCGCGGCGGTCGCGAGTCAAATTTACTTGTTCGGCGCCGGCTGATTTGTTCCATTGCCGTCCATGATACCATCGTTCGCCGTGCTGCCGCCCCCCCGCGCCGGGCTTTTCCAGCGGCATTGGACTTGGTGGTTCACGGTGCTGGTGTTGGTGCTGGTCGCCGCCGTTCGGCTGAGGTTGCTGAATTTCCCGCTCGAACGCGATGAAGGCGAATACGCTTACGCGGGGCAGCTCATGTTGCAGGGAACTCCGCCCTATCAACTGGCCTACAACATGAAATTCCCGGGTACCTACGCGGCGTATGCGGTTATCCTGAAATTGTTCGGCGAGACGCCGGCGGGAATTCATTTCGGCGTGTTATGCCTGACCACGTTGACGGCCTTGATGCTGTTTTGGCTGGGCAGGCAAATTCCAGATCGGACGGCGGGAATGGTGGCCGCCACATTTTACACCGTGCTTGCAGCCAGCCCTTCAATGGTGGGACTAGCGGGACACGCCACGCATTTCGCCGCTTTCTTTGCCACGGCGGGGCTGTGCGCGATGTGGCGGGCGCGGCAGCACGACCACTTGCCGGTCATCGCGGCCGCCGGGTTCCTTTTTGGCATGGCCATCCTGATGAAGCAACATGGCGCGGTGCTTGCGTTGTGGGCAGCCGTCTTTTTCACTGGGTCAACTTTGGGCCGATCGGACATTTCATTCGGCCGGCGCCTGGGAGCGATTGCGATCTTTGGGGCGGCGATGATCCTGCCGTTCGCCTTGTGCTGTCTGATTCTCTGGCGCGCGGGCGTGTTTGTAAAATTCTGGTTCTGGACGGTCAAGTATGCGTGGCAATACGCCTCGATTGTGCCGCTCTCGGAATCGCCGAGGTTCCTCTGGCAAGGTTCCCGCCATGCGCTGGTGCAGGGATGCTGGCTGCTGCTGTTCGCCGGCGCCGGCGCGGTGTTGCTTTGGTTTGACCGGCGGCTGGCCAAAGCGCGGCTCTGGGTTTCCACTTTCGGCGTGGCTTCGGTATTGAGCGTCTTCCCGGACTTTTATTTTCGGAAACATTATTTTCTGCTGATGCTGCCGGGAATGGCCTTATTGGCCGGAACCGCCGTCAGCAGCCTATGCCAGCTCCGGGAACAAAAAACGGCCGGCGCGGGACCGCAAAACTGGCCGGTATGGATTTACGCGCTAACGCTCATCATTACCATCCTGACCTGTGCCCAGATCTGGTTCCGACAGACGCCAACCCAGGCCGCGCGCACCACGTATCAGGCCGATCCCTTTCCCGAGGCCGAGGAAGTGGCGAAGTTCATTCGCGCCAACTCCGCGCCCTCGGAGCGCTTGGCCGTGCTGGGGTCGGAACCGGAATTGTATTTTCTTTCCCGGCGACATTCCGTCACCGGCTACATCTACACTTACGGAATGATGGAGCCCCAGCCGTTTGCTCAGCAGATGCAGGAGGGGATGATTCACGACATTGAAACGAGCCGGCCGCGCCTCATTGTTTTTGTGGACGCCCCCCTGTCGTGGTTTCGACAGCCCGATTCGGACCCGCATATTTTTAACTGGTGGGATGCTTACCAAACCAACTACAGCCTGGTTGCCTTGGCGGATGTGCTGTCGTCGAACACAACCGTTTATGCCTGGGGCGCGGACGCGGTGAAACGTTACGGTGTCGCGCGCGGCAGCGCCTTGGAGGTATATCAGCGCAAAGCCGCCCCGCCCGCCTCACCATCGGCGCCGGCGGCGGCAAAATAATTTTGGCCATGACAACGGCGCCTTTTCTCAACCCTCTTTTGCGCAAGGCTTGCGGGCTGACGGCCGTCACGCTCACCGTCTCGGCGGTTCTCTTGCATGTTTTCTCCTTTATCGTGGTGGGTGGCCTGTGGCGCGACGAGATCGGCTTGGTCAACATTGCGCTGCTGCCGTCCTGGAAGGAAATCATCTGGGGGCTGATGCACGACCATTGCCCGGTCGTTTTTCCCGCCGTGGTGCGGAGCTGGTCGGCGTTGGGGCTGGCGCAGACGGACACCGGCTTGCGAGTCCTAGGGCTGATCATGGGTTTGTTTGTGGTGGCATCTTTCTGGCTGGCTGGCCGGATGATGGGCCGGCAACCGCCGTTGCTGTTTCTGTCACTGGTCGCCACAAATCCTGTAATCATTCGTTACGGCGACTCAATGCGTGGCTACGCCCTTGGTATCGCTTTCATCGTGCTGACGATGGGTCTGATCTGGCGATTCATCGAAGTGCCGAGCGTGCGCCGTGGATTATTGGCGGGACTGGGCGCCGTGCTGAGTGTGCAGACGCTTTATCAAAACGCGTTTTTTTTGCTGGCCATCTGCGTCGGTGGCGTGGCGGTGTCTCTCCGCCAGCGCCAGTCTTCCAAAGCCGTGGGCGTTCTGGCTGTCGGTTTTGTCGCGGCGCTTTCCCTCTTACCCTATATCCATCCCATTCTCGAGGCGCGAAGCTGGTGGGTGGTGAGCCAGTCCGGCACTAGCCTGGCCATCGCTTGGCGTTATCTTTCCCAGATTACTGGTACGTTTCTGGGAGTGTGGATAATCGTTGTTGTTTTGGCCGCGGCTTTTGGCATGAGCCCGGTGATACCCGGACGGCGCCGGGAAATGGATTATGACCGGATGGATTTGCCGCTGTTCGGCGGCATGGCCCTGGTGTTGGGTGTGATTGGCTTTGGCGCGTTTCTCAAACTGACCGGGTTGCCCACCCAGGTCTGGTATTACATTCCGGGTTTGTGTTTCGCGGTGGTGTGTTGCGATGCCGTTGTGTCACAGGTGCACCCGCTGGTCAAGATTGGCGCGCTGGCAATCGCGGTCGCCGCGCTGCTGGTTTCAATTTCCCCATCGGCCTATACGGCCTTGCGGTGGCGGCAAACCAATGGCGATTTGGTGGCCGCTCACGTGGCTCGCAACGCCGCCCCCGACGATTTAGTGGTTGTCCATCCGTGGTATTTCGGCTTGACGTTCAGTTACTATTATCACGGCGCCGCCCAATGGACGACGCTGCCGCCGTTGGCTGACTATCGGTTTCACCGTTATGACCTGATCAAGGAGCAACTGGCGACCACCAACGCCATCGCCCCCGTTCTGGCCCGATTGGAAACGACCCTTCGCTCCGGCCACCGCGTCTGGATAGTCGGCAACATCTCCGCGCCGCCGCCCGGCTCGCCGGTTCCCCGCGAGCTGCCAGTCGCCCCTCACGGACCGCTGGGCTGGTCGGACCACCCTTACACCGATGCGTGGGGGAGTGAAGTTGGTTATTTTCTCATGGAGCACATCACCAACTCGACGTTGATTTTGAATCCGGACACCAATACCGTTCCCATCAATCCGATGGAAAAAATAACTCTGGTCGTCGCCAGCGGCTGGCGGATACCGGCCTCGGCAAATGCTCCCTAGCTGCTGGTCAACCGCGAACGTCGTGTGAACCAAACCCACCCGCGCGGCCCGCCCGCGCTGTTCTTCGGGCTGCCGGTCGCCGGAATGGCCGCGCGGCTGCTGGTCGCCACGTGCGGCCACGGCGCGGGAAAGGCGTTTCCGTTCTTTTTCCAAATCGCCATCGGTTTGTAACATTGCTCCAATAGGCTGGCGTCCTTAAAGCGCCTCGCCGGGAGAGGTCCCGGCGTGTTGGCTTGGGTGAGATTGGAAGCGTATGAATCAAGCGAGTCGTGCCTATCAGCCGCACCTAGCGGTGAGCGAATTTTCGGTGCTGCCGGGCGGAGAGTGGCTGCCCCAATTCCCGGCCTGGTCGCTGATTCAAATCGAACAGGGGACCGGCTACTGGCTGCAAGCGCAGGCCAGCACCGAATTAGAAACCGGGGCGGTCCTGCTGGTTGCCGCAGACAGCCAGGGCCGGATCCGGGCGAGCCAGTTGAACGGAATGTCACTCTTTGCGTTCAACGTGATCCCCGCCCGCCTTTCCGGATTGATCACAATCGGTGAACAGGACTTCCTCAAGCACGCGGCGTCCCGGCGCGAACTGGCCGCCCGGATTTTTCCGCCAACGAGCCCGGTCGCCTTAAAGATGAAGGAATTATACACCAGCCGAAACGGCGACGGGCTGTGGTTTCGCCTGGCCCTGCTGCAACTTTTTGTGACGGCCTTCGGCGAGGAATTAACGGACAGGCCGCCCCGCGAGGAACACGCTGATGCCCGGGAGCGCCTGCGGGTCTATTTGCGAGATGCGCCACCGGACGCGTTGCTGGAGATTGACTTCAACGACCTGGCGCGGACGATTCATTGCACGCCGCGCCACTTGAGCCGGATATTTTGCGAACTCACGGGAATGTCGTTCCGCGACAAACTCGCGGAAATTCGCATGGCGCGCGCGCGCGAATTGCTGGCCACCAGCAACACCAAGGTGTTGGAGGTCGCCTTGGAGAGCGGCTACAAGTCCCTGAGCTTGTTCAACCTCATGTTTGCGCGCCGCTTTGGCACCAGCCCAGGCCGATGGCGCCAGAAGCATGGCATCAATGCCCTCAGCGAGAATCATCGCAACCACAAACCGCGGCAGATGGTCGTTGTTTAGCAAACCAGGTCCACCGTCCGGCATCCGCCGCCAGTGTGGTGTCACAGAAACAGCTTTCCTTTCGTCCTCGTCCTCCTCCTCGCCTGCCGGGCCATAGCTTCGGAGCGACGGCCGGTTCTCGTCCTCGAACATACCGATTACGATTACGACGACGACGAGGAGGAAATCTTGGGCAGCCACATCCATGGTGAAAAAGCTTGGGTTACGCCACACTAGCGCGGGTCTGCGACCCGCAGCGGCCTGATTTGCATAGGGATGTGCTGCGGCTCATAGAGCCGCGCTCCAACCCCGGCACGCGGCCTTCAGGCCGCTTCACGCCACGAAATGCTTTTGCCGATGAAGCGGCATAAATGCCGCGCTCCTCAAGTTAGGACACCGCCCTGCCCTGGCCGCAGTTGCGCAACGCCGTTTTTGGGTTACTCTGGCCCGCATCATGGAACTTGACCTCGAAAAACAGTTCGCCGACCGGACGTATCCCATTCTGGCCAGCCTGGTCACGCCCCGTCCCATCGCGTTGGTCACCACCTTAAGCCACGACGGCAAGTTGAACGCCGCGCCGTTTAGTTTCTTCAATTTGCTCGGCGCGCAACCGCCCATCCTGGTCTTTGCACCCGGCGACCGCGAAGACGGCACGCCCAAGGACACCGCGCTGAATGTCCGGGCGACGCATGAATTCGTAGTGAACCTCGTGGACGAAGCCATCGCCGAACCGATGAACCAGTGCGCCGCCCCCCTGCCCTACGGCGAAAACGAATTGACTCGTGCCGGGCTGCACACGGCTCCTTCCTCGCTGATTAAGCCGCCGCGCATCGCCGAATCGCCCGCCAGCCTCGAATGCGTCGAATGGGGCACGCTGCAAATCGGCGGCAACCGTGTCGTCATCGGCCTGATCAAACGGCTGCACCTGCGCGATGAATTGTTCGATGCGGAAAAGCGGCGCGTACGCACGGAGAAATTGCTGACCATTGGCCGCATGGCCTCACCGCACTGGTATTGCCGCACCCGCGACCGGTTCGAGATGATTCGGCCGGCGTAGGACGGGCGTCGCGCCTGTCTCATTCTTAATCATTCTTAAAATCAAAAAGTCGGGGACAGGCGCGACGCCTGTCCTACATCCCCATGATCTGGTATCCGCAATCCACGTAAATGACCTGGCCGGTGATGGCCGCCGCACCGTCGCTGGCGAGGAAGGCGCCGGTGGCGCCCAATTCGTCCGGCAGGACGTTGCGTTTGAGCGGCGCGTGGGCTTCGTAGTGCTTGAGGATTTCCGTAAACCCGGCAATGCCGCGCGCGGCGAGGGTATTGACCGGCCCGGCGCTGATGCAATTGACGCGGATTTTTTTCAGGCCGAGATCATAGGCGAGGTAACGGGTGCTGGCCTCCAGCGCGGCCTTGGCCACGCCCATCACGTTGTAATGCGGCACGACTTTTTCCGCGCCGTAATAGCTCATGGCCAGGATGCTGCCGCCGTCGGTCATGAGCGGTGCGGCGGCGCGGGCGAGCGCCACGAGCGAATAAGCGCTCACGTCGTGCGCGATGCGAAAGGCTTCGCGCGTGGTGCCTAAAAAATCGCCTTCGAGCGCGGCCTTGGGCGCGAAGGCCACCGAATGCAGCAGCAGATGCAACTTGCCGAATTTTTCGCCGACGGTCTGGAAAACGCCGGCGATTTCCTCGTCCTTGGTCACGTCACACGGCAGGATGAGCGTATCCGCGCCGAACGCGCCGGCCAACTCCTCCACGTTTTCCTTCACGCGCTCACCCTGGTAGGTGAAGGCCAGCTTCGCGCCTTCCCGCGCCCACGCCTGGGCAATGGCCCAAGCGATGGAGCGCTGATTGGCGACCCCGAAGACAATTCCAATTTTTCCCTCAAGCATTGGCATAATGGCGAATGGTTAAAACCTTTAATGGTCGGCATGTTAAAACGTTGCGCGGCGTGTTCGCAAGCAAATCGCCAACGCGGGTGACGCCGGAGGCGCAACTCGATACTGCAACCGGAGCGCAAGTCTGTGACCCGCAGCCGTGTGGACAAAGCAAAGCGCGAACGAATGAAATCGGAACACGTTGAAACGGCGGCCCTGCTGCGGCTCACAGAGCCGCGCTCGGCCAGCAGGCCGGTTCGTTGGTGGTGGTATCAAGTTGCGCCCTGACGCCGGTGAACGTTCGGAGTTCCGCCTTTGGGCGGCAGTTGGTCATCCGCGCTGGAACCGCCTGAAGTCGGAACTCCAAACCAAAGGCGCGGCATCCATCCTCGACGAACGAGCATCCGGCAGATAGGCTGGCTTCAATGGATGCACATACCACCGATGCCATTGTCAACGGCCTGATTATGTACCTGGGCCTGGTCGTGCTCCTGACGTTTCACGAATTCGGCCACGCCTGGGTCGCGTTGAAATGCGGCGACGACACCGCCCGGCTGCAAGGCCGCGTGTCGTTGAATCCGCTCGTTCACATAGACCCCATCGGCACTGTGCTGCTGCCGCTCATCATGTTGTTTACGCCGCTGGGGCGGTTTCTGATTGGCTGGGCCAAGCCGGTTCCGGTCAATCCCCATAATCTGCGGAATCCCCGGGCGGACGACATCCTGGTAACGATGGCCGGGCCGGGGATGAATCTGGTGCTGGGCGCGGGGCTGATTCTGCTGGCGCGGGTCGGCGCTATCATGCATTCACCGGACATGGTGGACGTCTGCGGCTCGATGGCGCAACTGAGCCTGCTGCTGTGCTTCTTTAACTTGATACCGATCCCGCCGCTGGATGGTTCGCACGTGCTCCGGGTGTTCAGCGGCATGACCTGGGAAACCTACGCGAAATTCGCGCGATTCGGCGTCATCGCCGTAATCCTCGTCCTCCAAATTCCCTTCGTCCGGATGGTGCTGGGGACCGCGGTGGACAACACCTTCACCTTCTTCGCCCGCGTTTTTGGCTTTCCGATTTAATACCACGCACGGTCAGTGCTTGAAGTAAAGCTCCTCCACGTTCCAGGTGGCACGATAACCACTCAAGGCCGTCGCGCGCACGTTGCCGATGTCTGAGCGGATAGCGGCATAATAAAGGGGGGTCACGGTAAAAATCATCGGTACCTGCTCAGCGAGAATTTCCTGCACTTCATCGAAATCTTTTTTACGCCGGGCATAATCAAAGGTCTTGTTTTGGTCATCCATCAGGAAATCCAGGCGGGCTTCCCACTCGGTGGAAGGATGCTCCTGGCGTGGGAACCATTGATGTGTAAAACCGTCCGATTTGATAACATTCATGTGGGCGGAAGGGTCGGCTGCGCCGCCCCCGAGGCTCAACAGGATACACTCGTATTCGCGGGTCTCATCAATCCGCGAGATGAGACTGTTGAATTCGATCGGCTGGAAGATGACTTTGATGCCGATTTTTTCGAGGTCCGCAACGATGAGCACGGCGGTCTTTTCCCGGGCGCTGTTGCCCACGTTGGTGTTCAGCACAAATTCGATTTTATTGCCGTTAGAGTCTGTGAGAAAATCATCACCATTGCGCTCTTCGATGCCAATTTCCTTCAGTAGCGCCAGCGATTTGGCCGGATCATAGGGATATTTTTTGATATTCGGGTTAAACCACTTTTTGTCTCCTGGCGTGATGTAACCGTAATTGGGAATACCCCGGCTGGCGTAGACCGATTTTATAATGGAGTCGCGATCAATGGCATAGGATATGGCCTGCCGGAATTTCGTGTTACGAAACCACGCGAGTTTATTGGGGTCCACCAACGGCTTGCCGGTCTTGGCATTCGTATTGGTGTTTTCATTGAACCAGATAAAGGCGGTCTCCAAGCCGATGCCCGGCTCGATCAGGTTGAACCGGCCCTTGGCCGATTCCGCTTTGAAATGGTCGTATTCGTAGGGATAAATGAAATTATCGGCATCGCTTTCCCCGCTCAAGAATCGCAGGGACATGGCATTAAAATCAGGGACGACAGTAAAAACGATATTGTCAAAATACGGCAGCCGCTGGCCATTGGTATCCACTTCGATAAAGTACGGGTTGCGCTCCAACAAAACGTATTGCGCCGCTTTGTAATCCTTGATTCGGAAGGGCCCAGAGCCCACAATTTCTTTCGGGTCCCAGTTCCCGCCGTATGCGGAAGTGAATGAATTATCAGCCACCGTTTTCTCCAAAATGTGTTTCGGCAAGATGTTTACGCCGTAGCCAAAATTCTCCAGCAACGGCGCAAAAACCTCCGGTGTGACTACCTGTACGGTCAAGTCGTCAACCTTGGTCACGGAGAAGTTCTTGCCGTCAATCCGCACCGCATCCGCTGTAACCGGGCTGAAATTCGTGTTGTAGATCAATTCGTTGCAGGTGAAAACGACATCATCTGCGGTCAACGGCGCTCCGTCGCTCCAGCGCAGGTTCTTCCGGAGCCGAAACGTCCATGTCTTCCCATCGGGCGAATTTGTCCAAAAATCGGCCAACCCCGGCGTCACCTCTTGGGACACCCAATCAAACCCCAGCAAACTCGTGAACAGGAACCGGTAGACTTCCTCGGACGACTGTTCGTTGGCGGTAATGGGATTGAACGTTTTCGGATCGCCATAGAGGGCCATCACCAGCCGGCCGCCCGATTTTCCGGGACTGCACGGAGCCATCATCGGCGGGTCCGGCAACGGATAATTCGCCGCGGACATCGTGGTTGATATGCTTTCATTTTTCTTGCTGCAGCCGATCAGAGCCAACGCCGACATCGCCACCATGGCGGCCAACGTTATCATTGCGTTCTTTAAATTTTTCATTCTACGTTTTGAAAGCGCACCGCTTTTCCTGCTCAAAATCGAGTTTTTCGTCGCGCATGACAACAATTTTTGCGACGTTGCCGGAAGGTATCGCGATGTGGTCCTATGTTTTTAAACGGCTGCTGCACATGATTCCGCTCCTTTTGGGCGTATCATTGCTCACGTTTCTGCTCATGTCGCTGGCCCCGGGCGATTTTTATACGGCCCTTTTGCAAAACCCGCAGATTTCTCCGGACACCATCGCTAAACTCAAAGCCCAGTTCCATCTGGATAAGCCTTGGTATGTGCAATACGTCTTCTGGTTCAAAAGCGTTCTGAGCGGAGACTTCGGCTATTCGATGGCCTACAAAATTCCCGCCACTTCGCTCATCGTCGCCCGGCTGTGGAACACATTTCTCCTGTCGTTTACCGCACTCATCATCGCTTGGGGTGTCGCCATACCGCTGGGCATCTGGGCGGCGGTGAAGAAGGATACTTGGGTTGACCGTGCGTGCTCGCTGGTTGCCTTTGTGGGTTTGTCGGTTCCAGATGTATTGTTATCGCTGCTGGCGCTGTGGTTTGCGGCGGCGACTGGCTGGTTTCCGGTCGGCGGAGCGGAAAGCCCGCTCTACGATTTCATGTCAGGGACGCAACAATTCTGGGACCGCGTGCATCATCTCATTCTGCCGGCCATCGTGCTCGCCGCGTCAGACCTGGCGGGCATCATGCGCCGGATGCGCTCCTGCCTGCTTGATACACTCCGCGCGGAGTATGTCACCGCCGCCCGCGCGCGCGGCTTGGGCGAAGGCTGGGTGGTCTGGAAACACGCCCTCCGCAACGCCATCAATCCGCTGTTGACCATTTTCGGCTACTCACTCGCGGCCCTGTTGAGCGGCGCGTTCATTGTGGAAAACATCATGGCTTGGCCCGGGCTCGGCCGCCTCACCATGGAGGCGTTCTTTGCCAAGGATTCCTACCTGGTCGTGGACTGCGTGGTCATGGCCACGGCGCTGCTGGTGATTGGAAATTTTGTCGCCGACCTGCTGCTGGCGTGGAGCGATCCCAGAATCCGATTGAAATAAAAATGGAAACCGCCGCGCCCATTTCAATCGTCGAATCGAATGTGCCGCTTTCGCCGTGGCAACTGTTCTGGCAGCGGCTTAAGCGCCGGCGCATCGCCATGGTCGGGGGCGTAATTTTGATTGTCCTCTATCTTCTCGCCTTGTTCGCCGGCTTCGTGGCCCCCTACAGCTATAATCGCCAGGATCGCGACCGTTTCTTCCATCCACCCACGTGGCCGCGTTTCGCCGGCTTTCATTTCGTGGTGCCGCGCTACGAACAATTGCCGGGCGATTTCAAGTATCGCGCCGTTCCGACTGACACCCGGCCGATCCATTTCTTCGTCCGCGGCGACCAATACAAATTGCTCGGCTTGGTTCCGGTCTCGATTCATTTGTTCGGCACCGGCGACCCGGATCATCCGGTTTATCTGCTCGGCACCGACCAGTTCGGACGGGACGTTTTATCGCGCTTGCTCTACGGTTCGCAAATTTCGCTTTCGATTGGCATCGTCGGCATCCTGCTCTCATTCACCTTCGGCATGATGATCGGCGGAATTTCCGGCTATTTCAGCGGGTGGACGGACACCATCATCATGCGCTTGTGCGAGCTCATCATGTCTATTCCTGCTTTGTACCTCATCATTTCGCTGCGCGCCACGTTTCCGCCGGGAATGAGTTCGTCGCAGGTCTATGCCATGATCATCGTCATTCTCAGTTTCATCGGCTGGGCGAGCATGGCCCGCGTGATCCGCGGCATGACGCTCTCGTTGCGCGAACAGCAATTCGTTCTCGCGGCGCGTTCGCTCGGTCAGTCGCACCTCAAGGTCATCGTCCGCCATATTTTGCCCAATACGTTTTCCTACGTCATCGTCGCGGCCACCTTGAGCGTGCCGTATTACATTCTGGGCGAAGTGGTGCTCAGTTTTCTCGGCGTGGGCATTCAGGAGCCCAGCGCCAGTTGGGGCAACATGTTGACCGCCGCGCAAAACACTGAATATCTGAAAAATTTTCCCTGGCTGCTGGCGCCCGGGGCCGCGATCTTTATTACCGTTCTCGCTTTCAACTTTCTCGGCGATGGTTTAAGAGACGCCGCGGACACGAAATCGTTATGAATCTGCTCGAAATCAAGCGCCTGAAAATGGACTTCGGCAAAAACGCCGGGGCCGTGCGGGCGATTGACGACGTGTCGCTCACCATCGGTGCGGGCGAAACGGTCTGCCTGGTGGGCGAAAGCGGCTGCGGCAAAACCGTGACCGCGCTTTCGATTGCCAAACTGGTGCCCATGCCGCCGGCCCATTACGTCGGCGGGGAAATTCTCCTGAATGGCCAGGACGTTTTGAAAATGTCCAAGGGAGAATTGCGCGCCATCCGGGGTGGCGTGGTCAGTTACGTTTTCCAGGAACCCGGCGCGGCCCTGAACCCCGTATTCCGCGTGGGCAATCAAATCCGGGAATCACTCAAGCTGCATCGTCCGGAAAAGGCGACCAACGACGAAGTGATCCGCCTGCTCAAGCTGGTGGGCATTCCCGCGCCCGAATCGCGCCTGCGCAATTATCCCTTCGAGTTGTCCGGCGGCATGCAGCAGCGCGTGATGATTGCCATGGCGCTGGCCAGCGAGCCGAAGCTGCTGGTGGCGGACGAGCCGACCACGGCGCTCGATGTAACCATCCAGGCGCAGATCCTTGATTTGTTGCGCGACCTCAAGCAGCGGCTGGGCATGGCGATTCTGCTCATCACGCACAACCTCGGCATCGTGGGTGACATGGCCGACCGGGTGGCGGTGATGTACGCCGGGCACATCGTGGAACTGTCGCCGGCCGGAGAATTGTTGCGCCGCCCGCTGCATCCTTACACCCGTGCGCTCATGGCCAGCGTGCCCAAACTGCGCGGCGACGCCGACCGGCTCTCGGCCATTCCCGGCAATGTGCCGCGCCTCGGCAATTTCCCGCCTGGCTGCCGTTTCACCCCACGCTGCCCCATCGCCAAGCCCGAATGCTCAAACAAAATTCCCGACTTGCTCGAAGTTGCACCCGGACGTTTCGTGCGTTGTCCGTTTTGGAAAAATGGATAAATTTTAACGCAGAGGCGCAAAGGCGCAGCGCCTCGGCACCTCTGCGTTAAACTCGTTTTGCCTCATTGACGCAGCTTCGCCTTGCGCTTAATCTTCCCCTATGAGCACGGTTGCTGAAATCAAGGCTGCGATTCCCTCGCTGACGCTGGAGGAGCGCGCGGAGCTCGCCCGTTGTCTTGGCCAGTGGCACGACGACGCGTGGGACGGCCAGATGAAGCGCGACCTCGCCGCCGGCAAGCTGGACAAATTGCTGTCCAAAGTGGACAACGACATCGCCAAGGGAAAACTCCGCGACCTCCCGTGATTTTCAAAACCCACGAGGATTTTTGGATTTGCTTCGACGTTTTGCCCAGAGCAGTCCAAAAACAAGCGCAGGAAAGATTCCGTCTCTGGCGGGAAGACGCCTTCAACGCTTCATTGCAGTTCAAGGAATTATTCAAGGATGTCTGGTCGGTCCGCATCAACCAGAACTACCGCGCGCTCGGCCGGCGACGGGGAAGTTTAATCGTGTGGTTTTGGATCGGCACGCACGCCGAATACGACCGGCTCCTGAAACGATTGCAATAGGTTTTGCCCCATTGACGCTGCATGATCTTGCGTTTGATTTTCCAGCATGAGCACGGTGGCTAAAATCATTTTCCAAGTCGAACCTTGCGCGGAAACGGGCGGTTATGCAGCGCGCTGGGACGCACCGCGCGGCGGCGGCATCACCACACAGGGAGATTCGTTCGCGGAATTGGACGCGATGATCGCCGACGCCGTCGGTGGCTATTTCGAGTTGAAAGAACGGCCCAAGCGCGTTCGTTTGCATTTTTTTCAATAGGTGCAAGGTATTTCCCGGCTTTACCCTGCCAAGCAGTGTGTTAGTTTTATCTTGTGAGCACGATTTCATTTGCCGCGATCAAGCGGGCCGAGGCGCGGGAGCGCATGGCCGCGTTGCGGCGGGCCCGCAGAAGCCGGCACGCCGCGCGCGTGGAGCAGGATGCCGCGGGGCTTTTGGACGGTTCGGTTGGCCGCATCACGAACCTTCGCCAAGTGTTCAAGGCCATGTCCGAATACGCGAAGTAAATGACCTGCCCGGCCATGCCGTTCACCCTTGAACAGTTTGGCGAAGTTTTGCAGGCGCGGAATCCGGCGGGCAAACCTTATGTGATCGTCGGCGGTCAGGAGGTAAATTACTGGGCTACCCGATATCTCCAGGAGGAACCAGAGTTGAGCGCTTGGTTTCCGTTTACGAGCAAGGACATTGACTTTCGCGGCGACCGCGATGATGTGATGCGCATGGCATTGCAACTCCGGCGACCTGCCGTTTTTCCTCACAGGAAAATGATGACCGCCTTTGCCGGCGGGGTCATCTGGCCAATTGGAGAAAATCATTCTCCAAGATTGGAAGGAACGCGGCGTTGAAGTTGAAATTCCAATGGCCCCAGGCGTTGCCGGAGGCGGAAATCGCTGCCGGCAAAAACCGGCTGGTTGTCCGATTCCGAGAAAAACGATTGACACAATGGCGGGAAAAAGTCCAACAACTGCCTCGCCGAAAATGAGCACAAACCTGCTCGAAGTCAAAAATCTGAAAGTCCACTTTCCCGTCAAACACGGGGCCTTCAGCGGCGCCCATGAGTTCGTGAAGGCGGTGGACGACGTGAGTTTCACCATCGCGCCGGGGGAAACGCTCGGGCTGGTCGGCGAAAGCGGCTGCGGCAAAACCACGCTCGGCCGCGCCATCGTGCGCCTGGTCGAACCGACCGCCGGCACCGTTGTGCTGGAGGGCGAGGACATCACGCGCATGCGCGGTTCGCTGCTGCGCGCCCGCCGGCGCAAGTTCCAGATGATCTTCCAGGACCCCTACGGCTCGCTCAATCCCCGCATGACCGTGGAGCAAATCGTCGGCGAGGCGCTGGATATCCACAAACTAACCGACAGCAAGCCGGCCCGGCAAAAGCGCATCGCCGAGCTGCTGCAGGCGGTCGGGTTGGATGCGATTTACGCGCAACGTTACCCGCACGAATTCTCCGGCGGCCAGCGCCAGCGCATCGGCATCGCCCGCGCCCTGGCGGTCGAGCCCAAGCTGATTATTTGCGACGAGCCGGTGAGCGCGCTGGACGTCTCGGTGCAGGCGCAGATCATCAACCTGCTCCGCGATTTGCAGCAACAGCGCGGCCTCACCTACCTCTTCATTGCCCATGATCTGGCCGTGGTCGAGCACATCAGCCATCGCGTGCTGGTCATGTATCTGGGAAAAATCGTCGAAGCCGCCGAGGCCAAGACCCTCATCCGCGACCCGCAGCATCCTTACACCCAGGCGCTGATTTCCGCCGTGCCGGAGGTGGATCCCGACACCAAACGCCGGCGCATCGTGCTTCCGGGCGACGTGCCCTCGCCCATTCATCCGCCTACCGGGTGTCCCTTCCACCCGCGCTGCCCCATTGCGCAATTGCCCAAATGCCGCGTGGATTTTCCCGCCTTTCGCGAAGTCAAAAAGGACGTTTTCGCCTCGTGCCATTTTGCCGGCGCCAAGCTCACTGCGGGCTGACTTTACCTGGCATCGAAGTCATGCTGGCCGGAGACATTGCCGGCAGCGATAAACAGGCGGTAAGTTGTGCCCGGATCCAATGGTTTTGCCTGGGCGCCATCCACTTCCGGCCTCATGCCGCGGATGCGCTGGCCGTAGGTGAAGGCGCTGACGGGCGCCGAGTTGGAATCGGAGACCAGATGCCAAAGGGGGGAGGCGAATTGATTCGTCTGCCACTCGGCCAGTGCCACCACTTTGATTTCGGTGAGCCGCCAGCGCGAATCCAGCCCGAAAGTCAGCGGAGCGGTCCCCGCGCGCCGGCTCCGCATCATCCACATCGAGGGCCGCGAGGTGTGAAACACCTTGATGGCCTTGGAGTGGGCTCGGTGCACGGCGATCCACCGCACCCCGGCCACCGCCACCAGCAGGACCAAAAGGGCGAAAAGCCAGCTTTTCATTTTCATAAAATTGTATATTTTTGTAACGTGCCGGGCGCGCGGCGCGTCGTATCAACTGATCAGACGCGCCAAATAATAAATAGGTTATGAAAAATTACAATCGGCAACCGGCGGATTCAAAGACGCCTTCTGTGAGCGAGCGCGCCTTTACTTTGATCGAACTGCTTGTAGTCATCGCCATAATCGGGATCCTGGCGGCCATGTTGTTGCCCGCGTTGGGCCAGGCCAAGGAAACTGGCAAACGCATCGCCTGCCTCAGCAATCTCCATCAATTGAACATCGCCCTGAGGGTGTACATGGAATATAACCAGGATATTTACCCTCCGCGCTCGGAATCCAACCGTTGGCCGAATCGGCTGTACATTGACTATGGCCAAAATACCAACCTCCTGCTCTGTCCCAGCGATGGTCTCAATCCGCACACCGGCTCTCCACCTTATGCCGGCCCCGCCGACTGGGCGCAGCGCAGTTATCTCATCAACGGTTTTAACGATTATTTTCAAGAAATATTGAGCGGCAGCGATTGGGGCAATTATGAAAGTGGCAACTTTAACGTGGGGATGAATGAAGATGCCATCCATTACTCTTCCGATACCATCCTCTTTGGAGAAAAGAAAACCGACCAGCCGGATTACTACATGGACTTTTTTGAAGATAACGACACACTGGCGGTCGAGCAGAGCCGCCACAACAGTCATGGCCCTGGCAGCCAAACCGGCGGTTCGAACTACGCCATGGCGGATGGCAGCGCCGCCTTCATCAGATTCCCCGGCTCGCTCTCGCCCATCAATCTCTGGGCCGTCACCGATGCCGCGCGCACCAATTACGCGATCAATTATTGATTGGCAGCCGCGGTCGCCACGCCGGAATCGCCGGCAAAGTGGCGCATTGTCAGGATTCGCAGCATCCGGCGCTTGAGTCGGCCCCTTGTCCCACCTAAGTTGATTCCACATGAACGACGTGTTGAAAGACCAAGCCGCGGAAACTTCGACCTGGATCCGAACCTTGCGGGAGGAAATCGGCCGCGTCATCGTCGGGCAGGAACCGCTCATCGAACGCCTGCTCGTGGGCCTGCTGGCCAACGGCCACGTCCTGCTCGAAGGCGTGCCGGGGCTGGCCAAGACGCTTTCCGTCCGCACCCTCGCCGCGGCGGTGCAGGGCAATTTTCATCGCATCCAATTCACGCCCGACTTGTTGCCCGCGGACATCGTCGGCACGCTCATTTACAATCCACAGGACGGCAAATACCACGCCACGCGCGGGCCCGTATTCGCCAACTTCGTCCTCGCCGACGAAATCAACCGCGCGCCGGCCAAGGTCCAATCCGCGTTGCTGGAGGCCATGCAGGAGCGGCAGGTGACGCTCGGCGGCGAGACGATGAAGCTTCCGTCGCCCTTTCTCGTGCTCGCCACGGAGAATCCGATCGAGCAGGAAGGCACCTATCCACTCCCCGAAGCGCAGGTGGACCGTTTCATGTTCAAAGTGTTGCTGGATTACCCCAACGAGGCCGAGGAGCGGAGAATTTTGGACCGCATGGCGTTCACCAGCGCAGACACGCAGGTGAACCCGGTCATCGCTCTCGACGACATTCTCCGGGCGCGCAAGCTGGTGGACCAGATTCACGTGGACGAAAAAATCCGCGATTACATCGTGAAAATCGTCTTCGCCACGCGCAAGCCGGCGGACTTCAAGCTCGACCTGAAGCATTTCATCCAGTTTGGCGCCTCGCCGCGCGCGACGATCTACCTCACCGTGGCGGCCAAGGCCTGGGCGCTGCTGCAAGGCCGCGATTATGTGATTCCCGAAGACGTCAAGAGCATCGGTCCCGACGTGCTGCGCCACCGCATCCTCTTGACCTACGAAGCCGAGGCGCAGGCGGTGACAACGGATGCGCTCGTCAAACAGGTGTTGAATGCCGTCCCAGTGCCGTGAAATTCCGCATGACCGTCACCGAATTGCTTGAATCCGTCCGCCGCCTCGAAGTGCGCACCAACCGGCTGGCGAGCGACACCATGGTGGGCGCGTATTTGAGCCGGTTCAAGGGGCGGGGCATGGACTTCGAGGAATTGCGCGAGTATGTCCCCGGCGATGACGTGCGTGACATTGATTGGAACGTCACGCATCGCCTGGGCCGGCCGTTCATCAAACGCTTTCGCGAGGAGCGCGAGCTCACGGCCGTGCTTGCCCTGGATGTCTCGGCGTCGTCCCGTTTCGGTTCGGCGGACCGGACCAAGCGCGAGTTCGCGGCCGAAATCGCCGCCACGCTCGCCCTCTCCGCCGCCAAAACCGGCGACAAGGTGGCGTTGCTGCTGTTCACGGATGAAGCGGAATTGTTTGTCCCGCCGCGGAAAGGCCGCCGTCACATCCTGCGCATCGTCCGGGAAATGCTGGTGTTCCAACCGCGCCGCCGTGGCACGGACATTTCGGCCGCGCTCGGCTTTTTGAACCATGTTCTCCATCGCCGGGCGATGGTTTTTCTGCTGACGGATTTTTTGCACAGCCAAGCTGGCGGGGCGAGTGTCCCCACGAGCCGGCTCGCCAGGACGCCCGCTCCGCCAGTCCCCAGCCGCGACTTCATCGCCGAACTCGGCCTCACCAACACGCGGCATGACGTCGTGTGCCTGCATCTGCACGACCCGCGCGAAAGTGAACTTCCCAATGCCGGGCTCGTGACCATCGAGGACGCCGAAACCGGCGAATCGCTGGAACTCGATTCGCACCGCGGCGCCGTGCGTGGGCGCTTCGCCGCCGCCAACGCCGGGCGCCTGGCCGAACTCGACCGGGCCCTCAACCGCGCCGGTGTGGACACGTTGCGGCTCAAGACAACCGAGCCGTTCGCGCCGTTGCTGCAACGGTTCTTCGAAATCCGCCGGGGCCGGAGGCGCGGATGAAACTTCGCATTGCCGCCATCTTGCTGTGGCCCGGCTCGACCATCGCCGCCAATACCAACACGCTGCCTGCGCTCGCCCCGCCCTACGGGGAACTGCCGGCGACTTTTTGGGAGTACCACGCCGCGGCCATCATCGCCAGCGTGGTTTCGCTCGTGCTGCTGGCCGTTCTCATCGGGTGGAAGCTGCTTCAACCGCGGCCGCCGGTGATCCTGCCGCCGGATACGGTGGCGCGTGAAGCGTTGGCCAAACTGTTGCAGCAGCCGGAAGACGGAAAATGTTTGAGCGAAATTTCGCAAATCGTCCGTCGCTACGCCGCCACGGTGTTTGAATTTCCTCCCGGCCAGTTGACTACAGCGGAATTTTGCGCCGCGCTTGTCCATGATCAAAATATCCGCGGCG
The DNA here is from genome assembly GCA_049523455.1 of Verrucomicrobiota bacterium. Classification (GTDB taxonomy): domain Bacteria; phylum Verrucomicrobiota; class Verrucomicrobiia; order Limisphaerales; family UBA11358; genus UBA11358. The sequence goes on along the minus strand of JBEKMW010000043.1, from coordinate 6,199 downwards.
ACCTCGCCGGCTCCCTTTCCAGTTTTCTCCGCGAGTGCGACCAACGAAAGTTTGCCCGGAGTTCCGTGTTAACGCGGCGCGGACCGCTTGAAGGCGGAACTCCAAACCCATTGCCACCGCTCAATGCCGCTCATCGCGCGCTCGAACTCATTTCGCTCGTGAAAGAAGTCAGAGACAGGCGGGACGCCTGTCCTACGCGGACATGACCGGCGAATTTGAATTTCAATTTCCGTGGGTGCTGGCGCTCCTGGGCCTGCTGCCGGTCTATGCCCTGCTGCGCGGCAAAATCGGCAAGCTGTCGGCGCTGACGTTTTCCAGCGCCGAGATCGCCCGGGCGGCGGGCGCGCAGGCGCGGGCGGCGGCCGGGCGATTCTTGTTTTTCCTGCATCTGCTCGCCATAGCGCTGGGCATCTTCGCATTGGCTGGCCCACGACTGGCCAATTACCACGTCGAGACCGAGGCGCAGGGCATTGACATCATGCTCGTCCTGGACTTGTCGTGGTCCATGTCGGCCATTGACATGGGCACCCCGTCGGAAAAGCTCACGCGGTTCGCGTGCGCCTCCGGTGTCCTGAACGATTTCATCGCCAAACGCGCGGACGACCGCATCGGACTGATCGCGTTTTCCGGCGTGCCCTACCTCGCCAGCCCGCTCACCTTGAACCACGACTGGCTCCTCGAGAACCTTCGCCGGCTGCACGTTGGCATCATCACCGACCTCGGCACCGCCATCGGCGACGCGGTCGCCGTCGCCGCCAAACGGCTCAAGGCCGACCCTGACCGCCGGACGCGGATCATGATTTTGCTCACCGACGGCGACAACAACCTGGGCAAGATTGATCCGCTGCCCGCCGCGCAACTGGCCGCGGCGCTGGGCATTAAAATCTACGCCATCGGCATCGGCATCGAACAGCCCTGCAACATGCCGGCGTTCGATCCCGCCACCGGACAACTTCGGCTTGACGCCAATGGCCATGTCATCCCCACGCTGCTGCTCAATCCGGCAAATTACACCGTGCTGGGCCAAATGGCGGCGCTGTCCGGCGGGCAATTCTACCGCGCCACCAACCAGCGCGAGCTGCAAAGCATCTACCACCAGATTGACCGCCTGGAGAAATCGCCGGTGAAATTGCGGCGGTTCGCCACCTATCGCCCGCTGTTCGAATGGCCGCTGCTCGCGGCGCTTGCTTTGCTGGCGGTTGAGGTGATTTTGTCCAATACGAGGTTTCGCCGCGTGCCATGATGGGCCTGGCTGACATTCATTTCGCCGAACCGCGCTGGCTCTGGCTGGCGGCGGTCGCGCCGGCGTTGCTGGCGCTGCTACACCGGCACGCCGCCAACGCCCGCCGCGAGCAACTCGCGAGGATGGCATCGCCACCTTTCGTGAAGGAACTCACAGCGTCCCACAGTCCCGCGCGGCGGCACTTCAAAAATCTGTTGCTGCTGCTCGCCGTCGCCTTGGCCGGACTGGCCCTGGCGCGGCCGCAATGGGGCAGCGTGGAGAGCGACCGAACCTTCGTGGGCGAGGATGTGGTGTTCGCGCTGGATTGTTCCTTGAGCATGACCACCACGGACGTTTTGCCCAGCCGCTTGCAGCGCGCGAAATTCGCCATCCTGGACTTCGTGCAGCGCGGGAGCCACGGCCGCGTGGGGCTGGTGGCTTTCGCCGGCACAGCTTTCATTCAATGCCCGCTGACGTTTGACACCGGCGCGTTCGAGGAAACGCTGATGAGTGTGGACGAAAAGACGATGCCCATTCCCGGCACCGACATCGGCCGGGCGCTGCGCGAGGCCTATCGCGCGATGGACAAAACCAGCCGCCACAAATTAATCGTGCTGGTGACCGACGGCGAGGATTTGGAAGCTACCGGCGTCACCGCCGCCAAAAATCTGGCGACGAACGGCGTGGTCGTGTTCACCATCGGCGTCGGCACGCGTGCGGGGAAGGAAATCGAAATCGTGAATGCCGCCGGCCGCCCCGAACTCTTGCGCGGCCCGGACGGTGAGTTGGTCCACAGTCGGCTGGATGAGCAGACGCTTCGGGAAATCGCGCAGGCGACGGGCGGTGATTATTTCCCGCTCGGGGCGGCCGGTGACGGTTTGATGAAGGTGCGCCCGGCGATTCACGCCCTAGAGGCCGGGCGCGGCACGCGGGCGTCTGCCGCCAACGGCGTGGACCGCTTTTATCTTCCGCTTGCGGTAATGTTGACGCTGCTCGCGGGCGAGCCGCTGGTCGGCACGCGGCGCAAAAAATCTACAGTGGCCAAATGAAATTATACGCGTTCCACCTACATTTTGCGCTGCTGCTCGCGCTGACATTCGGCGGCCGGGCGCTGGCCGTGGACCCCACCAATTTCGCTGCTCCCGTCACGGCGCGGGATTTTTACAATGCGGGCGCCGAATTGCTCGCCGCGAAAAAATTCGCAGTCGCGCAGCAAATGTTCGAGTCCGCGCTCGCCGCCCAGGACGAACGGGTCCAGCCGCCCGCCCTTTACAATCTAGGCCACGCCCGCTTCGACGACGGCGTCGAGCGGTTGAAGGAGGGGCCGGACGCCGAGCGGACCGGCGCGCAAGGAGACGCCGCGCTGGTGGGGGACGCAAACGCGATTCATTCGATGGAGGCGGCGCTGGCCGATACCAATCTTGACCGAATGGTCGCCGCGTATCTGGAAGGGCGTGGTGCCCGGCATCGGGTGCGCGACGCGCAGAAGGCGGTGCAGGCCGCGGTGACCGATTTTGGCTACACTTTGGGCCAATGGCAGGGCGCGGTGGACGATTTCAAGAGCGCTTCGGAATTGAACCCCTCGGACACAAACGCAGTGTGGAATGCGCAATTGGTGGAGGGCGCCATCGCACGGCTGGTGGACAGCGTGCGGCGTATGCAGCAGATGGCGGGCCTATTGGGAGACCAGGGGCAGCAACTGGGCCAGTTGATGGGCAAACTCAAAGGCCGGATTCCAGCGCCCAACGCACCGCCCGGCGGCTGGGGCGACCAAGATGAGGAGGGCAGGCAACCGGAATCGCTGGCCGGCCAGCGCGAAGGCGCTTCGCGCGATGGCAGCCAGGAGCAGATCCAAATCTCCCCGGAGGTGGCGCAGCAGGTCCTCGACAGTCTTTTGCTCGACAGCGCCCGCCGCCTGCCAATGAGCCAGCAGCCAAGCGGGCCGCCAGGAGAAAGACCCCGGCGCAACTGGTGATTTCCGCGATGCATAACCTCCAACACCCAGGATTCAACCGCCGGCCTGCTGGCAGCCTGTTGAAAAAATCGATTTCTCGTGGGAGACGAGGTGACGAGTCCCAAATTTCATGGGGTTTTGAGAGACAAGTCAGAGACTCCTTTCGTCGTCTCCTACTTTTTCAACAGGCTGCAACGGCCGGATGCCGACGCGCTGAAATGAATTGGATGTTGAATTTGGGAAGTTGGATGTTCGGTGTTGGCGTCCTCCTCTTGTTCCTCGCGCCGTGCCGGCTCGTCGCGCAAGTGTCACCCCATGTGCCGCCGAACGGGCTGGCCCAACTCCAAGTCGCCCAACCGTCGGTGGACGTTTCGTCACCGGTGTCCGTTGCGGCGGCGTTCGATCCTCCGACGGCGCGGGTGGGCGCAAAGGTTTTTTTCCACGCGACCGTGGACGCGGCGGAGGAATCCATCCAATGGCCGCAGCAAATACCAGCGCCGGCGGAATTGAAATTCCTCGCCCAGGCGCGCGGCCAGATCCTGGAGGTGCAGTCCGGCGGCTTTCGTCCTGTCACGGCCTTTCTTTACGAGTTTCAAGCCACGGCAGCCGGTCGTTTTACCATTTCCAACGTTGTGGTAAACGCCTATGGCCGGCCGGTGAAAATTCCCGCGGCGGCCCTTGAAGTGGTTCCGCCAGGCGGCGCGCCCCCCGCCGCACCGCGCCAATTGGTCCTGGAGGTTTCCACCACCAATGTTTACCTCGGCCAACCGTTCCGGGTGCGCGCCTTGCTCCCGGCCTCGCCCGCAAATGAAATTGCCGCCATGCGCGAAATCCAGCTCGATGGCCACGGCTTCATGACCGACAAGACGGCGGAACGACAGTCCATCGCGCCTGTCACCTGCGACGGCCAGACCCGGCCGGCGTTCATTTATGAAGCCACGGTCGCGCCGATTGCCATTGGTTCCTTAGAGTTGTCCGCGCAGGGCTTTACCTCCGGGCGCGAGTTCGGCGGTCCGGTTGCCGTCACCGGCCAGGTCAACTTCCCCAACGGGCCGACCAAATATGACTTTCTGGTTTCGGACGCGGTGGCCATCAACGTGCGCCCGCTGCCGTTGGACGGCCAACCGCCGGGGTTCACCGGTTCCATCGGTGAATTCACTGCCACTGAACCCCGGCTGTCCACCAACCGCCTGCGCGTGGGCGAACCGGTGCAATTGCAGGCGGCCTTTCGCAGCGACGCCGATTTGACGCGGTTCGTGCCGCCAGAACCACCGCTGTCGCGCGACTGGCAAATCATCGCAAACAACCCGCCGGGCAGCGGCTTTACGCTGATTCCGCTCACGGACGCGCCGCGCGCCACTCCCGCGATTCCCTTCAGTGTGTTCGACCCGGCGCACGGAAAATACGTGGACCTGACGATTCCGCCGCTGCCCGTCACTGTCACGGGCGAAAGTTTGCCGGTGGAAGTTTCCGGCTGGGACTCCGCCGCGGCAAAATCTGTTCCGCTGCGGCTGAGCAACTTGGCGCCAGTGCCCGGCAGAACGGCGGCGAGCCTGGCGCCGCCGCAAACGCGCGGCTGGTTGGTCGGCGCGCAGTTTTTGCCGGCGCTCGGCTTCCTGGCGCTGTGGCAATGGGACCGCCGCCGCCGGTTTCTAGAGGCGCACCCGGAGATCGTCCGCCGCCGCCAAGCGCGGCGGGCGTTGCGCCGCGAGAAACGTGGAATGCAAGAAGCCGCGGCGGCCGGCGACGCGGCGGCGTTCGCCCGTCACGCGGCGAATGCGATGAAGATCGCCTGCGCCCCCCATTTCCCGGCGCATCCCCGGGCGCTGGTGTGCGCCGATGTTCTGACCCAACTGGAAGGCACGGGCCAAACCGGGCGCGCTCACGCAACCGTCCGGAGATGTTTTGCCGTGGCCGACGCGCAATACGCTGCCGCGCCCTCGGCCGACCGCGGTTTGCTCGCGTTCCGGCCGGACGTGGAGGCGGTGCTGTTGCAATTGGAGGAAAAGCTGTGAAGCGTCCCATGACCTTGGGCCGAAACAGTGCGCGCTTGCTGCGCTGGGCGCTTTTTTTGGCAGTTCTGGTTTGCACGGCGGCGTCCAGCGGGCCGGCGACGAACGATTTTTTTGCGCGAGGCGTCGCCGCTTACCGGGCCGGGCAGCTTCCTGAAGCGGCGGAGTGGTTCGAACGGGCCCAAACGCAGCAACCCGCCGCAGGCACGCAGGACGACCTGGGCATCACCGAATGGCAGCGCGGCCATGCCGGCGCGGCGATCCTGGCTTGGGAACGGGCACGGTGGATAGACCCGTTTGACGCCCGCGCCAGATTGAACCTGGAATTTGCGCGACAGGTGACGCAGTTGGATGAGCCACGCTTGAAATGGTATGAATCCGCTTCCACCTGGCTTCCTGCCGGCGCGTGGCTGTGGATGGCAGGTGTGAGCCTTTGGCTGGTAACCGGCGCGTGGGTGCTGCCGCGCGTTTTTCGTCGGCGCGCCGGCTGGCATCAAACCCTGGCCGCAATGGGATTTTGCCTGTTGCTCTTCAGCCTCACGGCCAATCTGGGAGTCGTCAGCCGCACACAAATCGGATTTGTGGTGAGCAAGGACGCGCCCTTGTTGCTGACCCCCACGCGCGACGGCGAAGTGATCTCCACTCTCACCGAAGGCGAGCCGGCCCGCAAAATCCGGAGCCGGGGCCATTACCTATTGGTCCGCACCGCGTTTGGAACCGGCTGGATCCGCGACAGTCAATTGGGGCTGATCTGCCCGTAAGTTCAACCGCCGCACCGCCAACCATGCCGGCACATCGGCGGCGGCGATCAGGTGTTTCCGACTTTCAATGAATTCATCCACAGCTTCGGTGATGTCCTTGCGCTTGAAAAGTGGTGGTTGTCTATGATGCCGCTCGAACTTTTTTCAAGGACAAGCCTCGTCTGGAAAATTGGGGTCTGTAGCACAATTTGTGGGTGATTTCTTGGGTAATTCTTCTTTGGACATCAGGGGCGCGCCTATGGGCGGGGGC
>JBEKMW010000042.1:0-34750 GCA_049523455.1 Verrucomicrobiota bacterium | reverse complement strand
CGAAGGTCTGCCACCACCGCCAGCCCAGTTTTTGGAGTGCGGCGACATGTCGCCGCTTTTCTCGACGCGACATGTCGCGTCGAACCAAAGCGCGGACACGTCCGCGCACTCCAAAGTCACTGCAATCGGAGGGGAAAATTAAACACCTGGAAGTAGAGGTTGGCCAGCGTCTCCCCGGTGTGCTCATTGCGCACGTCTGATCCAAATTGCAGCGTGGCGGCCGAGGCAAAGTCGTGGACCATCAGGCAGTAGGTCCCGTTCACCATGATTCCAAGCAGTTCGCCGGTGCGGCTGAAGACCAGGTCGCCGCGCGAGGGATTGAATTTGCCGAACAATCCCCGCAGAAAACTGCGGTCCAGCTTCACATACCCCGGCGTGTTTACGTCTATCTGAAAGTCGCACTCGCCGTAGTAACCCTGGTCCGCGCCCACCAGCACGGCGTCTTGAAATTTGTACGGATCCGCCGAGACGCGATAAGTCTTGTCGCCCAGTCGGCGCGCGTCCGCCGGGGCGACGGGTATCATCACCACGCGCGGGTCCCGCCGCTGGAAGGACAACGCCCGAATGGCCACTTGCGCCGCACTGCCGATCAGCGTGCCGGTCAGCGTGTCCCAATCGGTCCCCGGGTCCCACAATGTGAGCGGCGTGTCCTGCACGTGGCACAGGGCGAAGACGTTGGTTCCATCCGTCACCAGCACGGTCTTGGCGTCCTTGTTCCTGCTCGAATTCATGCCCAGAAAACCGGAGCGCGCCGCCACGATGTCCGCCTGCACGCCGTTGGAAACGAACTCGCTGAAAATGGTGTTGGGCGCCAGGGCGCGGTTCTCACGGATTTCCTGGGTCAACTGGCTGGAGTTGGTGGCCAGCGTTTTGAAACCCTCGGCCAGCCGGGCGTTCTCCGCCCGCTGGGCCTGCACCTCCTGCTGCATCAGCGCGGCGCGGTCGGCCGCCGCACGCGCTTCCACTTCCGTCAACTGAAGCTGATTGGAGAGCTGCTGCTTCTCGGCTTGGGCGAGCTGGTTGGTTTTGGCGAACTGCTCGAGCTGCAAGCGCAAGGCGGCGGCCAGCCCCGCTTCCTGTTGCGCCTGGGCTTCCGAGGCCGCGATTTGCTGCCGGGCCTGCGCCGAATTAACCTCCAACTGGCGCGCGAGGTTTTCGAGATTGGTCTGGGCGGCGGCAAATTGCTGCTGCAATTGCTGGTTCTGTTGTTCCCGCTGGCTCAGTTGCGCCTCCTGCTGGCTGGCGGCGGCACGGGCCATCGCCAGTTGCTGCTGCAACTGCTGCTGTCCCCGGCGCTCCTCCTCCAGTGCCTGTTTCATCACGGCGGCCAGGTCGTTGCCGGGATTCGGCGCCGGATTGGTCGCCACCACAATCTGCGTCGGCGGCGGCGTGTTTTCGTCCGCCATGTGGTTGATGTCCGTCGAAAATGTCAACAGACTCAACAGCAGAAAGTCGCAAATGACGATGAGGAGGCTCCGGTTCATGATGCGGGGGTCGGCGCGGCCGCCGGCGCGGCGGAGGCCGCTTGGGCGTCAGGGAAATTAGCATCCGCTTCGGCTTCCAGCAGCAATTTGCGGCGCGCCGGGCGGAGGTAGAAAATCTTGAAGACGATCACAAAGATGACGCCGAAACACGTGGAGGAATACGCCGCCATGAGGCTGAATCTCACCAGGCCCAGCGACGCGATGATAAAGGAAATGATAGTGCCCGCGAAGCCCAGGTACAGGCCGGCGTCGAACAGGTGCTCTTCGTTATCGAGCAGCTTGAGCTTCATGCGCGGCGGCACCCGCTGCCGGCGGATTTCCGCCAGCTTCACCAGGGATGCCGTGTAAAGCAGCGCCTGCAGCACAAGGAAGAACAACAGGGTCAACAGGATAATCGGGTTCATAATAGTTTGTTGGATGCCAGCCAGTCCTCCAGGGACCCCGCCGCCCGCCACGGGCAGATGGAGTCGAAGGGAGAATCCTCCCTTCTGGCTTTCCTGGGTGAGAAACGGCTCACTCAGGAGCAAAACCACGAGCAGGAAACCCAGCGAAAATAAAAACTCACGCACCAGGTGGAATCCGCGCACTTGCAAGGGGCGTTCCAGCGGCGCCACGGCCGGCCGCGCCCAATGCGCCGCCGCCGCCAATAAAAACCCGCCGAGCAGGTAGCAAAGCCATTTCAGCGCCATTGCCAGTTGCGGCGTTTTCCAAACGCAATTCGCCGCCCCCCAAACCACGGCCCGGAACGGATTCAATGCGGCCAAGCGATCAAGCACATTGGAATGGTAAAAGCGCCGGCCGCTCTGCAACAACTCATCCAGCCCGCCGGCCCCGTAGCACATGCTCGCTCCAAGGTCCGCCAATCCCGTCGAGCTAAATTTGCCGAGGTAATCGGCCACGGCGGCCGGCTTGCCGGAAACGACGATCGAAGCGAACAGAACCGGCAACTGCCCCCCGGCAGTGCGCGCGGCATCGGCCAGGCGATGAAGCGTAGCGGCGTCTGGGATTTGTCCGACAAACGCCGTGAGCTGGTCCCAATTCAACCGTTGGCCCAGCAAAACGATGTCCATCAGCGCTTCCTCCATCGGTTCCGACCCGGCGCCACGATTGGCCTGTGCCGCCAGCGCGAACAGGTCGCGGCCCAGGCCCGTGCTCAAAGATCCGCCATCGAGCAGCAGTCCGCCCGCCGACACCGCCGCGTCAAACGCCTGGCCCGCCGACGACGACGATGGCGGCAGCAGCGCGGTGCTCGTCAATGAACGTGTGCGCAGCAACTCCTGCACGGCGGGCGACGATGAAGCGCGCAAGTGTGCCAGCGCCGCATCGCGATTTTTTTGCCGGATAATGAAGTCGGTGAATGGTCCGCTGTCGGCCTCGACATTTGCGGCATTGATGTCAAAAAGCGCTTTCGCGCGCGAATCATTGCCCCAAGCCAAGGCTGGAGGGTTCTGCCGCGCGAGGTTGGTGATGGAGTCGCCGAGCCGGTCCCAGCCGGAAATTCCGGCTAACCGGGCAGCTTGCATCAACATGAGCGCCGTACCCAACTTCTGCCGGCCAGCCAAGGTCCGTCCCTCTTCCAGCAACGCCGGGCCCTTGCTGCCGGCCCTTTCCACCACGCTGGCATCCACCGCCCGCAGGTGTGAAGGGACCAAAAGACCACACAGCAACATCCCCAGACCGAGGATGATGCAAATCACAACCCAAAGCCATCGAGACTTCACCATTTTCCAATTATCAACGGTTGGACTGCCCGCTCCAAGACAGTGTTCAAAACCAAGACAGCAACAACGGTGCCACCCTCGGGCGGGGTTCCTCGGCGCGCCGTCCACCACTTCGGTGGGACGCGCCACTCCGTGCGCGCCGCCCGGTGAACCTGAGGTTGCCGATTCTTCCCGGATTTTGCACGATCTGAAGCGGCAAAAATTGCATTATGCATTTTCGCCTTTGGCCATCTTTGGCTAATGTCTCGCCGCGCAGATTTTTCACATGCATTGGGACCATGAACCTGACGTAAGCTGCTAGTCTCCCGAGTCACTCGTTGCGCCCGCCGGCTGTCCCCTCTCCGCTCCCATTCTGATGGGAGGGGAGAGGGTCAGGGTGAGGTGAGGGTTCTTTGCCTTCATTGGATGTTGGATGTTCCGGTTCATGGAGAGCCTCCTTTCGATTTTTCGCATGCATTGGGACCATGAACCAATTGTCGCGCCAGCGTTTTGGAGATGGCGACATGTCGCCGCTTTCCTCGACGCGACGTGTCGCGTCGAAACAAAGCGCGGACATGTCCGCGCACTCCCAAAAACCTGCGCGTGGACATCCAGGTTCATGGAGCCGAGGCGAAGTGTCGTCCTCCTCCTCGTCCTCCTAATCGAAAAGAATGTTTTCCCCAACTTCGCCTTTCGCGCGCCTTCGCGCCGATTTTTCGGAGCGCGGCTCAGCCGCCTGTTGATAAAGTAGGAGACGACGTAAGGAGTCTCTGACTTGTCCTTCTCCGTTTTCTCGGTTTCCTCCTGTTCTGTTCTGAATAGTTAAATTTGTTACCTGTCACTTGTCACATGCCACTTGTCACCTGTCACATGTCTGACCGATTTGCAGACCGAACCGCCAAGGATTACTATGTCGTCATGATGAGATTCCTTGGGCTCCTGACGCTATCCGCGGCGTTTGCCTGGTTTTCGGTCGAAGAATTGCATGCCGACCAGGTGGTCATGCAAAACGGCGACACCTTGAACGGTAAGGTCTTGTCCGTGACCACCAACACTCTGGTTCTGCAAAACGACAACCTGGGAAACGTGACTCTCCCGCGACCGAAAATTGCCGCCATCCATTTCGGAACGATCCCTGCCAGTTCACTGACCGCCACCCAGGCCACGGTTCAGATCCCGCGTCCCCCGGCATCGGCCACCAATTCGGCTTCGGACTTTTCGGCCGCGGTGCGCGGGATTCGTGACCAGACCAACCTCGTCCAGCAGGTGCAATCGCAAATCCTCGGCTCGGCCGGCCCGGACGCCATAAATAAATTCAACGAGATGCTCGACAGCTTGAGCACCGGCAACATGGACCTGAACCAACTTCGGCAGCAGGCCCAGACCGCCGCCGATCAACTGCGCTCGCTCAAGAAGGATTTGGGGCCGGATGTCGGCGAAGAGGCCGACAGTTATCTTGCCATCCTCGATGGTTTTATCCAGGAAACCGCCCCGGCGACCGCGGCGACCAACTCCCCGGCAACCCCGCCGAAGGCAAATTCGAATGCTCAATCAAACACCGGCCAATAATCCATCCGCAATGGAGTGTTGGAGTCTTGGTGTGCGGCGACACGTCGCCGCTTCCCTCGACGCGACATGTCGCGTCGAAATTCGATTCTTCGCATGCATTGGGACCATGAACCCGGTAGGGACGCGCTGCGGCGCGTCCGGTTGCCGCTTCTCCCTCTCCCCGCCAAACGGGGAGAGATTTCCCCGATAAATCGCGCATTGAACCCCTGAACCCGATGGAGGTTCCGGCTGGTCTTCTCCCTCTCCCCCTTGGGGAGAGCGATGGGGTGAGGGGGCCGTTGTCGCTTCCCAGGTTCATGGGGAGCCTCCTTTCGCTTTTGCGCATGCATTGGGACCATGAACCTGACGCATGCTGCCAGTCTCCCGAGCCAGGTTCGCGGGCCACCTGCTGTTCCCTCTCCGCTCCCATTCTGATGGGAGGGGAGAGGGTCAGGGTGAGGTGAGGGCTCTCTTTCATTCGATGTTCGGCGTTCGATGTTCGTTGTTTCCCGGTTTCCGCCTCATTTAGCCAATTACCATTTAACTATTTAACGCCCTGCCCCGACATCCGATGTCGGGGTTCACGTTCCCCGGTTCATGGAGAGGGTCAGGGCCTGCCGGGCTGGTTCGATGTTTTCACCCCTCAACTTCATCGCCCTTCATCATATCCGTTGGCCTTGGCCGGCCAGGCCATGATAAACAACAGCGTCCCGAGGGCCGCACACGCGAGCAAGCCCGCGTAGCCAGCGTTCCAGCCTTCGTGTTGCACCAAAGCGCCCAGGCCCCAGCCGGACAGCACGGTGCTCGCGTAGCCAAAGATGCTGGTCAAACCAACCGCAGTGGCGGCGGCGCGTTTGGTGGCCAGGTTCGCGCAGGCAATGGCCAGCAGGCATTGCGGGCCATAAACGAAAAACCCCGTGGCGCATAGCAGGCCGGTAATCAGCAGTTCCGATTGCGTCTGGATCTTCCACAAGAGCAAAAGTGAAACGCCGGCCAGCGCCATGTAAATCACGCAGGCGCGCGCCGCCCGGCCGCCGAGCAGACGATCGGTAACCCAACCACCCAGCAATGCGCCGAGCAACCCGAAGGCTTCAAAGCCGGCGATCATCCAGGCGGCGTGCATGATCCGGATATGCTTGGCCTCCAGCAGCATCGTCGGTCCCCAGTCGAAAACGGCGTAGCGGATGATATAGACGAAGAAATTCGCCAGCGAGAGCATCCAGATGTATTTATTGCCGAACACCTGCCGGAACACGAACGCCTTGAAATCCTCCCGCGCTTCATTTGCCGGCAAGTCAACGTGCGTGCCCGCGAACTCCGGCAGGCCGACCGACGGCGGCGTGTCCGGCAGCACGAACCAGAGCAAACCGGCAACGCCCATGGCGATGGCCGCCGGAACAAAAAAACAGGACCGCCAATTAGCCGCGAAAAGACTGCCGCTGACCAGGAACCCGCACAGGAGCACGACCAAAATGCTGCCGATATTATGCGACATGTTCCAAATGGAAAAATTGGTTGCCAGCCGGTTCGGCGGAAACCAATTGGCAATCAGCCGCGCGCACGGAGGAAAACCCATGCCTTGGAACCAGCCGTTCAGCGTCCAGATCAGGACCAGCGCAATGAGGGCGGAGTTGAGTCCGAAAAAAACGTTGAGCACCGCCGAAGCAATCAGCGCCACCGTCATGAACGTGCGGGCGTTCGCCCGGTCGGCCAGAAAACCGTTCGCGAACTTCGACACGCCATAAACCACGCCGTGCAGCGTCAAAATCAAGCCCAGGTCCTCCTTGCTCAGGTTCAGCCGCTGCGCCATCAGCGGCATGGCCACGCCAAGGTTTTTGCGCACGAAATAAAACGTCGCGTAGCCGGCGACGGAAAAAATCAGGACGCGCCTTTGCCAGCGGCGATAGGTCGCGGTGATTTCAGCCGGGTCGGTGAGCGTGACCGGCGCCGCGGGTGCGGGCCGGAAGAAAGCCAGCAAAGACGATTGGCGTTCAGGCAGGCCGGCATTCATGCGCCGCCAAAATGCCAAGCCCGCCCAAACCCGTCCAGCCGAACCGGGCGCATTCTAAAATTCGGCCTGGCCGGGTAACCGCTTGCGGTTCCCTCTCCTATTCCCTCGCCCATTCTGATGGGAGAGGGACAGGGTGAGGGTATGAACTCGGATGGGAGGGGAGAAGGCCAGGGTGAGGTGAGGGTCCGGCTTCATGGGGAGGGCCGGGGTGAGGTGGCATCTTTCCGACCCTTTGTTTGGTTACCTCGTTGTAAAAATCCCTTTCTCCTAATTTGGGAAGGTCCTCATAAAATACACTTCTACACGATAAAACCGATTCTGAGCAGGAATGATTACATCGGAACCAGTAAGAATGTTGGTGCTGGCGCCCACAGGACTGCCTAGATTCGTCCACTCGATTAAATCGCTTGAATATTGCACTTGATAGGTCAGGTCGGGCACCGCTCGCCAACTAAACAGAATACTACCATTTTGGCAAGTAATGGACTGGAAAACTGGTGTAGGCAGCGGCAGCACGAGCACGATATTCCCGGTTTGTGTTGCTGCATTCGATTCAGTGGAAGATGAAGTGAAGACATTTACACCCCACAGACCTGACAATAGCTGGGAGATTTCCGTTACACTCAGTCGGGATGGGGGGATGGTGCCTGCAAATCCATAAAAGCCGGGAATTGTCGAATTCGGCGCGCCCAAATCAAACAGCCTGTTTGTGGTGAAAACACCACCACCATTCCAAATCACCTGTGCGTCCGTTGCCGTTGTTCCGGTGCCAGACAGAGTGCCTGTAAAATCGTATTGTAAAGTTGCGCCGGCCAAGGTGAATGTCCCGGAGCCGCTGCCAGAATTACCGTTCAGATTGATGGTGAACTCCAACTGCGCCGAAGCGACGGACAATGCACCGGCGAATATCGTGAAAGTCAGTATCTTCTTCATCTGAAGCCTTTCCAACGACATTCCCGTTTTACACCTTTTCTGGAAATTGTCAAGAACCTTTAGTGGCGTCCTAATTTCAATTGATATCTCCCATTTGGATTTTTGTCGCCGACCATCATGGGCCTTCTCGTGATTTTCTCCCTGCTCCACCGGTTTGCAAGCCCTTTTTCAGTAGGATAGGCGTCCCGCCTGTCCGCTCAATCGTCAATCGCCAATCGTAAATCGTAAATGAATAAACTCACCCTCGGCTATGTCCGCGTCTCTACCAACCGCGTCAAGCAAGCTGCCGCCTATCATTGTGCGGGCCAGCCCTTTTTCCCTCTTCGCCGAACCCGATGGATTTCCTATTCAACACTATTTAACGTTGATTTCACCCCTCCGCCCCGCGAAGGCTGGCTGCCGGGCCGTAGCCCCAATTCGTCATTCGTCGGAATTCGTTAGCGGGAGAGCGGGTTCAAAGGCCCGCCATCCCACACCCACCGTTCCTCCCTACCCAGGCATCCGGAATCCGATTTGTGGCGACGGGCATCCTGCGCCTGCGCTAACAGCGGGAAAACCCCGTCACGCCTTCCGTCCTCACCGGCGCCAATGATACGGATGCCCGTAAACCGGGCGATAATGCCAGCAGCCCGGAACCCATACGCGGCTGTAACCGCACACTGACCAATAACCCGGTGCCCAGACGTAGCCCGGGCCCGGACAGGCCGGAGCCGCTACCACCACGGATGGCGCAACTGCCACCGGCGCCGCCACCACCACTGGCGCAGCGGGGGCTGTTACCACCACCGGCGCCGGCAGCGGCAAACCGAATGAAAAGCCGAAGGCAACTCCAGCACGAGCAGACAAAGCAGCCGCTCCAATCATGGCGGCCACGAGCAACATTTTCGTTTTCATATGTTTCATTTTGTTGTTTTTCACCGAGGCCGCGGAATTGGCCGCTTGGCCTCATCGGCCATTACCATTTGCGGTGAGGGTTCTTGCAGGGAATATGGGAATGCTCTAACAGCCTGTTGAAAAAATTGATTTTTCGCAGGAGACGAGGTGACGAGTCTCAGATTTCCTGGGATTTTGAGAGACAAGTCAGAGACTCCTTACGTCGTCTCCTACTTTTTCAACACTCCGCTAACGAAAAAGGGCGATTTTGCGGAGGCAATGGTTGTTGGTGTCTGCCACGTAAACGTTGCCGGCACCATCCACCGCTGCACCACCGGGAGCATTCAATCGAATGTTTCCACCGCCATCTGCCGCCGTTGGCGACAAGGTGGTCACCACCCCGGCTGGGGTAATTTTCCTGACGCAGTTGTTGCCAGTGTCCGCCACATAGACGTTGCCCGCGCCATCCACCGCCAGACCCTGAGGGTTCCAAAAGCGTGCGTCCGCACCGTTGCCATCGGTGCTGCCGGCAGAACCCGGCAACCCGGCCAGGGTAATCACCACGCCGTCCAGCGTAATCTTGCGAATGGTGTTGTTTCCACTATCGGAAACATAGACACGGCCTTGGGAGTCAACTCCCACGGCATAAGGATCGTTGAATCGCGCGTCGTTGCCGAAGCCATCCGCACTGCCGCTCATTCCGGGCTGGCCGGCCAGGGTGGTTACCAGGCCCTCCGGCGTAATCTTGCGAATGGTGTCGTTGCTCATATCGGCCACCAACAAATTGCCCACTTCATCCACCGCCACGCCCCACGGATTCCGGAAGCGGGCTGCCGGGCCGACGCCATCGGCACTGCCGGGACTACCAGCCAGCCCGGCCAATGTGTGCACGACGCCGTCGGGCGTGATTTTCCGAATCGCGTTGTTGCCCGTATCCGCCACATAGACATTGCCGGAACCATCCACCGCAATGCCAAATGGCGCCCAGAATCGCGCGGCGCCGACCATGCCATCGGCGCGGCCGTGGGCACCGGCCGTACCGGCCAACGTGCTCACCACGCCGCCCGATGTGACCTTTCGAATCACATTGTTGGCGGTGTCGGCCACGTAGAGGTTCCCCGCATGGTCCACCGCCACATTGTTGGGTAAATGGAATTGGGCCTGGGCGGCCGTTCCGTCCACGTAACCGCCGATTCCCGGCTGCCCGGCTGCGGTGATAATGGTCGGACTGGCAGCCGACGCCGACGGCACGCTGGGCGAGGTGCTCGGGGGGACAACAACAGGTGGGGGAACCGGGGCGCTAACCGGCGGCGGAGCGACGACGGGCTGGGCGGGCTGCGAGCTGTTGCGCCAATAAATCCAGCCCAACAACCCAACCACCACCACAACTGCGGAGATCCAAACAGCCTTCGGTATCGGCAAAAACCGGCTGGATTGGTTTGATTGGATGGGACCCTTGCCTGTCTTGATGCGTTGCAAATCTGTCAGTGCATCCCGCACGTCCGCGTAACGATCGCGCAGTTCGCGGGCCATGGCTTTTTCGGCCACGGCAACCAGCCCGCGGTCCGCGGCGGGATTCAGGCTGATGATGGGTTTGGGCGGGCCTGCCAGAATCTGGTCCACAATTTCCCTGGCGCCCCGCCCCTGGTAAGGGGCATGGCCGGTGAGCATCTCGTAGAGCACCGCACCGAACGAGTAAATATCGCAACGCGTATCTTCGGCATCGCCGGCGGCCACTGCCGGCGACATGTAGGGCGTGGTCCCTTCCAATTGCCGGCTGGCCACGTCCACAATCGTGTCGTTAAACACCGTCCGCGCCAGCCCAAAGTCGCCGATACACGCCAGTCCGCTGGCATCGAGCAGGATGTTGGCGGGCTTCAGGTCGCGATGAATAATGCCACTTCGATGAGCGAAACTGAGTCCCTCGGCGACCTGGGTGGCGATGTCCAAAATCGTCTCGGTATCCAGCGGATGCCCAAGTTTGATCCGGTTGGCCAGGCTGCCCTTTTCGAAGTAGGGCATGACGAAATAGGCCCCTTCCGGCCGGTCGGAGATTTCCTCCACCGGTACGATGTTCGTGTGCCGCAGTCGTTTTAAGTGGCCCGCCTCTTTGAGGAAACGGTGGACGACCTGCTGGTCGGTCACCAGGTCGGATTTGACGAGTTTGACGGCCACGTCGCGCCCGGTCTTCGAATCGCGTGCCAGAAGGACAATGCCCATGCCTCCGCCCCCGAGGACGCGGAGGATTTCGTAGTGGTCCAGGACCGCCAGTAAACCCGGACGGGATGGCGGCAAGACCATCCGCTGGGCGATCAATTCAGCCACCGGCCCCATGAAGGTGGAAACGGGCGGTGCAAACGGCGGGAGGTTGTCGCTGGGTGTGGGTTCACTCATGGCTTGGCCTCCTTGGCGCCGCTTAGTAGCTTGGCAAAGAAGTTTCGATACGATGCCGCCTCACCCCGGCCCTCTCCTCCCTTGGGGAGGAGAGGGAGTATGATGGTGCGCTGATAACGAAATTTCATTGTCGCTGAACTAGTTTCTGCGCCGCCTGGGCGAGCAATCCCTTCGCCTCTTCCTCAAGCCACGCCTGGCCGATTATCCAGCGCAGGCCGATTTGCAAGTCGGCGTCGGACAATTTGGAAATCCGCGAGTCGAGCCGAACCAGCGCGGCGGCGATACTGAGGTAGTAAAGCGCCGAGGCGATTTCGCCCGGCAGGCCGCTTTCGGGATGGTCCAGGTTCGACTTGGCGAAATCCTTGACCAGTCGCAAAAGTTCCACCGGCGGCGCGGGATGCCGGAAGAGGTCCGAAAAGCTCTTGAGCAGCAAACCTTGCGCCTCGCTCAGGGTCCGCAGCGTGGCCGCGGCGGGCACGTCCAGACCGCCCAAATCCACCTGCATAGGCGTGGACATCTGGTGCCGGAACATGGCGGACAATTCTTCCGGACGCCAAAGATTGGCGTGCCCTTCGCCGGTCGCCATCAAGGCGGCCAGCGCCGGGGCACGGCTTTTCAGCACCCATGCCGACGAATCCGATTCAGGCATATCAATTCTTTTACCCGTTACCGGCCATTTTGGTGATTCTTGCACGCCGGTATCAATTGACCATTTACGATTCTTTCCTGGTCGCCGGCCGTTTGGCCAGGCGAACCAGAAATTCCTCCAGGGCGAGGACTTCGGCCGCCGTGGCGGCGTCCTGCCGCGCATATTCTTTGATGACCTTGCTCAAATGTGCCTTAAAAATGCGTTTGGCGCTCAAAAGTGTATTGGACGCATCCGTCGGCGATTCCAGGCCGAACCGCTCGATCAATTGGTCATAAGGCACTTCCGGCGCTCCGACGATAATCGGTTCGAGCAGGCGAATGCGGAACAACTCCCAAATATAACCGCGCCGCGGCTGGTCGGCGCCGGGATTTTTGCAGTCCGCCTCCATCCGCCGCAGGGTCTCGGCCAGCACCGTGCGCGCCCAAGCCAGATCGAATTCTTCGGCGGCGGCTTCGGGCGCAGCCAGTTCCCGTTCCAAGTTCTCCAGCGGAATCGGGGCATTCTTCGTTTCCGCCAGATTCAACCGGTTTAACACGAAGTTCCGCAGGCTGGTTTTAAGAAAATCGCGAAACCGGCCCCGCTGCTGGTCGGCTTTTCGCAGCCAGCCGTCTTTGAGCAACTTGTCTTCGGCGAAATCCTGAAGCAACGTGTCGGCCTGCTCTCTCAGGCTGGGAAAAGTCGTCACCAGAAAGATCTTCAGCGGCTGCCAATACAGGCGAATGAGCCGGTCCAAAGGCATGTGCTCCGCTTGCGCTGCCCTGCCCAGTTCGGCCCAGTCGGTTCGCGGGAAGACCGAGCCCGTTGAAGGTTCATCAGCCATCGCTCGCCGACTTCTATACACCATGTGAACGGAGAAAACGAAGATTTTTGTCCGCCTGGCGCCCGGCTCACCGCCAGATCGGGGCGCGTAACTTGACACTGCTCTTATCTTCTCCCTCTCCTCCCCCGAGGGGGGAGAGGGCGGGGTGAGGAGGTCCTTGTTTACTTAGCTCGAATCCCCACCCCATCCCTTTCCATGAACCGGGGAACATTCAACATTCAACATTCAACGCACAACACCCAATGAAAGCAGAACCCTCACCTCACCCTAACCCTCTCCCCTCCCATCAGAGTCTCTACCCTCACCCTGTCCCTCTCCCATCAGAATGGGCGAGGGAATAGGAGAGGGGAAAGCAAGCGCGCAGCATTCATATTCGGAAGGTCGTGTGGCATCGGCAGGTTCAGGGGTTCATGGGGAGGGAGTCAAGCACAGCGCCCCTATCGCGCGCCTTGGGGCACGGAGCTTGACTTTGTAGCATATTCTTCCAACATCCGAGTGTGCCGCTATTCACCATTCAAAGTGAGTTCCGTTACGAAATCGTCCGCAAAATAATTGAGGGCGGCATGGGCATCGTTTATGAAGCCGAGCAGCACGGCTCGCGCAATTTTGTCAAGCGCGTGGCCATCAAGGTCATCCGCCCGAACATTGCCAGCCAGAAGATGTTCATTGAGAATTTCATCGGTGAGGCCAAGCTGGTCGCCGATTTGATTCACACCAACATTGTCCAAACCTATCACCTCGGCGAAACCAACGGGGTATGCTTCATTTGCATGGAGTTGATCCGGGGGGTGAACCTGGAGCAGTTCACCGAGCAACTGGCCCTCAAACGCAAGACGCTGCCGAAGGAACTGGCCGTGTTCATCACCAGCCGGGTGGCGCGCGGCCTGGCTTACGCCCACGCCAAGAGCGACAAGGATGGCCGGCCGCTGGGCATCGTCCACCGCGACGTGAGTTTCAAAAACATCATGCTCGCGTTCGAGGGCGACGTGAAACTCAGCGACTTCGGCATCGCCAAGGCCCGCGGGTTTTTGACCGACCAGGAGGGCGAAGTGGTGGCCGGCAAGGCCGATTATATGAGCCCGGAGCAGGCGGACTTTCAAATCACCGACAAGCGGTCGGACCTGTTTTCCGCCGGTGTGGTGCTCTCGCATTTGCTCCTGGGCCGGAACATTTTCAAAGGCGCCAACGCGGACGAATCGCGCCAGCGCATCCTGAACCAGCCGGTTCCGGATTTCCGCGCGCTCGATTCGCGGGTGGACGACCGGCTTAACGACATTCTGCACCACTGTCTTACGCGCGACCTGTCCCGGCGTTACACCACGGCCGACGAGCTGATGTACGACCTGGAATACTACATCTACCACGGCGGTTACGGCCCCACCAACGAAACTTTGGGCAAATACATCCGCGAGCTGTTTGGGCAAAACGAACCGCCCGCCGCGGCCGCATATGACGGCCGCGGCGCCACGCAGATACTCGAACACACGGCGCGCCTCCACGCCAAGAAATCACGGCCATGAAACGCGCTGCCCGGGTCGTCAAACTCGGCCTCATCCAGAGCCCCTGCTCAGCCAATCCCGATGCGAATTTGAAGCAAACGCTGGCGCTGGCCGGAGGGGCCGCCCAACGCGGCGCACAAATCATCTGCACCCAGGAACTCTTCCGCTCGCAGTATTTTTGCCAGAGCGAAGACCACGAAAACTTCAAGCTGGCCGAAACCGTTCCCGGGCCGACCACCGATGCTTTCCGCAAGCTCGCCCGGAAACATCGGGCGGTGGTGATTGCATCCGTCTTCGAAAAACGGGCCGCGGGCGTTTATCACAACAGCGCGGTGGTCATTGACGCGGACGGCTCGCTCATGGGTGTTTACCGGAAAATGCACATTCCGGACGATCCCTTGTATTACGAGAAATTTTATTTTACGCCCGGCGATCTCGGTTTCTGCGCGTGGCCGACCCGTTATGGAAAAATTGGCGTGTTGATTTGCTGGGACCAATGGTACCCCGAAGCCGCCCGGCTGACGGTCTTGCAGGGGGCGCAAATTCTGTTTTATCCCACCGCCATCGGCTGGCACCCGGGGGAGAAGAAAAAGTACGGCCCGCAACAGCACGCGGCCTGGGAAACCATCCAGCGCAGCCACGCCATCGCCAACGGCTGCTACGTGGCCGCGCCCAATCGCGTCGGCCACGAAGTGCTCGACGGCGTGGGCGGCGACGGCATCGAATTCTGGGGCCAGAGTTTCGTGGCCGGCACCTCCGGCGAAATCCTGGCCAAGGCGTCCGCCGACCGCGAGGAGGTCCTGGTCGTGCCCGTGGACCTGGCCGCGGTGGACACCACGCGCACCCACTGGCCGTTTTTGCGCGATCGGCGGATTGATGCCTATGGCGGCCTGACCCAGCGTTTGCTTGATTGATCCCCGGCCAAAACCGCTTGTCTGGATCACCGGCGCGAGCGGGGTGATTGGGAATTACCTCGCCACGACCGCGCCGCGGTTTGCTCAGCAATGGCAGGTGCGCGCGTTGACCCACGAACAACTTGACTTGCTCGATTTCGCCGCCGTGCGCCGGGAATTCCAGCGGGACCAACCACAACTCGTCATCCATTGCGCGGCCCTCACGGTGGTTGCCGAAGCGGAAAAAGACCCGGCATTGGCCCGGCGCATCAATGTGGAGGCCACCCGCGTGCTGGCGGAACTCGCCGCGGCCATTCCGTTCGTGTTCTTTTCCACCGACATAGTCTTTGACGGGCGCAAAGGAAACTACACCGAGACCGACGGCGTGAATCCGATCCATGTGTATGGCGAAACCAAGGCCGCGGCCGAACAAATCATCCTGAACAATCCGCGTCATCTGGTTGTGCGCACGTCCATCAACGGCGGCGTTTCGCGCGCCGGCCGCGCCTTCAACGAGCAATTGCGCCGTGCCCTGCGCCAGCCGGACCAGATGATGAAATTGTTCACCGATGAATTTCGCTGTCCGATTCCCGCGGTGGAAACGGCCCGCGCCGTCTGGGACCTGGTGAATCAAAACCGCGCCGGGTTGTTCCATATCGCCGGCGCGGAGAAGCTGTCACGCTGGCAAATCGGGCTGCTGCTCGTCCAACGCTGGCCGGAAGTGACGGCAAAATTGGAGCCTAATTCGGCGAAGAACTTTCGCGGCCCGCGTCGCGCCTTGGACACGTCGTTGGACATTTCCAAGGCGCAGAACACTTTATCCCACCCGTTGCCGCGTTTCAGTGACTGGCTGGCAGCTCATCCCCACGAACCGTTTTGATTCGCAGCCGCCCGCCTGATTTTTTGCCATTACTCTTTGTGAACCAAAAAATCTTTGTTCCTTGGTTCCTTCGTTGTTAATTCCCCGGTGTGATTCCTCCAACCCCTGGCCACAGTCCCGAATACCGCGGACGACTCGCGCCGTCGCCCACGGGCTGGTTGCACGTGGGCCATGCGCGGACATTCTGGACGGCGCAGGAACGGGCGCAGGCCAACTGGGGCGTCCTGGTTTTGCGCAACGAAGATTTGGACCGCTCGCGATGCCGGCCGGAATTCGTGGCCGCCATGCTCGAAGACTTGCGCTGGTTTGGTCTTGCATGGCAGGAAGGGCCGGAGGTTGGCGGCCCGTTCGCTCCTTACAATCAGAGTGAGCGGATGGACTTTTATCGCGCCACACTGGAGAAACTGCTCGCGGGCAATTTCATTTATCCTTGCACCTGCTCGCGCCGGGACATTCAGCAGGCGGTTGCGGCGCCAAATGCCGGAGATAATGAGGTGGTTTATCCGGGGACATGCCGGCCGAAAGGCGATGAATTCACTCACCGGCGAGACGCCTCCGGGAGGATTATTGGGAACGTATCGCTTCGTTTTCGTGTTCCGGACGGCGAGACGATTACCTTTGCCGATGAAAATCTTGGGGAACATAGATTTATTGCCGGAAAAGATTTCGGGGACTTTGTCGTTTGGTCGTGGCGCGGCGGAAGCGATATTCCGGCTTATCAACTCGCGTGTGTGGTGGACGACGCGGCGATGAATATTACCGAGGTTGTGCGTGGCGAAGATTTGCTGGTCAGCACGGCGCGGCAGATTCTGCTCTATCGCGCGCTTGGGTTGACGCCGCCGCGGTTCTTTCATTGTCCGCTGGTGCGCGACGCGGCCGGCCGGCGGCTGGCCAAGCGGCACGACGCCCTCAGCTTGCGGGCGTTTCGCCAACGGGGAATCTCACCCGAAGAACTGCGGTCCGGCTGGGCGCGGTCTTGATCCGTAACGGAATGCACCCGTCTTCGCTCCTGACTTCACTGAGTTACGACACGGCGAGTTGCCTTGACGCGGCAAGGAGTGCTGAAAAAAAGGCTGAGGGCTGAGGGCTGAAGGCTGAAGGCTGAAAATCGGAAAAGGGAAATTCGACCGAGACAACGTCGCCAGCCTTAAAGGGAGTCATAAACCTGGTCGTCCGGAGAATCGTCCTGGAAAAAATTTTCGAAACCGAGCCGCTGCCAGTCAAGGTCTTCGGCGCTGCGCCCGATCAATTGCGGCATGTCCTTGTAAAGCCGGAGCCGCTCCGGGAGCGGCAATGCTCCAATCGCATCTTCAATCTCGTACAGCGTTATGCTCACGGGTTGGTTATCCGGCAAAATTGGCTGTTTAGCAAGCCGTATTGCCCCAATCGCCGCGGCTAAAGCTGGTCATAGTCCACTTCCGGGGCCGGCCCAAGTTTTTCCCAAGTGTCCGCGACGAGGCTGTCCAGCTTTTCCTTCTCGACTTCGCGCGAGGGCAACACATCGGCCCACTCTTCCTGCGCGCGCTGGCGTTCGAGGAATTTCAAATAATGCAGAACTTCGCGCACCACCGGTTCGGGCTGGCGCTTGATTTCTTCGATCAAGGTTTCCTGTGCGCTCATGATCTTAATTATCCGATAAGATTGGTTTTTGGCAAGGCGTATTGCGCCATGTCGTCCATTCCAAACTGATGAACCGGTCATGGAGTGGAAGATTTGAGCTTGGCCGCGATTTGCCAACGCAACTCTTTCATCCGCTTTTGAGCGTCTGTGAATTGTTGGGGAGTCAACTCCTTTCTCAGAAGATCGCGGCTCTTTGCCGCATCTGAATCCGCCTTGGCAGCCATGCTAAACCACGCATACGCCTCCACTTTATCCGTTGCCACGCCTTGACCATGGGCGTAACAGACGCCCAGATTGAATTGCGCGTCGGTGTGACCCTGTTCGGCGGCCTTGCGATACCACTTCACCGCCTCGGCATAATCCTTCGCCACGCCCCGGCCAGCATCGTAGCAAAAACCCCGATTGAATTGAGCCTCGGCATCTTCCTGCTCAGCTTTGGCCTTGTATTCTTGAAATTTGCCAGGAAGGGCGACGGCTTTCGCTGCGGCGGCGCGGGTCGAAAGCAGGCCGGTGACGCGATGGAAGGCGGCGCTTAAAGATCTTCTCATCGAGTTGAAACCTACGCTTTGGCCATGAAGACCTGCAAGCCAAAATTCTCTTGCCGCCGCCCCAAGTGACCTCCTCGATCATTGCTAAAGGCTTGAACTGGTCGGCGGAAATGTTTCGTTCGCTGGCGCGATCGAGCAAGTGGTCCAACAGGCGGGGCGGAAGACCTATTCGGCGAATGCGCGGCATGGCTATTCGCCGTAAAAACCGCGATGAATTTCCTGCCGTAATTTTTTGATTTCGGCAGGGTCTTTGGAATCTGCCATGCGCTGGACCAGCACGCCCAATTCTTCCCCGGTAAGCTGGCGTTTGCGCGCCAGTTCGTTCACAAATTGAATGACGCGCGATTGTTCTTCCGGCGGCAGTTGTTCGATTTCTTCGATGACGGCTGTGGCTGTCATAACAAAATTATCGCTGCAGGATTGGAATCAAGCAAGTGGCAGACTTGTCCCCATCGTCCCGCCGAAAAATGAATACGGGAAAAGAAACCGTCGGCAGCGGCGATTCTGGCATTGGGCGGGGCAGGCGAAAGTGGCACAAAGCCATATCTCATCCCACGCGACCGTCATTCGCAGGGTTCATTGCGTTGACACCCGAAACCCAGCTTTCTCGAGGCGTTCGCGGATGATGCCGATGTGCGCGGCGTCCCGGGTTTCTACGACGCACTGCACGCTTACCGTGCTGATATCGTCGCTGGCAAACACGCGGTCGTGAGCGATTTCGATTACACTGGCGCCCGCTTCGGCAATCAAGCCCGCGAACCGCGCCAGCCCGCCTGGACGATCGCTGATTGTTGCCGTAAACCGGTAAAGCCGGCCGTCCGAGGCTAGCCCTCGTTCCAGGACCCGGCCGAGAATGGGAGTGTCGATATTGCCGCCGCACAATGGCAGCACAACGTTCTTTCCTTTCAGTTCCGGTACCAATCCCGCCAGGCAGGCAGCGAGCGGAGCGGCGCCGGCGCCTTCGACCACCGCCTTTTCCAGTTCCAAGAGACGCAAGATGGCGAGCGCCAGCTCGTGCTCGCCCACCAGCACGGTTTTGTCCACCAGTTTGCGGGCGATGGCGAAGGCGTGTTGGCCGACCTGCGGCACTGCCAATCCGTCCGCGAGTGTGGGTTGAACTTCCACCGGCACGGGCCGCCCGGCCGCTTGAGCCGCGGCGAAGCTCGCGGCGCGTTCGGGTTCCACGCCGATGATCCGCACCCGTGGTTTGAGGGTCTTCACGGCGAGTGCCACCCCGGCCACC
Source organism: Verrucomicrobiota bacterium (assembly GCA_049523455.1). Classification (GTDB taxonomy): domain Bacteria; phylum Verrucomicrobiota; class Verrucomicrobiia; order Limisphaerales; family UBA11358; genus UBA11358. The sequence goes on along the minus strand of JBEKMW010000042.1, from coordinate 15,655 downwards.
AAGCCGGCGCCGCCGATGGGAACAATCACCGCCTCGACGTCCGGGACCTGGGCGACAATCTCCAAGCCAAGGGTCCCCTGCCCGGCGATGATGGCAGGATCGTCATATCCGTTGATGTAACGGAGGGATTTTTCGGTGGCGATTTCGTCCGCGCGTCGGCACGCTTCGGCAAGATCGGAACCGTGCAGCACGACCGTGGCTCCCAGGCGCCGGCAATTTTCCACTTTCATGAGCTGCGCAAAGCGGGGCATCACCACCGTAACCGGGATGCCCAGCAACTGGCCGTGATAAGACAGACCGAGCGCATGATTCCCTGCGGATGCGGCGATCACGCCCTGCTTTTTCTGTTTGGATGGGAGTGCCAGGAGCGCGTTGCGGGCGCCACGTTCCTTGAAACTGCCGGTGCGTTGCAGATATTCCAGTTTGCAAAAGACGTTTAATCCCGTGGCCTCGGACAGCGGAACCGAATGTGGGCAGGGCGATTGAATGACCTGACCCGCAATGCGCTTCGCCGCTGCCTCGATGTCCTGGAAAGTGACTGACATGCTTTGATCTCACTCCGGCACGATTTCAAACGGAATGGCCGGCAAAGCTCCTACGGGGTTGCGGCGCTGGATTGCGGGGCGAGTACTTGAATCGGTGGTCGGCGGAAGTTTGGGGAGGATGTTCACGATGAGGTTGCCGGTAACGCCCGGCTTGGGGCCGGTGGCGTCGCAATGCAATGCCAGCTCCACACCGTTCGTACCGGGCGAAACGCTTTGCAGGGATAATCCGTTCGCCGCGCCGCTCAACACCAATTCGAACCGGTCCACAAAGGCGCTGGACGGCGTGGCCACGCGGACCCGGGCGGTTCCGCCAACGGGAATTTTTACGGGCGTCGCACTCAGGATTCTCAGGGCGTCGCTGGCGAACGGACGCGGGTTGGTGTTCACCGCCACCGCCAGTTCCTGCGCGGGGACCAAATGCCAATAGGCAAACGCCTGCATCATGTTCTCCGCCGGCACCGCCGCGCGCACGACCGTCTGTCCGGCCAGGTCGGCGCTGCCTTCCAAGGTAAGATCAACCAACTCCGGCCTCCACCGGGGCGGCGCTTTCAAGGTGAATTGGGCCTTCGTCTGGTTTTCCTGGATACGCGCGCCGCTCAACGCAAATCCCGGCGCGTTCCGCAAATGCAAATCAATGGCGTTGGTAAAACCATCCTTGCGCAAGACCGTCACCGAAACGGGAACGCTCAGGCCAGCGCGCACGTTCAATGACGACGGCGTGATGCGCAATGCGAAGTCCGGCCTCGGCTCGCTGACGCGCAGGCGGTAGGCGTAAGCCGGGCCGCCCTGCCCTTGGGCGTCGGTGATGCGGAGGCAATAGGTTCCATCCGCCGGGAGCGTGGCGGTGAGATACGAATCGGCATGGTGGGTTTCAAGTCCCGCGCCCGGGTCGTCGAAATCATCGTTGAAGGCGAGCCGTTTGCCGTCGGCGGCAGTCAGTTCCAGCGTCGAGTCGAGCGGCGAATCCAGCCGGCGCGCCAGAACTTCGGCGACGACTTTTTCGCCCGCCCGCCCGGCAAACCGGAACACACCGCAATCGCCGGGCGAATCTATCCGCCCATTAATGATCACCGGCAGCGTGACCGCTTGCGCCGTTTCCGGCGAGTGGTCCGGTTTGTGTTCGAGGCACTCCGGCAGCGTGTCCACGGCGAACGGCACGGGATTGAAGAATTGCCCGTCCCAATCGGCGGACAGCCGGTAAATGCCCGGCTCGCGCCCGGTGTTGTCGAGGGTCATTTCCCTGGCCGGCAAGTTCCAGCCTTCCAGCGCGACGGTGGTCTTCGCGCCGGCGGGGCCGCCCAGTGGGAAAATATCGGTCACGAAGGGCAATTCGCCGATGGCCATGCGATACACAAAATCTTCGCGCCCACGATAGATGGAGTCATGGATTTCGACGTAATAGTCGCCGGTCTTCGGCACTTCAAAATGGATGAGCGGGTCGGGCCGGAAACGGAACCGGTCGTTGTAGGCCATTTCCTGCCCTTGCGCGTCGTAAAGAGTGGCAGTGGCCTCGAACCAGCCCGGCACGGCGTCGGCCAAATAAGGAATCAGCGCCCGGGCATTGACGCTGATGACCAGTTGCTGTCCCTTGCGCGCAGAAAACCAGCAGCGGTCCGTGCCACCGGGCAGGATCTGGCCATTCACGATGACGGGTAGCGTGACGTGGAACTCGGTTTTGGCCAGGTTGGTGGACGGCGTACCGCCGAGGCGCTCGATAAGCCGGGCAATTTCCGGTTCCGCGGTGCGGGCCAACGGCTTGGAATATTCGGGCAACTGGCCGACGAAGAAATTGAGCGGATTGGACAAGCCATTGGGCGCGCGCAGCCGGATTTCATGCTCGCCCGGCGCCGCGTTTGTGGCGATGGAAATCCTGACCAGCACGTTTTCCATCAGGGCGGGGTTGCCCTGGCGGTTGGGCGGGTGCTGAAGAATCCGGTCACGGATTTCAGCCAATCGCATCTGATCGGTGGTAGTCCAGACGTTGGTGCCGCCCAGACGGCGCGCCGCCTGGCGTTTGTCCTGCAACGTTTTCAATTCGTCGCGCAGGTCGTTGAATTCCTTTTGGTTCATGGGCCGGTCGTATTCGACCACCGATGCCTCGAGGCCGGCGCCGACGAAGACCGCGTTGGAAATGGCGGCGAGGAACTGCCCGCCGACCGTCACCTGAAACGTCGTGCCTTGCTGCCCGCCGGCGGGATAGACATAGGCCAAATGAGGCAGATTCTGCGCGCTGACGGCCGCCGGCAGCAGCAACGCCAGGAATAGCACCGTGGATTTGATGGAAGCACTCATCCGGGCATGATCTCCTTGAGCAAACCGCCGGATTTAACGTTTTCATCCGGCGTGGGCATCACGCGCGTATCCACGCCATAGGGATTCGGCAGTTTTGTCTGCCCGTCAATGCCCAGCAATTCATACAAGCTGCCCAGCAAGTCCACGGGATAAACGGGCCGCCGCGCCACTTGCTCGCCCTTGTCATCCGACGCGCCCACGACCTGTCCGCCCTTGAACCCGCCGCCGGCGACGACGGCGGAGAAGCACTGGCCCCAATGCCCGCGCCCGCCATTCCACGGCTCCTCCCACTGGATTTTTGGCGTCCGCCCAAATTCGCCGCCCCACCAAACGATGGTGCGGTCGAACAAGCCGCGGTCCGACAAATCCTGGAGCAACGCCGACATGCCTTTGTCCAGGTCCGGCAGCATGCGGCGCATGGCTTGGAAGTTCTCCTTGTGCGTGTCCCAACCGGGCGAATTGATGGTGACAAAGGGAACTCCGTGCTCCACCAGGCGCCGCGCGGCGAGGCACGATTGGCCGAACTTCGTGCGGCCGTAACGATCGCGCACTTCCGGTTTTTCCTGCGACAAATCAAACACCTTCGCGCCGTCGCCCAGAATCATGTCGTAAGCCTGCTGCTCCGCCTGGTTGGCCGCCGTCAATTCGGCGTCATTGGGCATCACGTGGCCGAGCGTGTTCAACTGGTGCAGCAATTCACGGCGGTCGCGCTGGTGCTGGTCGGTGATGCCCGGCGCGATGATGCCTTCCACCGCAAAAGGCGTCTGGGCGGGATTGCCACCGGTGACAAACGGTTGGTAGCGCTCGTTCAGGAATCCATTGGGCGAGAATCGCCCGAGCGGGTCGGTCATGACGATGTAAGGCGGAATCAGCCCCTTGTAACCGGCGTCGTATCCTCGCAGCAACGAATCAATCGCGCCGATGCACGGATACACCAGGCGCCCGCCGGGCATGCGGCCCGTTTGGACGATGTAGGCGGCCGTTTCGTGGCCGTTGTTTCCGTGGGTCATGCTGCGAATGATGGAATACTTGTCCGCCTGCTTCGCCAGCAGCGGAAGCAGTTCGCAGATCCTGATGCCCGGCACATTGGTCTCGATGGGGTTCTTGAACGGGCCGCAATAGTCGTTGCCCGCCTCGGGCTTGGGATCAAACGTGTCGAGATGCGGCGGTCCACCCCACATCCAAAGTTGGATGACGGCCTGCGCCCGGACTCCCGGCGTGGCGGCCCAGACGCGGAACGACAAGTGATCCGCCAACCAAAGCCCACCAACCCCCAATAGCGCCCGCCGGATGGCTTCGCGCCGGTTGAGGGCGGACAACGGACGGGAATTCTTGTTTCGCTTCATGAGGTTGCTTCGGTTCAATGGCGGTAAAGGAATTCGTCGCTGTTCATCAGCGCCCAGGCCACGTCCACCGTCGCTTCGCGCAAACTCAGCTTGCTGGATTTGAAATACGATTCCACGGCCCCGGACTCGGCCTCGGTGGGGTAGCGGGAGAGGATGCCCAGATACATGCCGGCGGCGATTTCATGCGGTGTTTTGCCGGATGTGGTCTGGTATTCAATCATGCGGCTCTGCTGAATTTTTTGCCGCAGGGCGCTCGAATTGAGCAGCCACAACTTCTGCGCGGCGGTGATGTGGTTGTTGCGCTCGGATGCCAAACCCGTGTCGCGCGCCGGCCGGCCAAACATTTCAAGGAACGAACTCGTGATGCTACCGTCCGGCAACGCCACCGACCGCACCTCCGGCGGAATAAAGGTGTAAGGCTCCGGTATGGCGCTGGAATAACTTTCCGCCGAACCCGTGATTTGATCCACGGCGTCAATCAACACTTCCGCATCCAGCCGGCGCAGCGGGTAAGCGGCAAAATTGGCGGCCGCCTCCGGAGTGTCGGAATTGGGAATCGCGGAAAGCTGGTAGGTCTTCGAGTTCAGGATCAGCCGGCAAAGATGTTTGACGTCGTAACCGGAGGAAACGAGCTCCCGCTCCAGGTAAGCCAGCAATTGCGGATTGCCGGGCGGATTGTCGGGACGGATGTCATCCGGCTCCTGAATGATACCGCGACCCAGCAACCAGGACCACGTGCGGTTCGCGAGGTTCCGCGCAAACCACGGATTCTTCGGACCCGTCAACCAGTTGGCGAAAACCACGCGCGGGTCCTTGCCCGGCATCAGCTCGACCCTGGAGCCGTCCGGCAAGGTGGCCTTTTTGGGCAGGGCCCCCAGGGCCTGGGCGTTGGTCGAGTTGGGGTCGAAATAAACAATCTCCTCCTTCCATTCCCAGGTGGACTTGTAGCCCACGTTGGAAAAGAAGTCGGCGAGGTTCGAGCGTTGCGCCGGCGGCCACTTCCCGGTTCGCGTTCCCATGAAGGCCAGCGCCACGGCCTGCGCAATCGTCTGCGGGTCGTTGCTTTGCAGCGCACGATAGAAATTCACTGGAGGCATGTCGAAGTCGCTGCCGCTGGCGGTCAGCAGCGCGCGGGCAAACTGATCGGCCGGCAGGTTCTGCCGCACGCTTTCGCGAAGCCAGTGATGATAGCCCTGCGCGGCATTGGGCCAGAGATTGATGGGAAACTCCGCTTTGACCCGCAGCGCGTCGCTCCACTTCATCGCCCAGTAATCGGCGAACTCATCGCTGGCCAGCAGCCGGTCAATCAGCGCGGCGCGCTTTTTCGGATTCTGGTCCCAAATGAAATTCTGCGCCTCCGTCGCCGTGGGGAGCGTGCCGGTGGTATCCAGATAAACGCGCCGCAGAAACACCGGGTCGGAACAAACCTGGGCGGGCTGGAGGTTCAGCGTTCGCAACCGCGCGAACACCAAATCGTCAATCTTGTTTTCCGGACCGGTGGCGGTGGCGCTTTCAAACGGATTGGGCGGCGCGGCGCCGCTCCCAAAGGAGAACAGGAGCAGGATCGGCAAAAGCAAATACGCCCTTGCACGACTCCGGCATTTTCCGCCGGGCGCGACTTGACACCACCACCAACGAACCGGCCTGCTGGCGGAGCGCGGCGCTGTGAGCCGCAGCGGGGCCACCGTTTCAACGTGTTCCGATTCCATTCGTTCGCGCTTCGCCTCGTCCACACGGCTGCGGGTCACAGACCCGCGCTCCGGTGGCAGTATCGAGTTGCGCCCTTTTCCGCCTGACAGCATGACCAAGGGTTCAGACGCCGCCGCGGGTGATTTAATTTCAGAAAAAGCGCAACCTATTTTGTCATTAGAATCACAATATTTGTTGATTCCATTCACAAGTGCCGATTGTAACCCGTCTTACGGTCCCGCCGTCTGTCTGTTTTGAATGACGTCATCCGTGCCGTTCGCGAAGTTTCCTGTCGCCGCCGATGCTCAAACCGACCGCTCCCGAAGAGCTGCCTGGGGCACCCACACTTTTTTGATGCCGGGCGCCCAAGGCTTGGAACTTTCCATCACGGTGGAGCCTCTACCAAGAGAAGATATCGAGGGTGCGTTCAAGCGGCTGGCGGCCACTTTGAATAAGTGCGCGGCGACGCTTGTCCATTTGACGATACTCGGCAACGTCAGCGCCAGCACGGCCGCGGCGGAGGCCATGCGGCGCGTGTTCGGCGGCCTAGATTGGCCTGTAACCTGGGTGGAAGGCTCGGCGTGCGATGGCGGACCTCTCGCCGGGTTACAGGCCGTCGCCCTGGCTGGCGGTGAAGTCCAACCCATTCGCGCGGACGGGCGCGTCATCGGCTCCGTATTTGAGGACGGCGCGTTCAGCCATTGTGTGCTGGGCGGCGTCGGGCCGGGATCCCCTTCCGCACCGCGCGCTGACCAGACCAGGCAAACCCTCGATCACTTGGGCGAAGCGCTCGCGCGTGGCGGCTTCCGGTTGGGAGATTTGGTGCGGACGTGGTTTTTCCTGGACGACCTCCTGCTTTGGTATGACGAATTCAACCGCGTGCGAACCGGGGTTTACTCCGGCGTTCAATTCCGGACCGGCTCGTTGCCGGCCAGCACGGGAATCGGCGCGCGAAATCCGGCGGGCACCGCGCTGGTCGCCGCCGCTTGGGCGATGCAGCCGTTAAACCGCACCGCCCGCATTGAGGAAGTCGCTTCGCCGCTGCAATGCCCTGCGTCGGCCTACGGGAGTTTTTTCAGCCGCGCCATGGAAATGTCTTCGCCGGCCGGGCGCTGCCTGTTCGTTTCCGGCACGGCCAGCATTGCGCCGGGCGGAAAGACGCTCTGGCCGCAAGATCCGCCCAGGCAGGTGGCACAAACGATGCAGGTGGTCCAAGCCATCCTGGAGACGCGCGAATTTTCCTTGTCGCATCTCACCCGCGCCACGGCCTACTTCAAACGCCAGGCGGACAACCGCTTTTTCCGGGAATGGTGCGCCACCAACGGGTGGGCGTTCCTGCCGGTGGTTTCGGCCAACTGCGACGTCTGCCGCGACGATCTGCTGTTTGAATTGGAACTGGATGCCTGGCGGCCAAATCAGAGGTAATGGTCGTCCTTTCGCCGCGTGGAGGACGACCCGGTGGTGTGGTGGCGAATGGCTACGTCAGCACATCAATCTTGCGCGAGAGAAAGGTGGAGCGCGTCGAATCGGCGCGCTCCACTTGCTGCTCATTTTAATTCTGCTTCGCCGCCGGGTTGCCGTTGGCTTCATCCGACCTAGCGGTGCCTGCTTCTGAATCTCCGTCGCCTCGCTTCGAAGACCGCGCTTGTCGGTTGTATATCGCATCTGCTAACGTTTCGCGCATCAGATTCCCATGACGATGTGACCTATGATAACCGAAGCCGACAGCCGGATGGTCATTGATCGTAAATTGCGTGAGGCCTGCTGGGATATTGAAGACAAGACACAAGTGGCGACCGAGGAAACGGCCGCCGACGGTCGAGCCGATTATGTCTTGCTGGACGCGCGGGGACGTCCACTGACCGTGGTCGAGGCGAAGCGGTTGCCGCCTGCATCCGGCCTCACTACCCGTTCGTGTTCCTACGGCCAAGAGTTCGCTTCCGGTTCTTTCAGCCTGCGCCTTGCGGCTTCGGCCTAACCTTCCGCTACAGTTGGCGTCATCGCTCCTGTCGGGCTCCTTTCATCCCGATAGTTCATCAGACCTGCCAAGCACACGAGCGCGGGTCTGCGACCCGCAGCCGTGTGGACAAAGCGAAACGCGAACGAACGGAATCGGACCACGTTGAAACGGTGACCCTACTGCGGCTCACAGAGCCGCGCTCCGCCGGCAGGCCGGTTCGTTGATGGTGGTGTCAAGTTGCGCCCCGCCCCGGCATTTATTCCTTTTAGTTATTCCTTTTAGCTGTTGCGGCGTCTGGCAAGGTGGGGTAGCGTTGCGAAACTATGAAACGCAGAGAATTTCTCAAATCCATTACGATCGCCACTGTCGGATTCCCGATCGTCCTCTCGGCACAAGATCGCCCGTTGATTCCCGTGCCCGGCAAGCCTTCGGTGCCACGACGCATTTTGGGCAAAACGGGCGTGGAGGTGAGCGCTCTGGCTCTGGGCGGGGTCGTGGGCATGCAGCTTGCCCCAGGACCGGATCACGATCCGGTCGCTTTGGCCGAGGCCGCGCTGAATCTGGGAATCAATTACTTCGACACCGCACCCGGCTACGCCGATGGCCAATCGGAAAAGAACTACGGACAGGTTCTGGCGCGTCGCCGCAAGGAAGTGTTCCAGGCAACGAAACTGGATGCGCGAAGCTATGACGGCGCGATGCGGGACATCGAAGGGAGTCTCAAGCGCCTGCAAACCGATCACGTTGACCTGCTGCAAATTCACGGCGTTACGGCGCAGGAGGATATTCCCGCCTGGGAAAAACCCGATGGGGTGCTGACCGCACTGCGCAAGTTGCGCGATCAAAAGGTCACCCGTTTCATCGGCGTGACCGGCCATGAGAGCGCCGAAAAATTGCAGGCAGCGATTGAGCGATACGATTTCGACACGCTGTTGACCACGCTGAACCCGGTGGCCCGCCGCCAGCCTTTTCGGGAAAATCTGCTGCCACTGGCCAACTCCAAAAAAATGGGCGTTATCGCTATGAAAGTGATGGGCGGCGGCGTGGGTTGCCTCGCCAGCGGGAATCCATTCAAACAGACCGCCAAGTGGTACTATGATCAGACCGATCATCAGCAATTGTCCGAGTCGCTCGTCCGTTACACGCTGGGCTTGCCCGTCTCGGTTGCCGTCATCGGCGTGGCGTCGGTGGATCAGTTGAAATCCAACCTTGAGGCAGCCAGCAACAAAAGCCCCATGGCTGCCGCCGAGCGCGCAGAATTGGAAAAAGCGATCGCCTGACTGGCACGTCCTGTCATCCAGTCGAGTTATGAAATCAGGCGATGCCGCGAACGGCCGGTGTTCCCGGGCCAGCTTTCTCACCCAGGCCGGCGTGGTGCTGCTCGCCGCCACCGCGGGCGCGAACGTGGCCTTTGGTCAAGCGGCTCCCACCCTGCGGCCAACCAAAGGCAAAGCCAATTCCAAAGTGAAACGCTGGGATGTCATCACCGTCGGCAACCTCTCGCGGAACCAGTATTGGGGTGAGAGCAGCGACCACGCCGTGCGAAATGTTCTTTGCACTTGCACGCTCATCCGCGGCGATGGTTTCCGATTGCTGGTGGATCCCTCCGAAACCGACGAGGCGGACATGGCCCGCGAACTGGACCGGCGCACCGGGCTGAAACTCAAAGACATCACCGCCGTGTTTGTCACCCACGAACATCAGGACCACTGGTGCGGGTTGCATAATTTTCCTGAAGCCCGGTGGACGGCGAGTCCGGGGACCGCGGAGATTCTGAATCAGACCGCGAAATTGGCTCGCCCCGTTGAGTCGGTCACCGGCCGCCTGTTCGACGCTGTGGATATACTGCCCACTCCAGGCCATACGCCGAGCCACCACAGCTTGCGTTTTGATTGTGACGGCTTTTCGGTCGTCGCCGCCGGCGACGCCACCGCCACGCGTGATTTCTTCCGCGACCGGCGGAATTTCTACAATGCCACCGACCCTAAACAAGGCGTCGCGACGATGAACAAGCTTGCCGAGCTGGCGGATCTCATCATTCCAGGGCACGACAACTATTTTGTGAACAGCTAGTAGGCGCGGGGCGCTACGCCGCCTGGATACTTGCCGCCCTGGTGGTACAGGCTATCCGCCTATCACGCTCTGCCTGTTCGCTTTCCGCTTCCCGCCTTCTCTGGGTTTTGAATGCCCGCCTTGAAAGCATTCGGAGTTGGAGCATTGGATTTTTTTTGAAAGAAAATGGTCATTATCGCCGAGTAATGGGTGTCCATTTGACGATATTCGGCGACGTCAGCGCCAGTACGGCTGCGGCGGAGGCCGTGCGGCACGTGTTCGGCGGTGTATATTGGCCTGTAACCTGGGCGGAAGGCTCGGCGTGCGATGACGGACCTCGCGCTGGGTTACAGGCCGCCGCCCTGGCCGAAGGCCAGGTGCGACATGTGCCGCGACGATCTGCTGTTTGAATTGGAACTGGATGCCTGGCGGCCAAATCAGAGGTAATGGTCGTCCTTTCGCCGCGTGGAGGACGACGCAGTGGTGTGGTGGCGAATACGTGGCATCATTTTTGGCTGTTTCTGGTGCCCGGGGCCCGATCTCAAGGACTAATCTTCAAAGTGAACCTCTTGAAGCCGTGAGCTGATAATAATTGAAGTAAGCGATACTTCAAAATCTGCCGAGCCTGTTGACCCAGCCCATGTCTCTCTCTAGCCTCGGCCCTGGCAACCCAGATTGCACCATGAAGATTCCTCATCGGCTCTCCGTTTCGTTAATGTTCGCATTAACCGTCGCTAACTGCACATTGTTCTCGCTGCAAACCGGCCGGGCGGCATCCTGGACCACAAACGGGCCGCTGAACTCGGCGCGCCAGAGCCACACCGCCACTTTGCTGCAAAACGGTCTGGTATTGGTGGCTGGCGGCTGGAATGGTGGCGCGTCGGTTGCCAGTGCCGAGTTGTTCAATCCCGGCACCGGCAAATGGACCGTGACCGGTTCGATGACCACCAACCGTTATTATCACTCGGCTACTTTGTTGCCAAACGGCAAAGTACTGGTCGTCGGTGGCAAAGCCGGCGGAACCACACTCTCCAGCACAGAACTGTTTGATCCAAGCACCGGAACTTGGACGAATACGGGCGCCATGAGATTCAGCCGCTATTTTCACACCGCCACGCTACTGACCAACGGACAGGTTTTGGTCGTCGGCGGCTATGGTGGCAGCGGCATGGCAAACGCGGAGATATATGATCCGGGCACGGGAAGTTGGACTCCGGCAGGCACGATGAATACCGGGCGGGGAAACCACACTGCAACCTTGCTGCCCAAGGGCGAGGTCCTTGTCGCCGGAGGCTGGAACGGCAACATCAACCTCATTGGCATCACCAATGTCGAAATATTCGATCCGAGCACCGCAACTTGGGCGGTGGCCAATTCGTTGAACACGCCGCGTCAAGACCACACGGCAACCTTGCTTCCGAATGGAAAGGTCATGGTTGCAGGAGGAGCCAGCACCACCGGTGCAACCAACAGCATTGAAGTGTTTGATCCCAATAGCGGGACGTGGACAGCTATTGCTTCGATGAATACTAATCGCGAAGTTCACGCCGCTACTCTCTTGCCGAACGGGAAGGTATTGGTAACGGGTGGCTATAATACGACTTTTCTGGCCTCTGTGGAACTTTTCGATCCCACCACTGGAACCTGGACCAACGACTCGATGCTTCACGTGGCCCGCCAAGCTCATACGGCAACAGTGCTGCCCGGTGGCGAGGTGCTGGTCGTTGGCGGTGCCAATGGGTCCTCCAGCGTTACCGCCGTTACTGAACTCTACGACTATGCCGGTGGGACGTCAACGAACACCGGTTCTCTGAATATCGCCCGCGATTACCATTCGATGACCCTGTTGCCAAACGGAGAGGTGCTTGTGGCCGGCGGAAATGCAACGGGGACCGCCGAGGAATTGTATGCCAATGGGGCGTGGACGACCAACAGCACAACGACCACCGCCAGAAATAATCACACGGCAACGTTGTTGGCCAACGGACAGGTCCTGCTCGCGGGCGGCACTGACAGCGGAAATAATCCCTTGGCCAGCACTGAGCTGTACGATCCGGTCAGCGGCACCAACAGCATCACCGGTTCGTTGCCTTATCCGCTGCAAGGCCACACGGCAACCTTGCTGCCAAACGCGAAGGTGCTCCTTGCCGGCGGCGCTTACAGCGGCTGGGGATCGGAATGCGAAATATATAACCCAGCCACCGGTACATGGAGCTATACCGGCTCGTTGAACGCGGCTCGTTTGCTTCACGCTGCCACGTTGTTGCTGAATGGGAAGGTGTTGGTAACGGGAGGCGAGGGTTTTACTGGCTTTCTGACGAGCGCGGAACTCTATGACCCAGCCACAGGCCTGTGGACCACGACTGGATCACTCAAAGCCGCGCGCGAGTCTCATACCCAAACCTTGTTGCCAAACGGAAAAGTGTTGGTAGCGGGTGGCTACAGCGGAAGCATTCTTTCCAGCGCGGAATTGTACGACCCGGCCACGGGAACGTGGACCAATACTGCGCCAATGAACACCGCTCGCTACCTGCATACCGCCACGTTGCTGCCTAATGGCAAGGTGCTGGTTGCCGGCGGCGAGAACAGCAGCGGCGCCTTGACCAATGTGGAAATCTATGATCCGGCTACGGGAAATTGGACAACGAATGGTCCGCTGAAAACGGCCCGCTTTCACCATACAGCCGTATTGCTGCCAGATGGGCGTGTGCTGTTCGCCGGGGGATACAAAGGCAACTACCTGACCAACGCAGAACTGTATAATTTGGGCCAGGGTTACACCAACACCTCACAACCGCAAATAGCCGCCATAACTTCGGCATTCAAACTGGGCAGCAGTTTGGTGATTACGGGTGCGCAGTTTCGGGGCGTGACGGAGGGTTCCACCGGCAATTCGCAGGATTCGGCGGCCGATTATCCGCTGCTTCAGTTGCGCAGCCTCGAGAGCAGCCAAACCACGTTCCTTCAAACGACGAACTGGGGAACAAATTATTTTGCGTCATCGCCAGTCACCGGCTTTCCGCCAGGTTATGCGCTGGCAACGGTGTTTGTGAACGGCATCCAAAGCACCAGCAGCATCGTAAACGTGAGCGTGCCGGTACCGGTGCCTGCCGCATTGAACGATGCGGCGGCACTGGCCAATGGTTTCCAGTTCACTTTCAGCAATAGTGTGAATGCCCTGTTCGGCGTTCTCACCGCCACGAACCTTTCGCAGCCGTTAACCAACTGGACCGCCCTGGGAGGTGTCAGTGAAGTTTCACCTGGTCAGTTTCAGTTCATTGATCCGCAAGCGACGAATGGCGGCCAACGATTCTACCTGATTGTGGCTCCATGACGGAGAGTTGGATTTTTGGCGATGCAGATTTGAGGTCACGAGCTTGTTCTGATTTGGCGGAATGCGGACGTTGCCATCAATCAAATCAGAATGGGGGTGACCTGCTCCCATTTAGGTGCTTATGTTGCTCGCACGGTCAGTTTCCAACTTTATTGTCGAGTTTCCGACTTTATTGTGCAGTTTCCAAGTTTATTGTTCTTTTACAGCAATGAGTCTCCGAAACCCAGCTATTCCACTGTCACGCTCTTGGCGAGGTTGCGGGGTTTGTCCACGTCGCAACCACGGGCGACGGCCATGTGATACGCGAACAGTTGCAATGGCACGGTGGCCAGGATGGGATAAATCGGTTCCAGCGTTGGTGGCAAATAAATCACGTCGTTGGCCACTTGCTTGATCTGCCGGTCGCCTTCGGTGGCCAGCGCGATGATGGGGCCTTTGCGCGCGCGGATCATCGCCAGGTTGGCCATGGTCTTGTCATACATCGAATCCCGCGGCACCAGAAAAACCGCCGGCGTCTTCGGATCAATCAACGCAATCGGCCCGTGTTTCATTTCCGCCGCCGAATAGCCTTCGGCATGAATGTACGAGATTTCCTTGAGCTTGAGCGCGCCTTCGAGCGCAATCGGGAAGGTGTAGCCGCGACTAAGGAAGAAGAAATCGTCCGCTTTCGCGTATTTTTTGGCCAGCTTCTTGAAAGCTTGGTTCTGCGCCAAAAGCCCCTCCAACTGCTGCGGCACCGCTTCCAGCGCCCGGAGTATCTCCAAAGCGCGATTGGCCGACAGCGCGCGCATCCGGCCCAGATGCACCGCCAGCAGCGCCAGGACGGTGAGCGTGGAAACAAAGGCCTTGGTGGACGCCACGCCGATCTCCGGACCGGCGTGCAGATATATGCCGCCATCGGATTCGCGCGCGATGGTGCTGCCGACCACGTTGATGATGGCCAGCGCCTTGTGTCCGCGCCGTTTCGCCTCGCGCAACGCCGCCAGCGTGTCAGCCGTCTCGCCGGATTGCGAGATCACCAGCAGCACCGTGTGTTTCTCCAGCGGCGCGTTGCGATAGCAGAATTCGTGCGCGAATTCCACTTCCACCGGAATTTGCGCCAGGTCTTCGATCAAATACTCGCCCGCCAGAGCGGCGTGCCAACTGGTGCCGCTGGCCGCAATGACGATGCGGTCAATGGCGCGCAATTCGGCTTCGCTCATGTTCAACCCGCCGAATTTGGCCGTGGCGTTTTTCAAATCCACGCGGCCGCGCAGGGCGTTCTCCACCGCGCGCGGCTGCTCGAAAATTTCCTTGAGCATGAAGTGCTCGTATTTGCCCCGGACGGCGTCCTCCTGGCTGAATTCGAGCTGGCTGATCTGGACCGTGGCCGTCTCGGTGCCCAGATTCAACACCTCAAATCGTTCGGGCGTGACCGTGGCCACGTCGTAGTCGTTGAGAAACACCACTTTCTTCGTGTGGGCGACGATCGCGTTGGCGTCGCTGGCCAGGAAATGCTCGCCGGCGCCAATGCCGATGATGAGCGGCGATCCGCGCCGCGCGCCGACGATAACGCCCGGCTCGTCCGCGGAAATCACCGCCAGACCATAGGTGCCAATGACTTCGCGCAAGGCATCACAAACGGCCTGGGTAAGAGCATTGGAGCCATTGGTGGCCGGGAGGGGCGAGACTCCGGGCGAGCCGCTGGCAGACGACGACTTCGGCCCGTCCCGCCGATCATTCCGCCGTTTCTTGTAGCATTCGCCGATCAAATGGGCGAGCACCTCGGTATCCGTGCCGGACCGGAATTTGTGGCCGGCATCAAGCAGCTTTTGTTTGAGCGCATCGTAATTTTCGATGACGCCATTGTGAACGACGGCAATCCGGCCGGACTGGTCGGTATGCGGATGGGAATTGACGTCTGAGGGCGGTCCATGCGTAGCCCAGCGCGTGTGGCCAATGCCGAGGCAACCGGCCACCGGTTTGGCCTCCAACAGTGGCGCGAGGCCCTGGCCGATGCGTCCCACCCGCTTGCGCACGGCGAGGCCATCGCCGTCCAGTACGGCCACTCCGGCGCTGTCGTAGCCGCGATATTCCAGCCGGCGCAGTCCTTCCAGCAGGATGGGCGCCGCCGCCTTTTTACCGACATATCCGATTATGCCACACATGGGTTGGTTTTAACTCATTCACTTATTTAACGAACACAAAATCCACTCCGCCGCCTGCGCCAAATCATCCACCACCACGGCGCGTTTTATTTTTTCCGGCCGGGCGCGTTCCAGTTCCGCCCCATAGCCGGTGCGCACCAGAATGCATTTTTTTACGCCGGCGTTCCAGCCGCATTCCAAGTCAGCCAGCTTGTCGCCGATGAGCCAGCTTTGCGAAAGGTCCACGCCGAATTCATCCCGCGCGTCCAACAGGAACTGCGGCGAAGGCTTGCGTCCGCGGCCCGGCTGGC
>JBEKMW010000041.1:0-34889 GCA_049523455.1 Verrucomicrobiota bacterium | reverse complement strand
CCAACGGCGAGGCGGAAAAATATCGGTTCCAGAAGCCAAATCAGACCGGGCGCTTTCATATTCACGCCACGCGCAATTCGTGTCAGCCTCGTGCAACCGAACCAACAAATTTGCGCGTGAATCAGACAGATGCAACGGCGGTTCGCAGGCGCGAACGTATGCCTTCCGGCTTCGTGAATTGCGCCGCCGATGATACCGCTCCGTTCCGCTTGGCAAGGATGCTACGGGTCGGCTCAAACAAAAACTCGCCGCTTCCGTTCCTCCTGGCCAATGCTCACGTCGCAGGCTGCGGCTGGTTAGGAATTCACGAAGCAGACTATGAAGCCTTTGACTTTGGAACAGCATTGACCGCGTTCCATGCTTCAAAAGCGGTTGTCTAATAAGTTGACTTACGGTTGACTCATCGCGTAGTGTCAGCGCATGAGCTATCAGCCACAGTTCATCATCACGCCCGCATTGCTGGCGCGGGTGGAGCAGATTGCCGCCCTGCGCGAGCGCATCCTGGCAGCGACGGTGGAAGTGCCGTGGATTCCCGCGCTGCAAAAGGACACGCGGACGCGCAACACCCATTCCTCGACGGCCATCGAGGGCAATCCGCTCACGCTGGAACAGATCCGCGCCGTGGAGGAAGGCCGGGAAATTCCCGCCGTCGCCGCCCGCGCCAAGCGCGAAGTGGTCAATTATTTCGCGGCGTTGCGTTTCGTGGAAGAGAACGCTCAAAGAAAGACCATCTCGCACGAGGAGATTTTAGGTCTGCACAAAATCGTGGCCGGTGACGTGATGGATCAGGGTACCGCCGGACGCTATCGCACCATGGCCGTGCGCGTTGGCCGTTATGTGCCGCCACCACCGGGGGACGTTTCGGGTTTGATGTTTGAATTGCTGGCGTGGTGGAACAAGGAAGCCGTCAAAATGTCGCCGGTGTTGAGTTCCGCCATCGTCCATTATCGGTTTGAATCCATCCATCCCTTTGCCGACGGGAACGGGCGGACCGGCCGCGCACTGGCTTTGTGGGAGCTTTACCGGCGCAGATTTGACACGCACCACATTTTTTCCGTTGACGAATTTTATTGGGAAAACCGCCCGCGCTACTATGCGGCCTTGGACGCCGTTCGGCATGAGGGCGAGGATTTAAGCGGCTGGCTGGAATACACCGCCGAAGGCTTGCAATTCACCTTGGAGCGCGTGTGGACGCGGGTGCAGAAATTGTCCGCCGGTTCAACCCGGACAAAACTGGTGCTGCGCCCAAAACAGGAACAGTTGTTGCGGCTATTGCGCGACCACAAAAGCATGACGCCGCAGGAAATTTGGGATGCCCTGGGCGTGACCAGGCAAGGCGCCATCAAATTGATGCAGCCGTTGCTGGATGCCGGGTTGGTGCGGCGTGTCGGCACGAGAAAATCAGGGCGTTACATTCTGGCGTGAGCCAAAAATCTTCAGTAGCCTCCCAAGCGGCAAGCACAGCATTTGGTCTGGTAAGCGCCTAGATTGCGGCGACCGCGTTGGTCACTTTGAAATCCTGCCGAAAGCGGCGGTAAACCGGCCGCACTCCGGACGCTTCGTGCGGTGCGAGGATCCTGGTGGGCCTGCTCGGACTTGAACCGAGAACCAAAGCATTATGAGTGCTCTGCTCTAACCAATTGAGCTACAGGCCCCGCGCAAATCAGGCTGCGGAATTCCACTCGTTTCGTCAATGTTCAATACCGGGCAGCAGGTCACCGCCGGCAACTGCGGTCACGGCCCGAATGAGCAGCCCCGAATGCGTTCGGGGTTGGTCACGGGTCCAACCCGAAAAGGGAAAGGGAGCGCAGCTTGTCTCAATCCGCAGCGCGCAGGCAGCCAAACCAGCGTGTGAGTCCCAAACCTCCCTCGTTCCAGACCTGCTGCGCGCCAATTACCCTCAAATCCGCAGGTGCTATGGCAATCGGTCGTGCTGCGAGTTGGGACAACTCGCGCTCCGGGAGCACGCCCGCATCGGACGTTGCTGGATACGGCCCCGGAGAGGGCTCTTGGGAGGACGAGGGATTCACAATACTTCCAACTTCTCGGTGCGTCCGATGTTTTCCGCGCCCGTCTTCGCTGCGCTTCGACGCAACGAGGGGGCGCAACCCTCGCTCCGGCGTATGCTCCGGCCTGCGCTGAGCAGCTAAGGCCCGGCAAGCAGAAGCTTCAACCCGGCAGGCATTCAACGTTGAACATCTCGAAAATCGAATGAAGGCAGAACCCTCACCTCACCCTAACCCTCTCCCCTCCCATCCGATGGGAGCGGAGAGGGCACAGCCGCGGGCATCCACTGCGCAGGGTCTTGTTGATAATACCACTGCAATTGCTGGTAGAGCGCCGGGTGCCGCTGCCGCAGTTCGCGCGGTTTGCCGAAGAAACATTCGGTGGCTACCGCGAAGAATTCGGCGGGATTGGTGGCGCCGTAGGCACGCAACAGCGTGGGTTCGCCGCGTTGGACTTGTTCCCGCAGGCGCTCGAATTCGGTTCGCATCACCTCCGACCAATCGGCATAGCGGCGCTTTTGCACCATGGGTGATTCGCCGCAGGCGAGCAGCGGCGCGCCATCGGCCTGGCCGTCTTCGTAGTCCAGTTGATGCGCAAATTCGTGCAGCACCAGATTGTCGCCGCTTTCGGGGTTCCCCATGCTGCTGCAGACGACGTCCCAGGCCACGACGACCGCCCCTTCGCGCCAGGACTCACCGGACCGGGTTTGCAGACCCTCTTCCATGACCCCTGAGCCCACGTGACGGGTGGTGGGAACGACGTAGCTGCTGGGATACACCAGCACGGTCCGCAGACCGGGATAGTAATCGGTGTCGCGGTGCAGGAGCAGCAGGCAGGCGTAGGCCGCAATGCAAACCTTGATTCCGTCACTCAGCTCCAACCCGCCGCAGCCTTCAAATTTCTTCTCGGCCAGAAAGACCTGGATGTGCCCTTCCAATTCCCGGCGGTCGGCTTCCGGCAGCCGGTGATAAAATGGACAGCGGGTCTCAATGACCCGTCGCCATTCCGGCGGAAACGGAGCAGACCGCAGTTTGTTTCTTCGCTGTCGCTGCCACATTGGCCAAATCAACGCAAAACAGCTCCGGGTTTTCTCAAACGACGATCATCGCGCGGCGAGCTCTTCAACGGTTCGCAAATCTTCCGCGAGTTCCTCCGCGCCATAGTGAATCGGGATTCGAAGCTTGCCCAATTCGCGCAAGAAGTCAGCCTGAGAAAGCCCGGCCACCTCGGCGGCTTGGCCCAGCGTTGCTTCTTCGCCAACGAAAAGACCAATCGCTAAATGGAGCGCAGCCGACCCGGTCGAGAGCCGGTCTTCCAGCGGTTGTGGCAAGGTTAGAGTCATCGGCAATGGCTTGGTTCGTTTACGCCCCAAATTAACTCAGGATTCAACTAAAGGCAACTCCACGACTGTGGCCGCGCCTACTTCACCCCCGGGTTCGCGTTCGCACGTTGCTGGAGTTGCATGGCGAGATAACGGTCTTCCGGCGCCTCGAGCCACGCGGTGTACCAAATATCACCCAGCATCTGGCCGCCCTTGACGAGTTGGCCGTATAAAAAAGCCTGGCCTTCCATGCCCGTGGCGCCTTCGCCGGTCAATTTGCCTTCCTTCTGCAGCTCATACAACGGCTCGACGAGTTTGTTTTGGGCGACGATATATGCCACCACGGCGCGGAACACCCCATCCTGCTGGTCCGCGTTGGGAATGCGAACCGCGGGATGAATTTTCGCAATCAGTGGCTCCACGTTGATGGGGCCGGTCTTGCGAAAGAAGCCGCCGTCAATCCACGAGTGGAAGGTGGTGTTGGTGGTGAAACCGTGCGGGTTGTCGCCCACCCAGCCATTGAACTGCGTCGTGGTGTGCAACGGCTGCGAGCCATCGCCCACATAATGCCCCATCACGCCCATGACATAAATCACGTCGGCGCGGGCGTTGGCGATTTCCTCGTCCGTGCCGCCGTATTTCTCGAACGTTTTCAGATAGCTGAAACAGGACTTCAATTTGGCGTAGTTCTCGGTAATGGACCAGGGCAGAAAACCGGTCAGTTCCCGCGTGTGATCGGAGTCCCGCGCCGGATCAATGGCCGGGAATCGTTCGGGGTGCTCCGCGCGCGCCCGCGCGATGTCTGCGACAAAATCGTAGCGCAACAGCGGCAGCGTGTCCGGCGTCAATCCGTAGAGCGTGATTTCCTCCAGATCAATGTAATGATCCGGCCCGTTGACGTGTTTGAGGGACAAATCTGTGGTGTTGCGCCACCGGTCGGGTTCCCCGGCGAGAAATTCGATGCGGCCCTTCATGGACGGCGTCAGCGTAAACCCGCCAAAATCGGCCGGCAGCGACGCCAGCGCCAATTCATTGATGGCGTGATGCCCTTCGTAGTCCCAGGCGCCGGCATTAAAAACCAGGCCGCCGAGCGCGGCGGCCAGTGCGAACCATTTTCTTTTCATCATATGAAGGTAATTTTCCGAAAGCTTAAGCGAGCGTCCGGCAATTGTAAAAACAAAGAATTGCTTTTGCCGCGCGATTCGCGCGAAACTGCGCTTATGCGGATAATTACCGACGAGCACTGCGCCGGTTACTCGCGCATCGGCCATCCCGAACGCCCGTTGCGCATTATCGCCACCCTCGAACGACTGCGTAATCAGAGCGAGTTGAAATTGGATTGGGCCAAGCCGACCACGGCGACCGACTTGCAAATCCTCCGCGCCCATACCCCGGAACATCTCGCGCGCTTGAGCGAGCCGGAGGATTTTGACGGCGACACGCCGTTCTACGAAGACATCGCGAGTTATGCTCGTGCGTCCGTGGCCGCCGCCCTCGATGCTCTGAAGGCCGCACGGGCTGGGGAAAATGTTTTCAGCCTCATGCGGCCGCCCGGCCATCACGCCACCAGGAACCAGGCAATGGGATTCTGTTACTTGAACAACATGGCCATCGCTGTACTGGAGGCGGCCACGACGGTGAAGCGCATCGCGGTCTATGACTTCGACGTGCATCACGGCAACGGCACGGAAGCCATATTGCTCAATCGCCCCGGTATCGCCGTATATTCCATCCATCAATTTCCATGTTATCCGGGCACGGGCGCGGCCAACGTGGGCCAAAATTCGTTCAATTATCCCGTCGTCCCGGACGCGCCGCGCCAAACGTATCGCGCAGCGTTGGCCCGCTCGCTCGATGATTTGAAAAAGTTCCAGCCCGACCTGGTGGGTGTGTCGGCCGGTTTCGATGCCTACGTGCGCGACCCGCTGGCCCAATCGCCGCTGGTGTTGGACGACTTTTACTGGCTCGGCCAGTCGCTGCGGGCGTTGGGCGTGCCGTTCTTCAGCCTGCTGGAAGGCGGCTACAGCGGCGATCTGCCGGACCTGATCCTGGCCTACCTGAAAGGCGTCGAGGGGATGTAGTCAATTCGTGATTGCCAAATGACGGGCGAATTGACAGGGGTTCACAAATATGTTAACCTGCTCCAATACTGGAAATTCAATTTTACCGGACGGCAAGCGGGGTTTGTCCGGTGGAAGAATTCCTTGATTCGCTGAACGCGAAGCAGGCGCAAAAGGTGTTGTGGGTGTTGAAGGCGGTGCAGGAACTGCCGCGCGTGCCGCAGCAGTATTTGAAAAAGCTGGGAGGGCCCGAAGATTTATGGGAAGTGCGGGCCGAATTTGGCGGTGACGCCTTCCGGTTGCTGGGATTTTGGGATGCCGGACGATTGATCATCCTGACGAACGGATTTGCGAAGAAAACGCAGAAAACACCGGAGCGCGAAATTGCGTTGGCGCAGCAGCGCAAACGCGACCATTTAAGCCAGAGAAAACAAAAATGAAAAACGACGTGGAAAATTACATTGAGCGGCGGAAGCGCATCGACAAGGCGTTCGCGAAGGATTTTGACGCGGGTTACGAAGAATTCAAAATTGGCGTGATGCTGCGGGAGGCCCGCGAACAAGCCGGCGTGACGCAGGAAAAGCTGGCCCGCATTACCAAAACCAAGAAGTCGGCGATTTCACGTCTGGAAAACCATGCTGAGGATGTAAGGCTTTCCACGGTGTCACGTGTGGCGCGGGCCTTGGGCAAAGCCGTGCGGATTGAACTGGTGGAAGCGAACTGACGCATTTCACAGCAGCTTGCCAATTCGTGATTTTACCGAGAACGCATAGTCAGCCGCAATCTTGCCACTGAAAGCGTCGTTGTTGTTTTGAGGCTGCGGCGAATCAGCTTGCCTTTGATCCGCAATCGGGCAAAATAAGCCTGCGATGGCTTGTAGCGAATCAAATTTGCGAACGGTGTCTTTTGCCAAACGGACTTGGTGTCTGGTGGTGTTTGCCTCGTCTTCATGCAAACAGTATCAGAATGTCAGCCGGGAAAGTAGAAACCATCGTATCATCCAATAAAATAAAGGTTCGGGGCGTAGCGTAGCTTGGTAGCGCGCTTGCTTGGGGTGCAAGAGGTCGTGAGTTCAAATCTCACCGCCCCGACCATTTAGCTAAAGCGAATTCCCAAAGTTCGGCTGATGCGGGTTGAAAAATGACTTGGGGGTCTTCTCTTCCGCTGAGGCGGGAATGAAGCTGCATCACGCCATTGCTGGTTGAAATGCGGACAGCGGTTCAACGTCGCGCTCGATCTGCTTTTGCTTCTCGTAACGCGCCAGCCGCAAATCGTAGTCGGCCTGCAAGCCCGTCCACATTTCCGCGCTGGTGCCGAAATATCGCGCCAAGCGCAACGCCGTGTCCGCCGTGATGCCGCGCTTTTCCAAGACAATTTCATTGATACGGCGCGGTGGCACGTTCAACGCCCGCGCCAGCGCGTTTTGCGACAGAGCGCGGGGCTTCATAAATTCTTCCCGAAGGATTTCCCCCGGATGAATCGGAACAACTTTGATCGTTTTCATAGTCGTCAATGATGGTCCACAATTTGCACGTCAAAAGCATCCTGGCCCTGCCAACGGAAGCAAATTCGCCACTGGTCATTCACGCGGATGCTGTACTGGCCTTTGCGGTCGTCTTTCAAGGCTTCCAAATGGTTGCCATACGGCACGCGCAAATCATTCAGGCTGCGCGCCTGATGCAGCAGCAATTTCCGCCGCGCCGCCCGCTGAATCTGCCTCGCCAAACGCCGCGACGTTTCATCGTTGAACAGCTTTTCCGTTTCCCGGCAGGCGAAGCTGCGTATCATCTGGAACAACTATAACGCCAAGCGTTATGGATTGTCAAGAGAGTGTTACACGAGCCGCCGCACGTTGTTCAACTGGCGCACGACCGGTAAAATCGAAGACGCCTCGCTGCGGGCTTTTAACGATGCCGATCTTTCGCCGGTGCATCCGGTTCGCCGAGAACGGCTGGCGCGTCCGGCGCGTGAACAACGGCGCGACCGCCGACAACCCGGACGCCTACGCCAACCGGGGCGCGGAAATCTGGTTCGAGGGACGCACGCAGATTGAGCGGCAGAAAATCATCCTGCCAAACGACCGGGAGCTTGTCGCGCAACTGACGACGCGGCTCGGCTGGCCGAACAGCAAGGGCAGGCTGGAACTGGAAGGCAAGCAGGCGATGCGGGCGCGCGGGCTGTCGAGTCCTGACCGGGCCGACGCGGTGCTGGGCGCGATGACGCGGGCGCAGACCGGCGGCGCGACCTTCCGGCGCGTTGGAGCCGAGGGCGAAGGAGACGAGGACGGCGAGTGGCGCGCATCAATGTCGCCACGCGGACGGATTCTCGTCTGAAATCTCAATGGGCAGCGTCCGTTGGCGCCATCACCGTTAGGCATCATTCTTTGCCCTTCATTTTCCAAAACCCTATAAAGAACGGAATACAAAGTATCCAAAAGAATATGGCCGTGCTGTCACGACCGTCTGCCCACAATCCGCCGCCCATAAAAAAGAAAATGAGGCCCAAGAGAAGAAGAAGCTGGAACATTTTCATAAGTTGCTAATCAATCCTAAAAACAAGCTGTCCGCTGTTCCAGTCTCTAATCTCGTCACCACTGACTCGGTAAAGAAGACTGCCGGTGTTCCAATCTCGAATCTGGTCGCCCTCTAGCCTCATCACCAAAGTTCCACTGTTCCATTCTCGTATCTGCTTCATAAAATTCCCTCTCAATAGCTTCTCGCGGCAAGCGCCTAACGCCCCAAACCTGAACCGCGGCCACCGAAAGTCAAGCGCCGAGCGGCAGCAGCACGCGCCGGGAAGCCAAAGTCGCAGGAGCCGAGTCACTGCATAAACGCCCGGTAGAACCGCGCCGGTTGTCCGGCTTCACCCGCCGCCGATGAAGGGTCACTATTTAATAATGCCCTGCCGCTGGCTGTTTTCCAAATCCTCTTTGATGTTTTTGGCGGCGGCAGCGTCGGCTGCGGATTCAATCATCTCAACATTTGAAACATAAAACGCGCTAAACTTATCCGAATCGTTCATAATATCCGGCATCCCCATGCCAATGAATCTGACTCTATCACCTCGCCGCAGGCCCATGATTTCGGATACTATCGGCTCAGGAACATCGTTGTATGGGTTTCTTTTTATGACGCGGCATCTATAATACGATTCGTTGTTTTCTCGAATATCAAACCCCAATTCGTCTTCTTTCGATTCAACGAAGCTATCGTCTAAGCCCTCAAATGTGGCATCAATCCAGCCGTATCGGTTGACAACGCTCTCTGGAAAATGCTCAAAAAGCTGCACTGAAAATTCCATCTTGCCATTGGCGCGCATCTGCGCAGCCTCAGCATCAAGTTGGCGCTGGTGTTGCGCGGTTTTGCATTCCTGGAAATAAATCCAGTCGTTCGTTGAAAGGTCGGAAATGTTCAAGAGGCAATTCGTGCCATGACTTTTGATGACAACCATCTGCGTGCCAGAGGTGAAATAGTCGCCGGAAAAGGTCGCGCCGGATTTCAGCGTCCAGTTGTGAACCGCATTGGTTTGCGCCCATGACGCCAACGCGACCAGTGAGAAAAACAAGGTGAACTTCGTTTTCATAATCGCAAAGCCTTTGGTGGTTTGATTTGTTCTAGCTGGCTCGCGGCCATTCGTCAATAAAATCAGCGTCATTTTCCGAGAGCCACCATAGCGGACCATGCCCGCAACGCCGCTGCAATCGAATCCTGACGCGAAGTTCCCAGCCGCCCAGGCCACTAATCTATCTACCCGCCTCGCCGAACAGGTGGGCGATAGAGACTTTGAGCGCTTTCGCAATCCCGGCAATTTCGTAGTCCATCAGATACCGCGTCTGGTTCTCGACCCGTGAAACCCCCATCTGGTCGAGCATGATTCCACGCGCCGCCACTGCCGACCATTTGGCGGCGTCCGAATTTGCAGTAAAGCGCGGGAGTTAGCCCGATTCCGAGGGCGAAATGCTTTGGCCGATGAAGCGGCATGAATCCCGCGCGCCGGAAATTGGGTGACTACGGGCCATTTTCGTAAGTTGACAAGACCTTTCCAAAACCGGTATTTCGTGGCCGTACCAATTTATGAGCACATCACCAAACCAAAATGAATTCAATCGGCGCGATTTCCTAAAAACCGGTCTGGTCGCTTCCGTGGCAGCGACTACCGTCGGCGTGGCCACCGCGGCCGACACTACCGCACCATCAGCCACGGCACCCGACGCGAAAGGCGAGCCGCTGTCCGTCATCAGCGTCACCAACAACGCTTCCGCGCCGCTACGCAAGCCTTGGAAAAATGCCATCGCCACCGGACACGCCCATTTGCACCTGCGCAGCGACCTGCAAAGCCATTTGGCGAAGTTGCAGCGCGACATCGGTTACCGCTACTGCCGGTTCCACGGTTTGCTGCACGACGACATGGCGGTGGTGACGCGACTGAAGGACGGCAGCCTGGCCTTCCGCTGGGATCAGGTGGACAAGGTTTTCGATTCGCTGCGGGCAGTCAATCTGCGCCCGTTTGTGGAGTTATCCTCCATGCCCGTGGCGCTCGCCTCCGGAACGGATAACGTCTTTGATTGGGGATTCAACACCACGCCGCCCAGCGACTACGCCGAATGGGGCCAATTGGTGGGCGCGCTGGCGCGGCATTGCGCGGACCGTTACGGCCTGGACGAAATCGCGCAATGGTATTTCGAGGTGTGGAACGAACCCAATATCAATTTCTGGACCGGCGGGCAGGACGGCTATTGGAAGCTCTACGACGCGTCGGCCACCGCGCTCAAAGCGGTGAGCCCGCGCCTGCGCGTGGGCGGCCCGGCCACCGCCCGGGCCGAATGGGTCGCGGATTTGATCTCGCACTGTTCCTCCGCGGGCGTGCCGTTGGATTTCATCAGCACCCACATTTATCCCCAGGATGAATTCCTGCTCTACCCGGACCGCAAGGGCAGCCCCTACCAGCCCGGGGCGTTTCTTCCGGACAACGTACGAAAAGTCCGCGACACCGTGCGTAGTTCAGCGCTGCCCAATTTGGAAATACACTGGACGGAATGGAACAGCCTGGTTCCCCTGCCCGATGGAAAGATTTCCTGGGACGAAAATCCCAGTGTGGACAACCTGTCCGCGGCGGCGACGGTATGCGCCTTTTGCGTGGCGGTGGATGAGGATTGCGACACGTTCTGCTGGTGGGATGCGAGCGACGTGTTTGAGGAAAGCGGGATGACGCAAAGCGAGTTTTCCAACACCTACGGACTGCTGACGAACAACGGCATCCCCAAGGCAACGTTTAACGCGTTCAGCTTTCTCGCCCGCCTCCGCGGTGGCCGGCGGGAGGTGCAGCACGACGCGCTGGCGCCCGGCCGCGGCCTCGTGGCGACCGGCGAGGGCGAGTGCCGGCAGGTTTTGCTTTGGCACCGGTTTCTGCCTGAAACCGGAGAGCAGCAACCCTGGACCGGGGTCCTGGAGATACCGTGGACGGAATCCGCCCAGCCGGTCGTGTTGCAGGAACGGATTACCGCCGGCGCCGGCAGTTGCTACGAAACCTGGCAGTCCCTGGGAACGCCGCAAAATCTTTCGCCGAGCGAACACCGTCTGCTCAAGGTCCACGCCAACCCCGAAGCGCGATTGTTCCAGCCGGAGGCGCAAAGCGGCAAGGTGACGCACGAGTTTCGCCTGGCGCCCGGCGAAGTGCTGTATGTGGAGTTGCGTCCGCAAGGAGCCGTCGCCCTGCCCAAGTCCCCGCTGCGCCGGGAACTGGAACGTTGGTACGAATCCCGGCGCGCAAAGCCAACATGAGGAGTCTGCCATGAAACCACTGAGTCGCCGCCAGTTCCTTTCCAAATCAAGCACCGCCCTCGGACTGACGGCGATGAATCCAGGCGTCGAGTCGTTAGTCGAGGCGCTGGGAGCTCCGGTGGTTGCTGGCGCGGAACTACCCGCCGCACTCTCAAGTTCTGATCCCGGCGGGAAATCCGCCCCGCTTTACAATACGAATTTAAGCACTGCGATCGGCCTGGGTGACGAGCTGCCTGGAATCGTGGACAAGTTTGGGCAGCTCCTGCGATCACGCAATGCAGCCACGCAGATCGAAGTAGGCGCACCACTCCAGCCCGCGGACAACGCGGAATGGTCTCAATCCCTGCTGGACGGCTATCTCCCCGTGGTTGAGACGCAACTCAGGATGTCAACCGCCTTGCTCCGTTGGGCGGTGTTCTCCTCCGATTACGAAGAGGTGAAGGCAGACTACATCGAAATCAAGGAAGCCGGCAATCCGTACCGCATCACCCTGCTCTTCCCCTATACGACCTCCCTCACGACGGAAAGCGGCTCGGTGGTCAGCAATGGCAGGTGTCTGGCCCTCTTTCCGCCGGCCAGGCAAATCACCACGAGCCAGGCAAAATACAATATGGTAACGCCGGAAGCACATGGCGGCGAGGAAGAAACACCGTTGTCTCCGGGAACGGACCCTGCGTTCGCCAACAACCGCCATGCACAGTTGCACCGCTGGGTCGAGTATCACTTCCCCGTCACGCCCGGCGAAACCTACTACGTTTTCCTGGGCGTGCTCTCGCTAAAGCGGGCGCTTGGAGAAAACACCATGGAACTCTCCGTCAACGAGCAGAGCCAATTGATGGATTTTGGCCTGGAAGTTCCGGGCCCGGTCCTTCGCGAATTCAAGGTCACCTCCAGCGGGAATCAATTGCGCGTGCGATCAGCCAACGACCCTTCATCCACCAGCAGTTTCTGTCTCTGCAAGCTCAATGGCATCTGGATCTTCGGCGAACCCGTCGAGGCACGGGAAGTGCAACGGGGTTCTCTCAACCAGAAGGCCCTATATTACGTTCCATGCGGAAGGGAACCGGTTAAAGATATCACGAGCTCGGTCACCCTGGATTACGAAGCCCAAGTGGGCACGGAAAGCCGCTGGATTCGTCTGCCCTATGACTTGAACTCGAACGACGCGCCAAAGGCGGCCGCTATTTCCCCCGAGTCAGCGCGCACGGCGGTAAAAGCGCGCTGGGACTCCGTCCTGGCGAAGGGCGCTGAATTTGCGACCGGCGTGTCACAGCTCGACAACCTCTACAAGACCTCTCTAATTAATCTGCTCCTCATGCGCACAAAATACGCCGGGGCAGGCAGTGGTGGAGAGGACATCTACGTGGTCAAGCCAGGCCCGGACGAATACGACACTTTCTGGTCGCGAGACGGTTCTTACATCACGGTCGCCTTCAATCTGGCGGGTCTCCCCGACGAAGCCGAGAAAGCACTACGGCTCTTTTGGCAACCTAACCTTCAGGGAACGCTTGCCGCCTGGGGACAGCAAGTGACCGGCGAATGGGCGTCGCCAATTCTCGAATGGGACGCGCAGGGCCAGTCGCTCTGGACGCTGGTCAGTCACTTTGAATTCACGCGCGACAAGGAATGGCTTCGCACCGTTTATGGGAGCATCCGAAAAGGGGCCGCCTGGATCAGGAGCGCAGTGGACCAAACCCGGTTTCTCGGCGAGCGTGGTCAAAGGCCGATCTACTATGGCCTGCTGCCAATCGGCGAAGGGGAAGGCATTGTCTATGGGTATAACTACTATCATTGTTTTTGGGCGGTGTTGGGGCTTCGTCTGGCCCTCCTGGCGGCGAATGCTCTTCGGGAACAAGACGACTTGAAGTGGATGAACCCACTCTACGAAGAATTCAGTTCAAACCTTCGCACCTCCGTCAAACTTGCCTGCCAGCGCGTGGCGAACAACCAGTTTATCCCGGCGACCCCGTTCGACCCCAAGCTTTCGGTTTGGGGCTCGATGGCAGCTCTTTATCCCGCCCGTTTCTTCGACCCGCATGATCCGCTGATCACCGGCACCCTGGAAATTCTGGACGGTGAGAGAGAAGAAGATACGTACGCAGTCGAAAAAGGCCATCTCTGGACCTACATCACAGTCGAAGGAGCGATGTGTCACCTGCTTCGCGACGAGGTGCCCATGTTCCACACACTTTACAATGGATTCGTGTCTCACGTTTCGCCCACGAATGCCTGGGCGGAAGGGATCGACCTTAAGGGGCGGATCGGAACCGGCGATATGCCGCACTGTTGGGCGGCCGCTGAGTATGTTGCCATTCATCGAAACTCGCTGGTCTATGAGAATGAAGGGAAGTTGGAGCTTTGCTGGGGGGTGCAACCCGAATGGCTCCCCGACGGTGCTCGGCTTTCGGCCAGGCGGGCGATGACCAAATTTGGCACCTGCGATTTCAACGTCCAACGCTTGGGAGCGACCCTGGCCCTGGATTACAAGCTGGTGGCGGAGGCTGGGTATCCTGTCCCGGAAGAGGTTCGATTTCACGTTCCCAAGGCGGCAGGAAACATCACCACCATTCGCATCAATGGCAAGAGCCGCACGTTGTCGCCCGGAGAGTTGGTGATTAAGCTTTCTTAGCCGTCGCCACCGGCTGGAACCGCCGTCTTGGCAGGCAGGCGCAGAGCCGGAAGAGCGATCAGGCATCAATAAGGGCATGAAACGGGAATGATATGAACAAGCCAAAACACGAGAACGGATGCAGCCGGCGCGATTTTCTTAAGGGCGGGTCGGCGGCAACACTAATGGGCATGCTTGGCGCCGTGCCGCTGGCGGCCCAGCCTGGCCCCAGCTCAATCGCTGCAGCGCCCCAAGTGAAAAACAGCTCCGCAGATTCCGATCCGGATGCCAGCTTCCCGCGGGTGTGGATGTGGAGTCTGCCGGGGCTCCAGGCTGACTGTTTCGGAGACCTTGCTTCTCATGGCGTGCAAGTCATTGAGACCACTGATTTTCAGAACGCCCGCAAGCACGGTCTGCAGACCATGTTCAGTATTTTCATGCCCGATGATGGTGGGGTCCGGCCGGAGAATGTCACGCGGATGGGTTTGACGCCGGAATTCGCGGTGGCGATTGCGGGAACCTATCAAGACCTCAGCATCGAATCGCATACATTTCCCTTTGCCCGGGGCAAACACTCCATCGAAATCGGCGTACCTTGGTTTTACGCGCCTTATGATTGGAGGAGCGGGAAGTATTTTTCCAACAACCACACCTTCGGCAGCTTCGCCAGGGACTTGTTCAAGACTGACCGGGCGTTCAAGGCGGAGGTGGTGGTCAAGCAGCGGGACTATGACGGCAGGCAGCACTTGGCGATTGTCCCAGCGGTGATCAGCGACCACAGCCCTCTCAGCCTGCGTCTCACCTTCGACCTGACCAACGTTGAGGGCGATCTGGAACACACGATGCTCGCCGTCTATTGGCGTTCCACTCAAGTCAGCCCCGCCGCCGCTTCAACCCGTGCGGCTGCGGCGCGGATGATCCGGGAAACGCTGGACCGGTTCGCCCGCGAGAACGGCGGCAGCTTCCCCGACGATGTGATTCGCGCCATGCGGTTCGGGGACGAAGCGTTCCTAAGACCCGGCGGTGCCAACTCGCCGAAATGTGCCATACCGCTTTATGATTACTCGGACAGCGGCATTGCCGCTTATCGCAAGCTCAACGGGGCCGACGAATATCCGCGCGGCTGGGGTTTTCCCGAGTTCTTCGGCGGGAACGCCTGCCGCGACTGGCTCTATGCGTATCACACGGCCACCGCCGAGTTGGTCAAGACCGCCGTGACCGAAGCCCATAAGATCGCGCCGCGCCTGGTGGTCTTCCGCAACCCGACGTGGTACAACCCGACTCCCTTCGTCACCTTGCCCAACGATCAAAGCGGCTGCGGTCCCCAACTTCTGGTTCAGCAGTTCGACATGGTCAATCCAGATCCTTACCCTCTCTCGCTCACAGGCGATACAGAATACACGAATACGGACCGCGATCCGCGGCCCGGCTATATCGAGTCCATGATCCCGCTGGAAAACGCTTATTGGAGCGGGTTGGTCAGACGATTCGGGAAGAAGTTGGTGCCATGGCTGCAAGCGCACACGTTCGCCGGTGATCTGCAGCACCCACTGCCCAGCGATGCCTATCGCATGTACGAACAGACGGCGGCCTTCAACCCGGACGGCATCATGTGGCTGGGATACAAACCAGGAGACAGGGCGGAGTCGCCTGCTTTCTTTGGGACGACGCTGCCTGATGCGCGCCCTGAAACCTGGAAGGCGCTTCGGTGCATCAATTTTCGTGCTCAACGCGACTTGGGACGGCCCAAGAAAGTGCCGTCCGTCGCCGTGCTGCGGTTTTACGCGGAGCGCTCGCTGGTGGACTTGGAACGGCGCAATCTTCACGACCGCTTTCTTACCGAGCAAATACTGACCGGCCTGACGATGGACCTCGCCATCCCTTTTGATATTTTCGAGTATTACAGACGCGAAGACCTCGACTGCCGCGAGTTGAGCGCGTACCGGCGCGTCATCATGTGCGTTGCCGACCTGGAGGGTCTGCCGTTCGAGAAATTGGGGAGCCAAAAGATTCCGCTCGCCATCGTCTGTTGGAATGCTTCGTCGCTCACCGCGCATTCCGAGTTCACCGGCGTCACCGCGCTTCGCCGGCTTCCCGGCGAGGCGGTTGGTGTCACCGAGCCATCCGGCCCAAGCATCAGCGTTCCCGAGAATTACAGTGGAATGACCGGGTGGAAGTGTGATCTCGGCGTGACCGGACCAACAGGCGTCACGATTCCTGCGGGCATGGCCTACGGGTCAACGCTTGGGTCTGCCGCAACCCGTATTGCCAAGGCGGGCGACCAATGCTGTGTTTGGCGGCACGGGAATGCCATTTTCGCCAGCTTCCTGCCCAAGGACCCCTTCGATGACGGCGAATACGTTCGCTGGCTGCTGAACGGAGATATAGCAATCCAGCGAGTTTCGGCATGATGATCTATGACGGCAAAGGCGCGCTTGGCAGGCGGGTTGATTTACACTTAAAAACCAAAAAGCGAGAACGACGTGAGCAATCCAAAGAACAAGAACGAATGCAGCCGGCGCGATTTCCTCAAAGGCGGATCAGCGGCAACCCTGATGGCGATGCTTGGCGCCGTGCCGCTTGCGGCCCAGCCTGCGCCCAGCTCAATCTCTGCCGCACCCAAAGGGAAAGACGCCCCCGAAGACTCGTTAACGGCCAAGGCACCGGCGGGGATTCGTGCGCCGGCATGGACGAAGGACCTGGTGATTTACGAAATTGCCACCAAAGGATTCACCTCACCCAGCGGACCGGAATCCGGCACGTTCAAGTCGTTGCAGGCCAAAATTCCGTATCTCAAGAATCTGGGCGTCAGCGGCATCTGGCTCACCGGTCACTCGCTCTCCGATTCGAAACATTTCTACAATATTTGGACGCAATACGCCTGTGTAGATCCGTTCAGGATGGATCCCTCGCTGGGCACTGCGGATGAATTCAAGGAATTGATCGGCGCGTTCCACCGGGCGGGGATCCACGTCTTGCTCGATGTGATCTCACACGGCGTCATGAACAACAGCCCGCTGATCAAGGAACATCCGGATTGGTTCAAGGGCGGCACCTGGGGCATGACCGATTACGACTGGAAGGCCCGGAATCCCGCCCTCGACCGATGGTGGGTGGAAGGTTGGGTGGACACGGCAACCCGCTATGGCGTGGACGGTTTCCGGGTGGATGTGAGCCTCTTCCGCCCCGATTTGTGGCTGGAGATCCGCCGGCGCTGCGCGGCCGCAGGGCATCCGATTGTCATTTGTCCGGAACCCAGTGAATTGATTGCGGGCACGACTGATTTCTCGCAATCCTACCTCAGGGTCTCGCGCGCCAACAATGCCGCGGTTTCTCTTACCCAGGCAGGCACCGATATGGCCGGTTTCATTCTTTCCGCCTACGGCGCGCCGGGTCCACGGCTTGAAAACCAGCGCGTCAAAGGTAATTTCGGAAGTCTTCAACTCTCCTGCCACGACGGTGGGTGGGAAGGGTTCCCGCCGGACTCAAACCCGTATGTGGCGCAGGGGAGCAGATGTGTTTTTGGGTATGCTTTCATATTTGCTCCGGCCATACCGGTTTTTATGTCCGGCGAAGAATTTGATTGCGATTTCCAGCCCCTGCCCACTCTGTCACCCGGCCTTTTTGGCGGAAAGAATCCCGGCAAAGGCCGTTGGCTGTACGGGTCAATGATCGTCTGGCCGCAAGTTGATCAACCTCGACACCGGGCCATGCTCAAGGACGTCGCCCGCATGATTGCCATCCGCCGGGAATATGCTGATGTCCTTGCTGCGGAAATGATCTCGGACGCTCCGCGCATTGCCGCTGTCCCTACTGCAGGTGACGGAACCAGTGGTCTTCCCAAACCCTATGTCCGATGGGATGCGGAAAAGGCGATTTTGATTGCCGGCAATCCGACCGACCGGCCGGTGCAGGTGCAGGCAAACTTTTCGCCCGCCGTCTGCGGGTGGCCTCCGAAGACGGTCACGGTCACGGACATTTGGTCAACGCCAACCCGTTCCACAGAAACCTTCGCGGCCAACTCGGACGGTGTGGTTTCGATTCCGCTGACGCTTGCGCCTGATCACACGCCCGGTGGAGGAGTGGGAGTATGGACGATTGAGCTTCGAGGCAAATGACCATTGCGCTCTCCATAAACCGATCAATCAGGTTCATGGTCCCAATGCAGGCGAAAAATCGAACGGAGGCTTTTTTGGCGTTAACGGACTGGCAAAATAAAGTCTGAGGCCCTGCCGATTGGAAATCGGCGATACAGCAGGCTGGAAGCCTGCGCTACGACGCAATGGTTTCTCTTCTATGCTGCGGCGGGCAATCGCTCGATGTGGCATTCGCCCCGCCGGCCGTAATAGGCGACACATCCGCCATCCACAAACACGAAATAGCTGGTCGTACCGCCCAGGATGATTCGCCGCAAAAACTCCGGGTAATCAATCTCCCGCTGCTGAATGGCGCGAATGGCTTTGACGTTGCCGTCCACGTTAAACTGATCGCCCATAGGCGGCACGTTCGGAAACGCCAATTTTTCCACGTGCGTATCGCCATTCCGGCTGTAATAGGTCTTTTCCATCCGCACCAGATCGGCATGGTAGCGTTCCACCCCGACGGTCCGAAGGTTCCGCAGGTTCTCCGCAAACGAGACGCGCCCGGCCAGCGCACCCTGATCGCATTTATGGATGATGTCGGTATTCATGCATCCCAGCCGATTGATTGCCTCTTTGGTCCCTTTGTGTCTGCAGATCATAAACCAAATCCTCTGATTGCGAAAGAGAAAAATGCGCGAAGCGCCGGGGCCAATGATTCCACGTTCCGCGGCCGGGCCCGGTTTCGCGAACGCGCGCGTCACCGCTGCGACTTGTTCACCAGCCACAGCAGCCCGGCTACCAACAACACAGCGAGGATAACCAAGACGACGGTGAAAGCCCGAAGTTGCCGTTGATGACGTGAGCCACCGCCACTTCGCCGGTGGCCGGAGTGGTGACGAGGCGGAACCGGCGCATTAGGAACGTCATTGCTCATCGCTCTGCCCAATCGAATTGATGCCACAGGGCCGGAATGGTCTCTTGCCTTCAGGCGGCGTCTTGCTGCGGTGCACATCCGGATCAAGCATGGTTTCTGAATTACGACGAAGGAGCACAACCGATTTGCCTGAATGCGCCTTCGTTGAACCGTTCTACCATAAGCGGCCTACCGCATCAAGCGAAAATCCCGCATTTTTCCTTGAACCAAAACAACGGATTGATTCATGCTGCAACGAAGCTTATGAAACGACCCATCTGTCCGATGCCGTGGTGGCTGGTTTACGCGCTCTTAATTGTCAATTTGGCCGGATTCGTCGAGCCGGCGCAGGCACAGGCACCGTTGCGCGAAAGACTGAAGGCCCTCCCCTTCAAGATCGCCTACGAATCCTATGTGAACAACAACTGGGAAATCTTCGTGATGGACCCCGACGGCACCCACGACGTGAACCTGACCCACACTCCTTCGGTGAACGAGCACTACCCGCAGATTTCGCCGGACGGAACCAAAATGTGCTTCGCCGTGGATGAGGGGGAAGGACGCGACGCGGTGCGGAGTCTCTGGGTGATGGACGTCAACGGAAAACACCGGCGTAAACTGGCCGACCACGCCCGCGAGGCCTTTTGGAGTCCGGATGGCAAGGTGATCGGTTTCCTGCCCCAGGAATATCCCAAGTTCGACGTCATTGATTACTACACCAAGGGAATGAGTTTCTACGATCTGGCCACCGGGACCATCACTCCGCACGTCAACAGCGCCAACCTACGGCATTTGTACAATCCCTGCTGGTCGGCCAATGGAAAATGGATTGTGGCCACCGTGCATGCGGGCATGGGCTACAGCCATACCATCCTGCTGATCGAGGCGCGGGGCACAAATATCATCAATCTGAAAATTCCCGGCTGCCGCCCGGACTTGAGTCCGGACGGACAGCAGATCGCGTGGGGCGCGGGCGACCATGAAATCGCCGTCGCCCCGATCAACCTGGATTCCGACCGGCCCGCCATGGGCCAGTGGCGCCTGCGGCTCTGGGACCATAAGGACAAGATTTACCACGTCCATTGGTCGCCCGACAGCCGGTTCCTGGCGTTCAGCCGCGGACCGGATGGGGAAGGCGACCCAACCAAACCGGGAACTTTTCAGGCCGCTTGCGAGGTGGTGGGGGTCTATGCGCCCGGCTGGAATCTCTACGTCGTGGCGGCGGATCGCGATGGGGATCTGGACCTGAACAAATCAGGCGAAGCGGATTGGGTGATGCTCACGACGAACGGTTTCAGCAACAAACAGCCGGCCTGGTTCCGGGCGAAGCGGTAAGGCAGGTGAGTTGATGTGAATATGGTCCGGCAACGTTGGTTCGTGCTGATTCCGCTTATTCCGCTGACGGCGGTGCTGAACGGCTGTGGCAAGTCCGGCCAGGCGCCGCCTACCAGCGGAGGAGCGGAGCACGCCGCCGGATTATCGAGCCTCACCAGCCCGGTCGAGGTGACCACGAAATCCGGCGTCAGTATGATTTACCTGCCTGGAGGCGAATTCCTGATGGGCAGCAGTGACGGCAATCCCGATGAAGCGCCGGTGCATAAGGTGCGCGTGAGCGCTTTGCTCATGGACAGATTCCTGGTGACTCACGAGATGTTTGCCCAGGTGCAATTGCCGGACCCCTCACACTGGCAGGAGAGCCCGAAACAGCCGGTGGAACGGGTCCGCTGGCTGGACGCCAAGGGCTACTGCAATGAGCGGTCGCGGCTCGAAGGTCTCAAGCCCTGTTACAATGAAAAGACACCGGACTGGGACTGCGATTACTCAGCCGATGGTTATCGCCTGCCCACCGAGGCTGAATGGGAATACGCCTGCCGCGCCGGCACCCAAGGGGCGTACGATTTCGCGCCGCCGGACAAACTTCGGCAATATGCCTGGTACGCCGATAACGCCGACCAACGCACCCATCCCGTGGGTGAGAAAAAACCGAATGGCTGGGGCCTCTATGACATGTACGGCAACGTCTCCGAATGGTGCGAGGACGTTTATAGTCCGAGCTACTACCGGGAAAGCCCGGAGTTGGATCCGCGCGGCCCGCCGAACCCGGGTCACGACGTCAAGCGGGTGCTGCGCGGCGGCAGTTGGAAGGCCACGGCGGACATGTGCCGCGCTTCCTTCCGGCAGGCCGAGCGCACCGGCGACACCGACGCCTGCTTCTATACGGACTATTGCGGCTTCCGGTGCGTGCGCCGCGCCACGCCGGAGGAGTTGCAACAACTCTTGGGCGGCGCAAAGTGAGAGCTTCCCAAACCATTTAGGCCAGGCACGCCTCTATGTTGTTTTACACCTGGCCGTTCCTGATTTTTCTGCTGATCGTCCTGCCCGTCTTTTTCGCCTTGCAGCGAACGCGCTGGTGGCTGGCGTGGCTGGCGATCGCCTCCTATTTCTTTTACGGCTGGTGGAATCCCTACTACCTCCTGCTGGTCGCCTACTCCACCGTGCTCGACTTTTGCCTGGTGGTGCTCATGGACCATTGTCCCCGCCAACGGCAGAGGGTGGATGTGCTCGCGCGGCTGACGCGGCTGCGTTTTGACGAACCCGTCCTGCGCAACGCCTTTCTCGTGGCCACGCTGGCCACCCTTGGCAGCCTCACGCTCACGCTCGCCGGCCCCCACACGGTGCGGCCGGCGATGGTCGCGCTCGGTTTCATTTGCCTGCTCATGGCGTTGGGCGCGCTGTTCCGCAGCCGCCGCACCTGGCTGTTTATCAGCGTCGCCAACAACCTCGCCTTGCTGCTGTTCTTCAAATACGCACGCTTCGTGAGCGAAAATCTCAACGCCCTCCTTTCGTGGGTCCATCTCTCGCTGAAACTGCCGGACCCGTCCACGCTGATGCCCTTTGGCTTGAACTATGTGCTGCCGGTGGGCATTTCGTTTTTCACCTTTCAATCGCTGAGTTACACCATTGATTTTTACCGCGGCAATGTGGATCGCGAGCGCAACTTTCTGCGTTTCGCCACATTTGTTTGCTTCTTCCCGCAGCTCATGGCCGGCCCCATCCAGCGCGCCAAACATCTCCTGCCCCAATTGCGCCAGTTCCCGCCCTTTCAGTTGGGAAATATCACCGACGGCCTTTCGCTCTTTCTCGTGGGCCTCTTCAAGAAATTGGCGGTGGCCAACTATCTGGCCTTTTACGTGGAGCGGGTTTATGACAACCCTGCCGCCTGCGGCGCCCCGGCCCTCATGCTCGCCACCTTTGCCTTTGCCTGGCAGATCTATTGCGACTTCAGCGGTTACACCGACATGGCCCGCGGGGTGGCCCGGCTCATGGGATTCCATCTCATCCTGAACTTCAACCATCCCTATCTGGCGACCGGTCTGGGTGATTTCTGGACGCGCTGGCACATCAGCCTTTCCACGTGGTTCCGGGACTATGTCTATATTCCACTGGGCGGCAACCGGCGCGGCCCATTCAACACCTACCGCAACCTGCTGATCACGTTCCTGATCTCGGGCTTTTGGCATGGCGCCGCCTGGACCTTTGTCATCTGGGGCGCCCTGCACGGTGCGGGGGTCATGCTGACGCGCGTGCTGGAGCGTTCCGCCATTTACCGGGAACGGGTGCCGCGGCTGTTCAAGCAATCGTGGGTGTTTCTTTATGTCTGCTTCGCCTGGATTTTCTTCCGGGCCGAATCGCTTGGCGACGCGCGGCTGATTGTGCGGCGCATCTTCACAGCGGCCTGGCGAGACCCGCAAATCCCGTTGCTCATGCTCGCGCTGGTTGCCGGCGTTTGGCTTTACCAGTTCCTGTACGAATCCCGGGTGCGTGGTTTCCTCCGGCACGGATTCGTGCGGGTGGGCCTGGCGGTGGTCATCGTCCTCTACCTTTGCCTCTGCTCCTCGGGCGGCGGCGTGTTCATCTACTTCCAGTTCTAAATGAACGAGCCATCCAAAGACGCCACAGCGACCCGATCTGAAAGCCAGACCGCGTGGGACCCGGTCCCCTTTGGCGCCACCGAAGTGCGGTTGTCGGCGCGGCAATGGCTGCTCGTCTGGGCCATTCTCGTGGGAGTCGCCGCGTTGACGCCGTGGTTCTGGAAGAAAATCGAGCGTTTCGACATCCCGCCGGATTACCGGCTGCCGTACACGCTCAGCAACGACTATTGGCTCTATCAGCGCCGCCTGGAACGAATCACCAATCCTTCCGCCATCGTCGTACTGGGCGATTCCATGGTCTGGGGGGAGTATGTGCTGCCGGACGGGACGCTGTCGCATTTCCTGGATCGCGAGACCGGCCAGCCGAGCAGGTTCATCAATGGCGGCGTAAACGGCCTCTTCCCGCTGGCGCTGGATGGTTTGGACGACTATTTTGGCCGGCCGCTGCGGCACCGCCAAATCATCCTGCACTGCAACCTGCTTTGGATGAGCAGTCCCAAGGCGGACCTCAGCGCGCCCAAGGAGCAGACCTTTAACCACTCGCGCCTCGTGCCCCAATTCTTTCCCAAAATTCCGTGTTACCGGGCCGACGCCAACGAACGGCTCACGGCCGTGGTCGAACGCGAGGTTCCGTTCCTGGCCTGGGTCAACCACTTGCAATGCGCCTATTTCGATCAGCACAGTATTCCCGCGTGGACCCTTGCCGATGACGGTCGGGATCCTCCGCATTACCCGAATTCCTATCGCTGCCCGTTCGCGCAAATCACGCTGCGCGTTCCGTCGGCGCCCGATCCCGATCCGCAGCGCGGCCCACAAAGCCCGCGCCACAAGCCGTGGTTTGCCGATGGCAACCAGCCGACCGATTTTGACTGGGTCCCGCTGGACAGTTCGTTGCAATGGCACGCTTTCCAGCACCTGGTCAGCCGCTTGCAACGGCGCGGCGACGATGTATTGGTGGTGCTGGGCCCGTTCAACGAGCACATGATCGCCCAAGAGAACCTCCCAGCGTACCGCAAAACCCGCGACGGCATGGCCGCGTGGCTGGACCAGAACCACGTCGCGCACGTCGTGCCCGAAACTTTGCCCAGCGCACTCTACGCGGACGCCAGCCATCCGCTCACCCAGGGATATGAACTGCTGGCCCAGCGTCTGTGCCAGAGCCCGGAGTTTCAGGCGTGGTTGAAATAAACATCTGAATCATTCCGGCTCAGGCCATCCATTACTCCAAAACTCCACGGCGGCGCAAAGGGAAAATCTGCCGGCAAAGAATGCGGCCACCAAAAACCAGCACGGCCAGATAAGCAACAAAAATTGGAATCTGGAGCAACGTGTGAGCTCTTGCCGAGGCCAGATACTTGACAAGTGGGAAATTATTATAAAAAGACGGGAGCACAACCGCAGATTGGTCCGGCCCCGCCAAGCTGGCGGGATACAAAACATACAAAAGACCAGACCCATATTCCGGCAAAACCGCATATTCGAAGAGATAAGTGCATACAGCTATCAGAGCAAAACCGGCCAGCACGACCCGCCATTGACGGGTGAAAAAAGCGTACGTAGCAACCAGGAAGGGCATGAACCAATAGATGTACTGCGTAGCGTATCCCGGCCCCAGACAAGGAATGGCCGCCAATAAAATCGCCGCGAACAGAACCGTCTCCCGGTTCCCGAAGCAATGCCGGCGCCAAAACAAAAGCGACAATAATATGAACCCCGTCAATAATAATCCACAAAACACCAGGTTATAAACCCTCCTATACTCATCATTCAACGCCATACGAATGAGGCCCGGGATGCCAAAGGCGCCCACCTGGGAATGGTAGAGCAAGACCTTGCTGGTGACATCAGCAGGAGCCAGAACAAAAATGATGCTCATGCCCAGAGTAACCGGTCCGAGCAGCAAGGCCGACCCGATAAATCTGGAAGTCGCCGTTGCCCGACGAAAGCCGCCCGCGAGCATGGGTACGAGGAGAAGCGGGACCGTTTTGGTGAGGATGCCGAGTCCAAGAAACAGACACGCGCTCAACCAATGGGTGACATTTTCCGTCCGGTTGTAGCGGAGCAAACTGTTCATAAAAAGCATCAGCCATAAGGCCACGAGCACATCGAAGTTACAGTGCTGACAAACCAGGAGAACCGCAATCGGATTAAGCGCCAGACCGATAAGGGCAATTTGGCGTGCGTTGGTGGTGGTTGGTTCAACGTCGCGAATCAGCTTTATCGTCAAAACCATGACCACCGATTCAACCAGGATGAGAAAAATCTGAAGCACGCGAAGGAAGGGAACTCCGAGGGCCACAGAGACCTTGGAAAGACAGAAAAGCAATTGCATCCAAAGCGGTGGCCAGTTCAACACGGTGGTGGCTTGATAGGGATTTCCGCCGGCAGCCAAAATCTTCGCCACGGTTTCCCACGAGAAGACGTCGGTAGAACGGGCGCCGGGAGGAAGGAGCAGCATAAATGCCAGCCTGGCCGCCCACGCGACAACCAAGACAATGATGATGTCCCGTAAACCAAGAGAAGGCAACGGTGAAGGTGGCAGGACGATATCATGGGAACAGGGGCATTGGCCGTGGCGCAAGCCGTCGGTTTTTTCAACTTTCATACTGGCCCTCGCTTGACTTGGCAAATCAAAAGGTGACAATCGTTTCGCTTATATTGCAACCTGATATTGAGATGATGGAGAAATGCGCTGAGAAAGCAACGCGAATATGTGAAAGCACTGAAGGACTCCGGGCGGAGCCGGTGATGAAGGACCATCCACTGCTCAAAAGATTGAGGCTGTCCAGCATGCCGCCCGTTTTGGGGTGTAACCGCGTGCGCCCGCGCGAAGGCTGTCCGGTGATCGCGCGTGGCGGGTTGGGAATTGGCCGGTCACTGCGGGACGCGGAGCCAAGAGACACACCACCAACGCCAGGCCACCTTTTATGAAAAAAGTCTATTATGTCGGGGATTGGGCCGTGCAGCTCGGTCCGGTTTACGCGGAAACACCCTTCAACCATGCCGTCAAGGGTTTGGACTTCATCAATTACGGCCATTGGCTGCTGGAAGCGATTGAAGGCGACCGCGCGTTTCAGGTCAAGAGTGTGCCGACGTGGGACTTCTATAACCTGGAGCCGGGCGGTTACGAAAGCGTCCTGGCCGAACACGATATCCTCATTTTCTCCGACGTGGAGGCGAAGAACTTCCAGCTCAATCCGGCGTTCTTCAACCGGAAACTCTTTGGCACGCGCGTGCTGACCTTTCCCGACCGCACGAAACTGACGGTGGACGCGGTCAAGGCCGGCAAGCACGTGATGTTCCTGGGAGGCTGGCTGAGCTTCAACGGTGAACTGGGCAAAGGCGGTTGGGGCCGCACACCCTTGCGTGAGATACTCCCAGTCCATTGCCTGGACTACGAAGATCTGCGCGAAAGCACCGAAGGATTCCGGGCGGAGCCGCTGGTGAAGGACCATCCGCTCCTCAAAGGATTGAGGCTGTCCAGCATGCCGCCCGTTTTGGGGTATAACCGCGTGCGCCCGCGCGAAGGCTGTCCGGTGATCGCGCGGTGGCAACCCGAGGGGGACCCGGCGATCGCCGTCGGCCAGTTTGGCCGCGGCCGCGTACTGGCCTATACATCTGATCCCGCGCCACATTGGGGCTGCAATATTGTGTTTTGGAAGCAATATCGGCCGCTCTGGCTCAACGCGTGCCGTTGGCTGCTCTCCGGCTAGAGCGTTTTCAACAATTCCGTGGCCGTTGTGGCGGAGCAGCAGCTCCGCCCTGCCAACCAACGTGAGCCACTGCCGCCATGCGCGCAGGGGTTGTGACGAGAACTGATATTTGAGATAAATTATACTTGCACTGACTGCGAAACGGGTTTACTGCGGAAAAAGCCGATATGAACCCGGCCGCCATCGAGGGCCATCTCAAGCTGGTTTTGCTGCAATGGATGATCATCATTGCGGCGGCGTGGGCGTTTGGCCGGCTGGGGCGGCGCTACTTGAACCAGCCGCTGGCGGTGGGCGAAATCACCGCGGGCATCCTGCTGGGGCCGTCGGCGCTGGGCGCCCTCTGGCCGCAGCATTGGCCGGCGCTGTTTCCGCCGGCGACCCAAACGTCGCTGCAACTGCTCGGGCAACTGGGCCTGATTTTTCTGCTGTTCCAAGTGGGAATGGAGTTCGACTACAGCCATTTGCGCACGAAATCACGAACGGTCACGGTGGTTTCCCTTCTCGGCATGGCCGCGCCCTTCGCCTGCGGCCTGGCCATCGGGCCGTGGCTGCACGAGCGTTTTGCGCCGGACTCGCCGCGGTTCGGCTTCCAATTCTTTCTGTGCATCGCGCTCTCGATTTCCGCGCTGCCGATCATGGGCAGGATATTGCTTGAGATGAAACTGGAACGCACTCCGATCGGCGCCATGGGCATCAGCGCGGCGGCGGTGGACGATGTTATCGGCTGGGTCTTGCTCGGGCTGGCGACGGCGATGGTTACTTCGGGGTTCAATCCCTGGCATTTGCTGGTGCAAGCCGCCGGTATCGGGGCCTTTTTTCTGTTGTTGCAAACAGTGATCGGCCCGGCACTGCGCCGGCTTTGGCACCGGACCGTCTGCGATCCGAACGGCAATGAAATGCCGGCGTCGTTTCTGGCGCTGCTGCTCATCGGGTTGTTTGCGTGCAGCCTGGCGACGCATGAATTGGGAATCTTCGTGATTTTTGGTGCTTTTCTGTTTGGCACCTCGCTGCACCAGGAAACCGGCCTGGTCAAGGCCTGGCGGACACGATTTGCCGACGTGGTGATGGTTGCGTTCGTGCCGATTTTCTTCACCAACACGGGCCTGAACACGCGCGTCGGTTTGCTGCACAATTCCGAGGCGTGGCTCGCCTGCGGAGTCGTGCTGGCGGCCGCGGTCATCGGCAAGCTGGGCGGCTGTTACCTGGGTGCGCGCGTCACCGGCCGGACTGTGCGCGACGCGGGTTGCATCGCCGCGCTGATGAACACCCGCGCGCTCATGGCGCTCATCGCGATCAATATCGGCCTGGAATTGAAGCTGCTGACGCCGGCCCTGTTCACGATGCTGGTGATCATGGCATTGTTGACCACGGCCATGTGCGGTCCGCTGTTGCGCTGGTGGCTGCCGAAAGAGTCGCTCGAAACCGCGCTGGCAGACGCCAAATCATTGGCCCCCGCCCAGGGGTGACCAGATTGCTGTGGCGTCAGGCATCCCTGCCTGACGGAGAGGGCGGCATCTCTGCCGCCCGGCGAATCATTGATCGCGGAAATCCCTGCAAAATTTCAAAGGCACCCAGCTTGCCAAAGATAATTCCGCCGGGCTGGGAAGCCCGCCGCTACGATTGTCCGCTCAAGGTTAGCTCCGCCGTCAAAACGGTTTTGCCGGCGACTAGGGCGCTGGCTTGCGCCTGAATCAGATTGCCCAAACGCCCGGTAATTTTCGCTTCGAGCCGAATGGCCTCGCCGGGCCGGGCGGTGCCGAAGATCTTGACGTTGCGCAAGGCAGTGAGTTTGAGTCCGGCCAGCGGCGGGATCTTCGGGTCGCTCTGGGCCACGACGCCCGCGAGTTGGGCCGCGGCTTCGATCAACAGCACGCCGGGAAAAATCGGTTCGCCGGGAAAATGGCCGCGCAAAAACGGCTCGTCGCCGCGCACGGTGTATTCGCCCGCGCCACTCCGGCCGGCGTCCAGTTGTACCACCCGGTCGAGGAAGCGGAATTCCACGCCGTGCGGAAGAAAATTCAGGGCGGTGGTCAAATTATCCATAGTTAGCCGTTTGTTTTCTTTGCGACGATGAAACGCGGATTGCGATTCTTCAACGCAATCCTGAAAGGATTGCGTTGAAGATCGTTCCCCCATTTTCGCGTGAGACCAAATTATTTTCGCAACGGCTCCGTGACGGTGAAATCCGCCGGCGGCTGCCATTCGAATAATTTGTTGTCCAGCACGGGATTCAAAACGGAGTGCGTGAAATCGCTTTGCATGCGAGAGCCATCCGCAAAAACCATTTCCGTGCTGACGAGCGAGAAATCATTGGTTGCCAGACCGAGCCGCAGTTCCGGCATCATTTGCCGGGCGAGCCGGGCTTGAGGCTGCAGGGCCAATTGCCAAGCGCTGTTGGTTTGGGTGAGCGACAGGACTTCAAATTCCGCCTCGAATTGCTGGCGGCTGGTCGGAAAACCGGCCTGCAACAACGACATCATGTCGCGCCACTGTTGCGGCGTATTCCGGCCGAGGGGATATTCCTCCGCCCGCTTGAGCAGCGGATAAATCACAAACATCTTGTCGTCCTGCCGCAAGGCGATGGTGCGCGGAGGGTTGCCGATGACCCAGCGAAATTGGTCCGGCATGGCAAAATCCAGGTGCCCGGTCGTGGCGAGCGGTTGCGTGAGTGTTTTAAGCGTCCGGGTCTGGGTGAAATCGGCCGACCATGAGTGCAGGTTTTTTTGCGCGGCATACCAGGAATCCAAAACCGCGTTGGTATCGGCGGCGAATGCCGTTTGTGATGCCACGAAAATGCAGGCGGCCAAAGAACGGCCAAGGCGGAAACGCGAGAACGAGTCAGGAGAGAACATCCAACACCCAACATCCAACAT
Organism: Verrucomicrobiota bacterium; assembly: GCA_049523455.1. Taxonomy (GTDB): domain Bacteria; phylum Verrucomicrobiota; class Verrucomicrobiia; order Limisphaerales; family UBA11358; genus UBA11358. The sequence goes on along the minus strand of JBEKMW010000041.1, from coordinate 5,600 downwards.
CCAACATCCAATGGTGGCGAATGGCGCATGGCTGCGCGAAGGGACACTCGCCCTCACCCCGGCCCTCTCCCCCAGGAGAGGGGGAATGGTCCGCCGTCGCACAGCGGTGCCTTTGCCTGTGACGGCGGTTGTCGAACGTTCATTCGCAAAGAGATAGTCTGCCGCTGCCTTCAATGTTGATGGTGCTGTGTTCATGATCGGTCTTTCTCCGGCCAAATGGGCACGAAGTGATACCATTGGGCGGCATGTTGGCGGATGGCGGGCTCGAAGGCACGCAGGATTTCCTGGGTAAGCTTGAGACGTTGGGCGCGGGTGGCGATGGCGGCGCGGTCGTAGGTGATTTCCGGCAGAATGCGCGCCAAGTAGCCGCCGTCCTCGCGCACGATGTAACCCGGCAGAATCGCGCAACCGGATGCGCGGGCCAGTTCGGCGACGGCGATGGATGCCAGGAACGGCCGGCCGAACAGGTCCACCGTGACGGCCGTCGGCGGCGGCGGACGATCCACCAACAACGCCACCGTCGCGCCGGCCTGAAGGCGTTTGATGATTTCGACGAAGGCGAAAGCATCCTCGCCCACCACCAGCGTTTCGACGCCCCAGCGGGCGCGGGAAGCCTGGCGCAACGCGGTCAATTTCTGGTCCGGCTCGGCCTGGGTCAGAACCAGCAGTTGGTAGCCGTGCCGGACGAGGAAGGCGCCGCCCAGTTCCCAGTTGCCGAGGTGCGGCGTGACAAACAACACTCCGCGCCCGCGTGCCTGGGCGGCGGTGAAATGCTCCCAGCCGCTCCAGTTGCGAGTCAGATCGCTGGAGGTGACGCCGCTTTCGTAACGCCACAAATCCGCGAGCTTCAGGGCAAATTCAGCGAACAACGCGCGCGTCGAACGGGTGGTCAAGGCGCGGTCGCCGCCGAATACCGGCAGGAGATTGTCCCTGACGATTTTTCGGCGATGCGGCGCCAGCAGCCAGTAGAGGGCGCCGGCGCACCGGGCCAACGCGGTGCAAATTGATGCAGGCAAAAAGCGGGCCAACAGCAGACCCATTTGCCACAAACGCGGGCCATAGAGCGATGAGGGCGATGACGACTGGCCGTTGGTGGCCTTTACCCACTGCTCTGCGGCCGACGCCGGGGCCTGATAAAGGCGGATAAAGTTTGAGCGGAAAATCCGCCACCAATTAGGGAGTAAAAAGACGGAAATCAGCATGTTGCAAGCGATGCCGACGGCGCAGACCCGGCCCAGGCTGGCCATGCCGGCATTGCTGGAGAAACCGAGCGACCCGAATCCGGACATCGCCGTGCCGCCGCACAGCAGCAATGCCCTGCCCACGGCCCGATGCGCCATGCGCTGGTCGCCGCCGTAGCGCCGCAGCGCGAGTTGCATAAAGATGCTGTAGTCCACACCGGTACCGAGAATCAACGGCAACGCCATGAGGTTGAGCAGATTCCACGACCAGCCGAAAAGCTTCATCACTGCCAGCAGGCAAATTCCACTCACGGTCAAAACGGCAAGGCTCAAGAGAATTTCCACGGGCTGCCGGAAGGCGAGCCATAGTGAGAGGAACACCAGGCCGACCATGGGCAACAGGACTTTCCACATGTTGGCGGTGACGGCGTCGAGGACCGTTTGGCCGAGGCGTTCCCAGCTCGACATCCAGACGCCGTCGCGTGGCATTTGCGCAGCGAGCGGCGCGAGCGAAACATTTTTGGCAGCAGGATAAAGAAAGGATGCGGCGAAGCACTGGTTGGTGGTGCGCACGGCAAGCTTGCTCAACATCCACGAGCACAGTGGATTGGCGGGCCAGAAAACATTCGTGCTGGCGGTGGCGCGCCGCCAGGTATCCAGAACGCCATCGGCCAATCCCAGCGCATTTTCCGCGAATCCACCGGCCAGGGCCGCCGCGTGCAGCGCGTCCCGTTCGCGCACCAATTGCTCTGCCGCGGCACGATTGGCGGCCTGAGAGACGGGCCGCGGCCAAAGCGCCGCCGGCGAGGCGAAGCCGGAGAGCGTCCGATTGGAAACTGCTTGCTCAAGCAGTGCCTGAATGGCGTCCAGCTTCTGCGCCACGTCGCTCTCGCTATGCCCGGCGACAATCAGCCAGACCGAATCATGCTGTTGCGAAAGGTTTGCCTCGACGGCGTTGAGCGCGACCGTGGCCGGACTGTTCCGCGGCTGCAAGGCGTCCGCGGTCGAATCCAGCCGGGGCAGGCCGGAAAATAAAATTGCGGCGCAGGCGACCAGCAGAATGGCCGTGATGATGAAGACGATTTTGCCCCTCATCCCAGCTTGTGCCAGGGACGGCGGCGCGCACGGAGTGACGCGCCCTACCGTGGCGCTACGAGGTCTCATCCTTTGGGGGAACAGCGGCGGCAGGAAGGCGAAGATCATGACGCAGGCCGAAAGGGCGACGCCGATGCCGACGAGCGTGCCGAGTTGCGCCAGGCCGGGCAGCCCGCCAAAGTTCAGAACGAGAAAAGCGGAAATGGTTGTGACCGCGGCCCAGAAGATGGCCGGCGCGATGTCGTGGCGGATTTCGGGAATTGTCAGTTCTGGACGCGCCAGCGCTTCCTGGTAATGGACCAGGGCATAATCCACGGCCAGACCGAGTAAAATCGCGGCAAATCCCATGCTAAGGACGTTGACAGCGCCGAAAATCAGGCCGCCGAGCGCCAACGTGGCGGCCAGGATGAGCGCCAACAACGTCAACAGCCACAACATGGGACGCCAGCGCCGATGCGCGATCCAGAACAAAGCGGCGATGATCACCGAGGTGCCGCCCACGGAAAAGCCGATGTCGTGCTTCATGCCGGCTGAAATTTCGGCGACAAACGCCGGCCGCCCGGTGTAACCAACGGCCACGCCGTTGGTGGCCGGCGCCGCGGCGCTCACGATTTGCTTGATCGCATTGAGCCAGTCGGTGCTTTGGCGGTAATTAGTCAAATCGCCGCGGGCCTCGACGAAGAGAATGCGGAACTTGCCGTCAGGGGACGCGAAAATCTGTTGGCCGTTGCCGAGACCCGGAGCGGCTCCGGCCACGCTTTCGGGTAGCCGGGTCAGGCCAAACGGATCGTAGCCCAACTGCGCCAGGTCGGTGGGCGACATGGTGGTGGCCAATTGCTCGCGCGTTTCCGCCAACACGGCGGCCAGATTGGTTTCGGCCAGCCGGCCTGCGAGTTGGCGGAACTTTTCCGGCGGCTGGTTCAACCACAAGTAACCGATGAGTTCGGCCATTTGTTCGGGATGCTCCAGCCAGGGCGGTTGCCAAATGACGTCGGAGACGAGACTGGTTTGCCGGCGCAGGGATTCGGCGATGGAACGCGCGGCGCTGTCGGCGCTGTCGGCATCCGGCGCCTTGACGGTGACGACCAGTTCGCGCGTGCGGGTGAAATGTTCCTGGTAGATTTTGAGGCCGGTCACCGCGGGGAGATGGGCGGGCAACAGGTCGAGCACGTCGGTATCAAAATGCAGCCGTGCGAGTCCGGCGGCAATCGGGACCAGAAACAGCAGCCACCACCAGCGAAACCAATGGCGGTTCATTGGAACAATTCACCCTCCAAGGTTTCGCCAGTCTGCGGGTTTTCCAGGCGCCATGAATTGGCCGTCGGGCGCTGGAATTGCCACGGCGCTGCGGGCTTGCCGCCGGCCAGCGCACCCGGCAATTGAAACCAGCCGACGCGGTTCGGACCCGTGCCGTGTCCTCCCCAGGTGCGTGCCTTCGGGCCGGATTCAATCTGCCAGCGGCCATCGGCAACTTGCGCGCTCACCAGCGGAAAAGGGCTTTTGGTGAACTGGACAAATAAATTGCCATTGTCGTTCGTGGCCAGCAAAAGGTCGCCGGCCAGTTCGGGGCGGGCGCGGTTCGGCTTCCAAACCGCCTGGCCCTGCATGACATGCCAGCCGGGCGCCGAGAGATTAATCGGCGGCAACGGGGCGGTGCGGCAGGAGACGAGCAGCAATGCCAGCAGGGTCGCGGGGAGGAGTGGAGATAGAGGATGGAGGATCGAGGATAGAGTCAGCCTCTTACCCCGGCCCTTCCCATGAACCGGAAACATCGAACATCGAACATCCAATGGGCTTCGTGGGGACGACGTTGGCGGGGTCGGCGTTGAGGGCGGAATGCTCGGTGTTCCGTTCATTGGATGGAGGCAGTCGGGACGGGGGCGCGCAAGGGCGCAAACGTGATGGTGGGCACCATGGGATGGCGCGCCTGCCACTTGACCAGAAAGAAAAAATAACGCAACCGCCAGCGCAAGCGCCAGCCGCCTTCCAGTTCGCCGGCAAGCACGGCATTCACGGCGTCCGGCAGGTTCACGTGCTGGCGCGGTTGCAGGAACAGTTCCATGAACGGTTTGGTGTAGTAATGCTCCACCATCTGCCAGTAAAAATCCATCCCCGCCCGGACGCGCTTTTCATATTTCAAAAACCGCCGCGCGCCATCGTCGCCGCGGGCCAGCGCATCCTGGACGGCGCCGGCGGCGAGTTTGCCCGACCACATGGCCAGATACACGCCGGCGGAAAAAATGGGGTCCATGAAACCGGCGGCATCGCCCACGCGCAGCAGCCGCGGGCCGATCAAACGGCGGTTGCGATAGCTGAAGTCGGTGGTGGTTTGCATCGGGCTCACGAGCTGCGCTGTCACCATGCGCTTGCGCACCACCGGGCTGGACTCGACCCAGCGCTGGAAGATCTCCGGCGGGGTGCCGGTGCTGTCTGCAAACTCCTGCTTGTCAATGACCAGACCCACGCTGGTCTTTTCCGCGGAAATCGGGATGATCCAAAACCACTTGTTTTCCAGCCGCATGATGATGGTGTCGCCGCCCGCGTCACCGTCATCCAGTAACACGCCGGTATAGTGGCCGAACACGGCGAGTTTCTTGAGGCGAGGATGCACCTCGCGCAACCCATACTGGTTGCCGGTCAAATTGGCGCGCCCGCTGGCGTCAATCACTAACGGAGCACTGAACTCGTGGATTTGACCGGCCGGATCGCGCGCGGTAATCCTGACACCGTCGGCATCCGAAATGGTTTTCGACACAGTCCAGCCCTCGCGCACGTCGGCCCCGGAAGCGCGGGCGTGTTGCATGAGGATATGGTCAAACTTGGCGCGTTCGACCTGGACCACTTCGGGTTCGCGGGTGAACTTGCCCAGGCGGAAAATGAAACGGGTGCGGAGCGAACCGTTGCCGAGAACAAACTGTGCGCCGAGTTTGCGCGGGAAGCCTGCTGCCTGGATGGCCGGGAGCACGCCCATTTCTCGGAAGATCGCCTGGTTATAGGGCAACAGCGACTCGCCAATGTGGAACCGCGGGAAGATCTCCTTTTCGAGCACCAGGACATGTTTGCCGGCGCGGGCAAGAAACGTGGCGGCGCTGCTGCCTCCGGGGCCACAGCCAATCACCAAGGCGTCGTAGCGGAATGACCTCACGCCCAAGACTCTAAATGTCAATCATCCGCGCCGCAAGCCCGCGCAATGCGCAATGGGGGGTGCGTTGCAAAAATGTCCAAGGACTAGGGTTTGCAGATTTTTTTTGACATTGTATATCTAGTAGTATAGATATTAGCCATGACACCACTGCAACGCCGTCAGGAAATCCTTCAGGAAAT
>JBEKMW010000040.1:0-34921 GCA_049523455.1 Verrucomicrobiota bacterium | reverse complement strand
GCTGTGGGTGGCGGCCGTGTGGACCTTGTAGCCCAGTTCCACCAACGCGCTCCTGGCCGCCTCGAGCCACTCGGGCGTGGAAAAGGCGATCAAGGCCGGTTTGTCCTCGGTACTGACAAAATCAAAACCTTCGTGCATGATTATTTGAGCTTGAGCATGGGCGGCGCCTCGTTCAGCGCGACTTTCATCCGCAGCGCCCCCATCGTGGTGCTCATTTCGCCACGGGCCTTTTTAACGTTGTCTATGCCGCGTGAAACCACGCTGCGCTTGGTGCAATAGAGCAGGGCCGTTTCCTCGGTAATGATGCCCGCTTCGTAGGCTGCCATGCAGGCATGGTCAAACGTGCGCCAGCCGAACGGGTAGCTGGACTCGATGATTTCGTAAAACGTCTTGCCTTCGCTTTCGCCCAGCCGGATGGCTTCCTGCGTCCGCAGGTTCGCGCCCATGATTTCCAGCAGCGCATAACGCGCGCCGCCGGCCTTGGGCACCAGCCGCTGGCTGATGACCCACCGCAACGAGTCGGCCAGCCGCACCCGGATTTGCTCCTGGTCCTCGGGTTCGAACATGCCCAGTATGCGGTTGATGGTTTCGCCCGCGTTGATGGTGTGCAGCGTGCTCAATACCAGATGGCCGGTCTCCGCCGCGCTCAGCGCAATGCGCACCGTTTCGCGGTCGCGCATCTCCCCCACCAGAATCACTTTGGGCGCCTGCCGCAACGCCGCCCGCAGACCGTTGACATACGTATCAAAGTCAACCCCAAGTTCGCGCTGGTTGAACGTCGCCCGCTCGTGCGTGTGCACGTATTCAATCGGGTCCTCCAGCGTCACCACGTGTACCGCCTTGGTGCGGTTGATCTCGTTGAGGATCGCCGCCAGCGTCGTGGACTTGCCCGATCCCGTCGCGCCCGTCACCAGCACCAGCCCGGTCTTTTCCCTCGGAATGTTCAGGAAGATTTCGGGGAAATTCAGTTTCTCCAGCGTCGGGATGACGGAATTAAGCTGGCGGCAGACGATGGAATAGTTCCCGCGCTGGGAAAAGACGTTCACGCGGAGACGCGCCTGGTCCGTGAGTCCATAGGAGGCGTCGCAGGATCCGTGGCGCAGCAGGTCCTCGATCTGCCAGAGATTGTCGCCGATGATGTTGAGCGCGATGGTCTCGATCTGATACGACGTGAGCTTTTCGATTGGCGGGTCCAGCGCCACGGGCTTGAGTTCGCCGTAGGCCTCCACTTGCGGCGGCCGGTCCACCGTAAACAGCACGTCGGAAACCTCCGGCTGCGATGCCAGCATCGTCGTGAGAACTTGGTCCAATTCGGGCCGTCGCATAATCAGGTCGCGTCGTCTTCCTCGGGCGGATGCGCCAGCAGTGGGCGGAATTTCTTCCGGTCCAGCGCCCGGTCGTAGGCGTCCTCGGGCGTGATGCGTTTCATCCGCACGTGTTCCATGATGTGGTCATCCAGCGGCTGGTTGCCCAGTTTCTTGCCCACCTGAATCATGCCGTGAATCTGGTGCGTTTTGCCCTCGCGCACCAGGTTGGCCACCGCCGTGTTGAATACCAGGATCTCAAACGCCGCCACCCGGCCCTTCTGGTCCCGGCGCTTGAACAACGTCTGCGCCACCACCCCCTTCAGCGCCTCGGACAGCGTCTGGCGGATTTTGTTCTGCTGCTCGGCCGGAAACACGTCAATGATACGGTCCACCGTCTTGGCCGCGCTTTGCGTGTGCAGCGTGCCGAATACCAAGTGGCCCGTCGCCGCCGCGGTGATCGCCAGCTCAATCGTTTCCAGGTCCCGCATTTCACCCACCAGGATGATGTCCGGGTCTTCGCGCAAGGCCCCGCGCAACCCCGACGCGAATGATTTGGTATGCACCCCCACTTCGCGGTGGTTAACCAGGCAGCTCTTGCTTTCGTGCACGAATTCTATCGGATCTTCCAGCGTGATGATGTGGTCTTTGCGGTTGCGATTGCAGTAATCCACCATCGCCGCCAGCGTGGTGGACTTGCCCGAACCCGTGGGCCCCGTCACCACCACCAGTCCGCGGTTGAGCATCGAAAATTTCTTGAGCACCGCCGGCAGCGCCACGCCCAGCTTTTCAAAATCATCGAACGAAAGTACCCGGCTGGGTATCTGCCGGAACGCCGCCGCCACCCCGTTGCGTTCGTTGTAAAAATTCACCCGGAAACGCGAGATGTTCGGAATCTCGTAGCCAAAGTCCACGTCCCCCGTTTCCTCAAATTGTTTGATTTTGTAATCCGGCGCGATCTCGTAGAGCATCGTCTTGAGCGCATCGTTCTCCAGCGCCGGAAAGTCGATCCGCTGGAGTTCGCCGTTGATGCGCAGCATCGGCGGATGGCCGGAGGCCATATGCAGGTCTGAGGCTTTCTGCTCGAACATCAAGTTGAAAAATGCGTCAATTTTCGCCATATATCCCTCACGCTGTCCGATTGATAGCTAAAGCCGCGCCATACTGCAAGCCATGAACACAATCGTCCAAATCCTCCGCCGGGAAATTGCGGCGCGTGGCGCGGTGCCCTTTGCGCGCTTTATGCAACTGGCCCTTTACTGTCCCGATTCTGGATTTTACGAGAAGAAAGAAGACAGTCCCGGACGCGCTGGCAGCTTCTTTACCAGCGTCAGCGTCGGTCCCCTTTTCGGCCGCTTGCTCGCCGTTCAATTCGCCCAATGGCTGGATGAACTTCGCTCCGCCCCTGCCGCTCCTCGTCCGCCGCTTTCCCTGGTTGAAGCCGGCGCGCATGACGGCCAACTCGCCGCCGACATTCTCGACTGGCTGGGCATTCACCGCCCCGAAATCCTCTCCCAAATCGCCTACGTCATCCTCGAACCGTCGCCACGGCGCCAGGTGTGGCAGCGCCAAACGCTGAAAAAATTCAAGCAGGTCCGCTGGGTTTCAAGCTTTGAAGATTCAAGGTTTCAACGCTTAAACGGAATCATCTTCAGCAACGAACTCCTGGACGCCATGCCCGTTCGTCGCTTCGGTTGGGACGCCAGGGCCAGGAAATGGTTCGAGTGGGGTGTCACGCTTGAAGGCGACAAATTTGTCTGGACCCGCCGCCGCTTCCTCCCTCTACCCCAAGGGGGAGAGGGATGGGGTGAGGGGGCCGTTCTCGTTTCCCAGGTTCATGGGGAGGGTCAGGGCCTGTCGGGCCGTAGCTTCCGAGCGAAGGCCGATGAGGTGAGGGCTCGGGAGCTTGAGTGGATGTTGGATGTTCGATGTTCGATGTTCGATGTTTCCGGGTTCATGATGCGGGGTTCGTCCTCCTCCATCCTCCATCTTCCCGCTTCGCTTCTGGCCGTTCTGCCCGATGGCTACACCATCGAAACCTGTCCGGCCGCCGAAAATTGGTGGCGTCAAGCTGCCCGTGCCCTGCGACACGGAAGATTGATGACGATTGACTATGGCTTCACCGCGGATGAATTCTTCTCGCCCAGCCGGACGCGCGGCACGTTGCGCGCCTATTTTCGCCACCACGCCACCGATGACTTGCTGGCGAACCCCGGCGAACAGGACCTCACCGCGCACGTCAATTTTTCCGCGATTCAGGCCGCCGGTGAAGCCTGCGGGCTGGCCACCGAACAGTTTCCCACCCAAGGGCGATTCCTCACGCGGATTCTGGCGAATGCGGTTAAGTCCGGCCTTTGGGAAAAAATGAAGCCGGCCGAAGCGCGCCAATTTCAGACCCTTACCCATCCGGAGCATCTGGGCCGCGCCTTCCGCGTGCTTGTCCAATCGCGAAAAGCGTAGTGACCGAAGGCGGAGCCACCCTACACAAGCCTCAACGATTCCAAACCGTAGGAGACGAGGTAACGAGTCTCTGACTAAACGAAAACCTTGAAACCCTCCAGAGTTGTGGGATAATCCCCATGTGAAGCTCGTAACTGATGATCGTTGCCGCCTGTAAAGCCGGGACTTGTTAAAACCGAGCACGCCCTACGACGGGGAGCGGGTTTCGTCTGGCCGGGTGATGCTGGTGGAGCTGGTCCCAGCTCAAACGCCCAAGGCACGGTTGGTTCGGCGTCATGGCCGGACGTCCCTGGTATCGGACCGGGAGTTGACTAATGAGGACATCTAGAAGGCCCTGGCCGAATTCCCATGAAGCATCTATTGGAATAAATTTTCCTGGCCGCCAACGGGTGCAGGACAAAATTGTGAAAAATTCGGCTTTTGCTCATTTTTTGTCTTGAAATATACCTAGTGACTAGGTATTAATACACCCATGAATTCGCTCGCTCACCAACGACAGCAAATCCTCCAACAAATGGAACAAATCCAGCGCATGGAGCACGGCTCCCTGCGCGGCGATACGCGACCTTCGCTCCGGCACCCCGGTCAAGCTCGGGGTCCGTATTTTAAACATCAGGTCTGGGAAAACGGGCAGAACGTGACCCGCAGCGTTCCCGCCGATAAAGCCGACGCCTTGGCCGAAGCCATTGCCGGCCGCAAGGAGTTTGAACAGTTGGCCGGACAATTCATCGAAGCCACCGTCCGGATGACGCGCGCCGACTCGTCGCCAGCATCAAAAAAAAACGCGACGAAATCGAGGCGGCGCTCCAAGGGGAGACCGCCGGTTACATCGAGCGGTTCTTAAACCAGCATCCGGCCCGGCAGCAATTGCTGAGCTTCGAGCGGGATTTCCGGGAACTGATTTTCCAGTCCGCCGGCAAGTTGCTCCAACCGGTGGTTCAGGCGTTGGTGGACCAGTTCGATGTGTCCTTCCAACCAGGGCCCCAGCAGCGCTTGGTCGAGCGCCGGCATTTGGAAATTACCGGCCTGTTTGGCGCCCTGCACCTCTTCCGGGACTACTATTGGGATGGTCGGCAGGGGCACTGCCCCGCCGACGCCGCCTTGGCGTTGGAAGGGGCCTACACTCCGGCCTTGAGCCGGATGATGTACCGGGCGGCGGCCAAAAACTCCTACACCGAAGCCAGCGCGGATTTGTTCGAGTATGCGGGGGTCAAGGTGTGCGATCGCCAAATCCAGCGGTTGGTTCAAACGGTTGCCCCGGCAGTGGAACCTTGGCTCCGAACGGTGCAGGATGCGGGCCAAAGTGCGCTCATGTATGTCAGTGGTGACGGTACCGGCGTGCCCATGCGCAAAGAAGAACTGGTGGGACGCAAGGGCAAACAGGCCGACGGTTCGGCGAAAACCAGAGAGGCCAAACTGGGTTGTGTGTTTCTGCAGACCGAGGTGGATGCCCAAGGCCATCCCGTGCGCAAAGAGGATTCCACCAGCTACATTGGCAGCTTGGAAGGGGCACTCGAATTTGGGCTGCTCTTACGCCAGGAAGCCCAGCGGCGCGGTCTGGCCCAGGCCACCCAAATCATCTTTCTGGGCGACGGCGCGGCTTGGGTCTGGGAGCTGGCTCGGGTCAATTTTCCGGGAGCCATTCTCATCTTGGATTTCTACCACGCCCTGCAACATGTGCATGGATTGGTGGAGGCCCTCTGGGGCAAGGAAAGCCCGGCAGGTAAAAAGCAGATCAAGTGTTGGAAAGGCTGGCTGCTCAAAAACAAAGCCGCCGGCATCATCGAGCAAGCCCGGAGGGCCTTCCCCTCGGCCCTAGACACAGACAAGGCTCAGAAGGAAATTGGCTATCTGGAGAACAATCTGCAACGAATGACCTACGGCACGTTTCGCAAAGCAGGATACTTCATCGGCTCCGGCGTGGTGGAGGCTGGCTGCAAAACGGTTATCGGCAAACGCATGAAATGTTCGGGGATGTTTTGGTCTGAAGCAGGAGGCCAGGGTATGTTGGATCTGCGCTGCGCTTTCCTGAGCAATCGCTTGGATGCTTTCTGCCATGCTCGCGCAGCCGACCACGCTGCACGGAACGACGCGTTGAGATTGGCGGCCTGAACTCCCATTCACCACAAATCTGTCCTGCACCCGCCGCCAACCCGGCTCAAGCATTCCGCTCGCCGTCCCTCCCGTGTCCCGGTTATAAGCGATGAACTGTCCCGCTTTGCCTTTCTTCCAACAAGGGCGGCGGTAAATTTGCGTCCGATGAGCCGGGTTTCCGTCCTGTCCATGCGTTCCCGATTTCGCGTTTCGCGGTCTACCCTTGTGAAACCTTGAGTTTCCAGCCCGTCACCCGTCACCCTCCCTTGTGAAACCTAGGGTTTCTATCCTGTTCATCCTGTTCATCCTGTCAAAAACCCGCTTTCCTTGCGCCTTTGCGACTTCGCGTGAACCACTTGGGTGTTGATACAATCGGAGTAATCGCGTTCACTTGATCAGTCAACGATTCGATTTTTAGCGACTGGCTAATTTCAATTTGATTTGCATAGCCGGAAGCGGACAGTATCACGTTTCCCTAACCGTTTGATGAAAATAAAATCAGAGATTAGCAGGTTGGGCGCGGCCGACCGTCGGGGTCATGGAACACCTTGCGTCGTCTTCTTCCTGGTCTGCGGCCTGGTTATCGCCTTTTTTGCCTGGGCGGCCCAGCCCAGCTTCCGGAGTCTGGATCATCCCCGGCCGCAGGATTCTTTTTATAATCTGCTGGTGCAGGGGTTCTGCGCCGGACAGCTTAACTTGAAAACACCGGTGCCCCCCCAATTGGTCCAACTTGCCGATCCTTTTGCGACCAATGCCGTCTATCCCGGTGACGTGTACGGCATGAGTTATTACAAGGAAAAGCTGTACATCTATTGGGGTGTAACCCCCGCTTTGACCCTCGTTTGGCCATATTTCACCCTCACCGGGCATTACCTGTCCGATAGGGGGGCGGTGGTGATCTTCTTTGCGCTCGGTTTCTTGGCCATGGCCTGGCTGCTGCGGGCAATTGGGAGCTGCTGTTTTCCGGAAGCAGGCTCCGGGATAATAGCGGGAGTTATTTTGGCCATGGGCCTGGCCGTGGCCGCGCTGATAAATCTTTCATTCTGGTGCGACGTCAATGAAGTGGCCGAGGTTTGCGGATTTGCCTTCAGCATGTTGGCGTTGGCCGCAGTGTGGCATTCATTGAAAGAGCCGGAGCATCCGCTCAAATGGCTGGTCTGCGCCAGCCTGGCGTATGGCTTGGCGTTGGGAGCCCGGCCCTCATTGTTGTACGGGGCGGTCATCCTGCTCACGCCGGTGGCCCAGGCTTGGCCTGCGCGAATTGGGCCGGGGTCCCGTCCGCGGATCGGCTCTTTGTTGGCCGCGGCACTCGGACCGCTGACACTCGTCGGGTTGGGACTGCTGCTCTACAATTTTCTGCGTTTTGATAGCCCGTCGGAGTTCGGCTGGCGCTATGAGTTGCAAAGCGCCTACCGGTCCGATGCGGCCTGTCCTTTTGGCCTGGCGTACCTGTGGTTCAATTTTCGGTTTTATTTTTTACTGGCCATGCACTGGTGCGGCCATTTCCCCTTCCTGCAGCTTGCCCCCACCCCGGCTGCGCCCGCCGGCAATGTTGGCGTTGGAAAATCGTACGGAGGCATTCTGCTGCTGACTCCAGTGGTATGGCTGGTGTTGGCCACGCCGTTGGCTTGGCGGCGGGCTTGGGGGAACGCAGGTTCGGCCTTGCGTTGGATTTTAGTCGCTCTGATTTCACTCTTTGCGATGGGGCTGCTCACCATGTCCCTTTTCTTTGCGGTTTCCAGCCGCTATGCCTTGGAATTTCTGTCGCCTTTGTTGTTGGTGTCCCTGATTGGTTTTTTGGCCCTGGAGTGTGCGCCGCGCGGACCGGAGCCATGGCGGCGTGCCGTTCGGCCGGTTGGCCGGCTTTTGCTCGCCGCTTCCATCGTCTTGAACCTGTTGGCCTTGATTGAGGCACACGCCGAAAGCGACTTTTTCGCTGGTAACTATCTGGCTCGTCATGGCCGTTGGAACGAAGTACTGCCGTATTATCAGAAGGCCCTCGCGCTTGAACCGGGATCTGCTGGTTACCACTATTCCATTGCCAATGCGCTCTTCCAGACTGGGCACGCAGACGACGCCGTCGTTCAGTATCAGCGAGCGCTCGAAATAAATCCCGACTTTGCCGAGGCCCAGAACAATCTGGCCTTCACGCTGCTTCAGGTGGGACAGGTGGACGAGGCCATCCGGCATTTTCAGAGAGCAGTGGAAATTACGCCGACGGGTGAGGCCTATTATAATCTCGGCTACGCCATGCGGCGGAAGGGCAGGGCGGCTGAAGCTGCCGTTTGTTTCCAAAAGGCCCTGGATCTTCAGCCTCAATTTCCACGGGCACAGATAAATCTGGCTTGGATGCTGGCGACTTGGCCGGACCCATCCGTTCGGAACGGCGGGAAAGCCGTCGCATTGGCCGAGCAGGCCAACGAGTTGGCTAAAAATGCGGACCCGCGGACACTACGCACGCTGGCAGCGGCTTACGCCGAGACCGGACGATTTCCGGAGGCGGAATCGTCGGCCAAACGGGCTTTGGCGTTGGCGGAGGCGCAAACCAATGCGTGGCTGATAAATGTCCTGCCGGCGGAAATCAAACTGTATCAAAGCGAGTCCCCGTGCCGCTCCACGGAAAATTAGGCGATTTGCAGTCCGGCAAAACAGCGCGGATTCAGGCGAACGCGGTCAAGTATGGCCTTTGGGAAAAAATGACACCGGCCGAAGCGCGCCAATTTCAGACCCTTACCCATCCCGAACATTTGGGCCGCCCCTACCGCGTGCTCGTCCAATCGCGAAAAGGGTTGTGAGCGAAGGCCGAGCCGGGTCAGCGGCGGGTTGGCGTGTGTGGCGGCGCCGCGTCAGGAGCCGGCCAATAAATTTGAATTGAGCCACACGCGCCAACCCGCCACCGGTTTTGCTCTGCCTTTCGTCCAACACGGGGGTGGCAAACTCCTGGCCCGGAAAATCTGTCCCGTCATGTCCCGGTAACTGCGTCCTTGAAACCCTCCAAAGTTGTGGGATAATCCCCAGGTGAAGCTCGTAACCGATGATCGTTGCCGGCTGCAAAGCCGGGACTTGTTAAAACCGAACACGCGCTACGACGGCGAACGGGACCCGTCTGGCCGGGTGATCCTGGTGGAGTTGGTCCCGGCCCAGGCGCCCAAGGCCCGGTTGGTTCGGCGTCATGGCCGGACGTCCCTGGTATTGGACCGGGAGTTGACTAATGAGGACGTCCAGAAGGCCCTGGTCGACTTCCCATGAAGCATCTGCTGGACGTTTCGACGCTGATCGCCCTGATCTGGCCGAGCCACGTCTTTTCCGGACGCGCCAACGCTTGGCGCGAGGGCAAGACGATCGTACTTTGTCCCATAACGGAACTTGGTTACCTCGTTGTAACCCGCCCTTTCCCGTATTCCCTGTCCTCCGTAGCCTCCGACGAAGGAGGATCGCTTTCCCGCTTTCCCGCCTTCCGCTTTGGTTTTGCCCATTTCTGCTTTCTGCTTTCCCAATTTCTGCTTTAGTTCTGCATCCGGAGTACCCGTCGGTCGGGTACCCAGGTCACTGCGCACTGTTGACAAATTAATTTTTCCCCGCATGTTTGCCCCGCCCGGTGTGAAAGCCGGGCAACGAATGGGCAAGTCCCTCATCATCGCAGAGAAGCCGTCAGTGGCCGGCGACATCGCCAAGGCGCTCGGCGGGTTCAAGAAAGTGGACGACTACTACGAGAGCGACCACTACGTGCTCTCGTCGGCCGTCGGCCATTTGCTGGAGTTGGTCTGTCCCGACGGCGTGGAGGCCGCGCGCGGCAAGTGGACCTTTAAACACCTGCCGGTTATTCCCCCCTATTTCGATCTCCAGCCAATCGAGCGCAATGAAAACCGCCTTAAAGTGCTCAAGAAGCTCATCAAACGGACGGATGTGGACGCGCTCGTAAACGCCTGCGACGCCGGCCGCGAAGGGGAATTGATTTTCCGCAACATCGTCAAGCACACCAAAGCCAGCCAGCCCATCAAGCGCCTCTGGCTGCAATCCATGACGCCCGCCGCCATCCGCGAAGGCTTCGAGCGTCTGCGCGAAGACAGGGAAATGCTGCCGTTGGCCGATGCCGCCTATAGCCGCTCGGAGGCCGATTGGCTGGTGGGCATCAACGGCACCCGCGCCATGACCGCCTTCAACTCCAAGCAGGGCGGCTTCTTCAAAACCACCGTCGGGCGCGTGCAGACGCCCACCCTCGCCATCCTCGTCGAACGCGAGCAACGGATAAAAAAGTTCGTGCCGCGCGATTATTGGGAAGTCATCGGCACGTTTGACGCGGCGGCTGGCCAGTACACCGGACGCTGGTTGGATGAAAAATTTGTCAAATCTGATGCGAAAGATGGCGACGACCAGTTAAAACCCGAGCGCCTTTGGGACCGGGCCAGGGCCGAAACCATCCGCGACCGGTGCCTCGGCAAACCCGGCGTCGTGACCGAAGAAAGCAAGCCCACCACGTCGCTGTCGCCATTGTTGTATGATTTGACCAGCCTGCAACGCGACGCGAACTCGCGGTTCGGTTTCAGCGCCAAGAACACGCTGGCCGTGGCCCAGGCGCTTTACGAACGGCACAAGGTGCTCACCTATCCGCGGACCGACTCGCGCGCCTTGCCGGAGGATTATCTCGGTACCGTCAAAAACACGCTTACCATGCTGGGCGGCACCGGTTACGCCCACTTCGCCGACACGATCCTGAAGAGCGGATGGGTGCATCCCAACAAGCGCATCTTCAACAACGCAAAAATTTCCGATCACTTCGCCATTATACCGACCACGCAGACGCCCAAATCCTTGAGCGAGCCCGAGCGGAAGCTCTATGACTTGGTGACCAGGCGGTTTCTGGCCATTTTCTATCCGGCGGCGGAGTTCCTGGAAACCACCCGCATCACGCGCGTCGAAGGCGAACCCTTCAAGAGCGCCGGCAAGGTGCTCGTCAGCCCAGGCTGGCTGGCGGTTTATGGCAAGGAAGCCGAGTCCGACGACACGCCGAGCCTGGTGCCGGTGAAACCGGACGAACGCGTCAACACCAGCGGCATCGAAGTAAAAGCCAACGTCACCAAACCGCCGCCGCGTTACACGGAAGCGACGTTGCTCAGCGCCATGGAAGGCGCGGGCAAGCTGGTGGAAGACGACGAATTGCGCGAGGCGATGCGCGAGAAAGGCCTGGGCACGCCGGCCACGCGCGCGGCCATTATCGAAGGCCTCATTTACGAAGACTACGTCCATCGCAACGCACGCGAATTGCAGGCCACGGCCAAGGCGTTTTCGTTGATGGAACTGCTCAACGGACTGGGCATCCCGGAGTTGACCAAACCGGAACTCACCGGCGATTGGGAATTCAAGCTCCACCAGATCCAGCGCCGGCAGAAAAGCCGCGACGAGTTCATGTCCGAAATCGCCGACATGACGCGGCACATCGTGGAGCGCGCCAAAAAATACGAGCAGGACACGATACCCGGCGATTTCGGCGTGCTCAAAACGCCTTGCCCCAAGTGCGGCGGCCAAGTCCATGAGCAATACCGGCAGTTCCAATGCGAAAAATGTGACTTTGCCATCACCAAGACTTTGTGCAACCGGATGTTTGAACCCGAAGAGGTGGAAAAGCTCATCGCCGAAAAACAAGTCGGGCCCTTGCAGGGTTTCCGCAGCAAACAGGGCAAGCCCTTCGCCGCCGTGCTCAAGCTGAACGGCGAATTCAAAATGGAATTCGATTTTGGGAACGGCCCGAAAGATGGCAACGCCGCCGCCCCGGTGGATTTCACCGGCAAGGAACCCCTGGGCAAATGCCCCAAGTGTGGTGGGCGCGTGTTCGACCTGGGGATGAGTTACGCCTGCGAGCACCAGGCCGGCGCCCGCAAGACGTGTACCTTTCGCACTGGTAAAATCATTTTGCAGCAGGAACTGGCCCCTGAGCAGGTGCGCAAACTGCTCGCCGAAGGCAAGACTGACCTCCTCAGGGGGTTTGTCTCCAAGAAAACCAATCGCAAGTTCGATGCGTTCCTGGTGCTCAAAGACGGCACCACGGCCTTTGCCTTTCCGCCGCGCGAACGAAAGACCAAAGCCAGCGCGGCAACGCCCAGGGAACCGCTTCCGAAAATTGATTTTACCGGCAAAATCCCGCTGGGCCAGTGCCCCAAGTGCGGTGGCCGCGTGTTCGATACCGAACGCGGGTTCCTGTGCGAAAAATCGCAAGCGGACAAGAAACCCTGCAAATTCAAGATCAACCGGGAGATTTTACAACAGCCCATTGAGCCGGCGCAGGTGCAGAAGCTCCTGGCTGCGCACAAAACCGATTTGCTCGATAAATTCATCTCCAAGGCCGGCAAGCCGTTCCCGGCCTATCTGGTGATGGACGACAAAGGCAAGGTCACATTTGAATTTCCGCCCCGGGAATGAACCCGCCATTTTCGGAGACTATTTGTTGTTGCCAATGATCAACGCGTACCTATTCTCGTCTGCATGAAATCAGGTTCAGGTATCTGTCGGTGGCTGGTGCTGCTTTCCCTTGTGTTCTGCTCTTCTTGCGTATCGCCGTTGAAGCGTGCTGAACGGCATTATGAAAGGGGCATGGGCAAAATACAATCCGGCGACCAGACCACTGCCTTGGTTGAGCTTTCCCGCGCCATCCAATTAAATCCCAAACTCGAAGAAGCATACCTTGCTCGCGGAATGGCCAGACAAGCGCTCGCCGATTTTCGCGGGGCGATGAGAGATTATGACACTGCTATTGAATTAAATCCCAGAGATGAGCAGGCCTTGTACTGTAGGGGAACCTGCAAGCTCGGCTTGCGGGAGTTCAAGGACTCCATTGCCGATTTTTCCACTGCTATTGAATTGGAACCCGCCGACGCGAGGGCTTACAATTATCGTGGCTTGGCGCGCTCAATTTTACGGGATCTTGATGGAGCATTGGCTGATTTCAATAAGGTAGTTGAGTTAACCCCTCAGGAGGCAACAGCCTACCGAAACCGCGCGGCAGATGAAGTCTTGCTTAAAGACTACGAGAAGGCGCTTGCAGACGCCTCGAAAGCCATCGAATTGGACGGCAATGATGCCTTTTCCTATCGAATTCGAGGCCAGACTGAAGCCGCGCTCAAGAACTTTGGCAATGCGCTGGTCGATTTTGACAAGGCCATAGAATTGGCACCGCAAGTGGCGGATGCCTACGCCGGTCGCGGCGGCGTAAAAATGGGATCGGATGATTTTGAAGGCGCGAGCGCAGACTTGGAAAAGGCCATTCAGTTGAACCCCAAAAGCGCGCTTGCTTTTTCCGCTCGCGGTTTCTTGGAAGAAAAACGCGGTGACAATAGTGGTGCACTTGCCGATTTCAACCACGCCGTCGAGTCGAATCCACAGTTTGCCGAGACGTACGTCAGCTTGGGTCTGCTGCAATACAACCTGCAAGATTGGCGTCCGGCGCTGGAGAATTTGCGCAAAGCTTTGGAACTTGGCTGTTTAGTTGATGGCCCACGGTTCTATATCTGGTTAATCCGATCGCGGACGGGAGAAGAAGAGGACGCCAGTAAAGAATTGGACGCGTATGTGAAATCTTTACAAGGGGAG
The DNA here is from genome assembly GCA_049523455.1 of Verrucomicrobiota bacterium. Lineage (GTDB taxonomy): Bacteria > Verrucomicrobiota > Verrucomicrobiia > Limisphaerales > UBA11358 > UBA11358. Next base: position 21,479 of record JBEKMW010000040.1, on the reverse strand, counting down.
AAGTCGAAAGAGTGGCCGGCAAGCGTCGGCCGATTTCTCACCGGCAATCTGGCTGAAAGTGAATTCCTCAACCAGGCAACGACCACAGCCAAGCGCCCAAGCGCGATAAGGGGTCAGGTTTCCGATTCCTATTTCTATGCCGGCATGAAGCGCGAGCTCTCTGGCGACAAGGACGGAGCCGCCAACCTTTTTCAAAAGTGTTTGGACCTTGGGGACGACAATAATTTCGGATACTTGAGTGCCAAGGTTGAATTACGCATGTTGAAGAATCCCTGAATCTTTGGACAAAGACTATGTTTCAGCGAGAACTGACGTCCGCTGCTACGAGGTCAGGCGCACCGAATTCTGGAAGGATTGGCAAATCGTAAATCGCATATCGTAAATGAAAAGAATCCGTGAAATCTGCGTTATCCGCGGTTAAATTGAGTTGTGATTCTGAGCAATGCCAATATGGAAATCCGCGACCCGTGGATTCAAAAATTTCTCGCGCACCTGGCCACCGACCGGGGCGCGTCGGTTTATACGCAGCGGAATTACCGCCAGGCGCTGTCGGAGTTTTCTCATTGGCACAAGGATGAGCGACAGCAACCGCCCGCCTGGGAACAATTGCAGCGCGATGATTTTCGGGCTTATTTGCGGTTTCTGGGCCGGCACAACTTGAGCCGGGCGGCGATTCAACTGCGGTTCTGCGCCCTCCGCACGTTCTACAAGTTTCTCATCCGCCACGGCTTGTTGGCAGCCTCGCCCATCAAGAACCTCGCCCTGCCCAAGCTGGAACGCCGTCTGCCCAAGTATCTCACCGTGCAACAGATGAAGGATTTGCTCGGCGCGCCGCCGAAATTGCTGGCCGGCCGCATGAGGAAAAAAGGACCCGGCCGGCCCCTGTCTGCGGTGGCCTGCCTCCGCGACGTGGCGGTCTTGGAAACAATTTATTCCTGTGGCCTCCGCGTCAGCGAACTCTGCGGCTTGCGCGCCGAGGACATTGACGCAAACGAACAAATCGTCCGTGTCCGGGGCAAGGGCAAAAAGGAGCGGCTGGTGCCGATCGGCGCGCCGGCCTTGCGGGCGATTCAAAATTATTGGAGCGCTTTAAAGCACTGGCCGTCCGGCCAGGCGCCGGTGTTTTTTTCCGAGACGCGCCGAGCCGGCCCCCTGCATCCGCTCCAGTTGTCGCGGCGCTTGAAGCAGTATCTCGCAACCGCCGGTCTCGACCCGGGACTGACGCCGCACAAGCTGCGGCACAGCTATGCCACGCACCTGCTGGACGCGGGCGCGGATTTGCGAAGCGTGCAGGAACTGTTGGGTCACGCGCATCTGGTCACCACCCAGGTCTATACGCACGTGACCACCGAGCGTTTGAAGAAAGCTTACGACGCCGCGCATCCACGTGCGTGACGGCCAATCGAGACAGCGTAGGACAGGCGTCCCGCCTGTCTCCATCTTTAATGTTTTGTGGTTCTTCGACGTTTATGGTGGCTAAAATTGTCACATGCCAAAGGCCTGAACCATCGTAGCTGAGGGCGACGCCCTCGGAAAAATCGGAAACCATATTTTTGCCCTGAAGGGGCAATCCAAAATGGCCGGCAGACCATCCATTTTTGGCGTCCTTGCCATGCCCGGCGCAAATCCAAACGAATCGGTTCCAAGGGCGTTGCCGTCGGCTACGATGGCCTGGCGCTTTCAGCGCGACGATTTTCACATGTTGATTTCCGTTGGTATCAGCGATGGCGCTGCGGCTGCGGGTGGTCCTGCCAGGGGCGTTGATAGTACGAATCAGCAACGGTTATTACAAACACCCATCGAATTTGGAATTGACCATTTCACAGGCTTATGATAAAAGAAGCGACTAGGCCCTATGAAAAGATTTCAGACTTTTTGGATTTTCGCTGTGCTGGCGCTGGCAGGCCTCATGGTGTCGGCGCAGCCTGTGATCACCACGCAGCCGACCAATCAAATCGTTCTGAGCGGCGGCAACGCGACATTCAGCGTAATGGCAACCGGTACAGGTTGGCTGAGTTATCAATGGCGTTTTAATGGAACAAATTTGTGGAAATATACCGTGACCACCGTTGCGGGGTCGAATGGGGTTAGCGGTTATAGTGGTGATGGTGGACCGGCGACGGCTGCAGAATTATCATACCCCACCGGCGTCACCATGGATAATGCCGGCAACATTTTCATCGCCGATGATGGCAACAACCGGATTCGCAGGGTAGATACCAATGGCATCATCTCTTCGGTGGCCTTGGTAAATGATCCACTTCAAGTGGCCGTAGATGGCGCTGACGATCTTTACGTCGCGGACAATGCTGACAGTTGGGTATTCAAAGTGGATACCAACGGCCTTATTACAATCGTTGCAGGCAACGGTACAAATGGATATTCCGGCGATGGAGGCCAGGCAACCAACGCCATTTTATGCTGGCCCAATGGAGTAACGTTGGATCAAGCAGGAAATCTTTATATCGCAGACTATGGTAATAATCGAATACGAAAGGTGGGAACGAACGGAATCATCACCACCGTGGCGGGAAACGGGGCGGATGATTATTCTGGTGATGGGAGTCAGGCGACTAACGCAGGCGTCAATGCCCCCGTTGCGACGTCTTTTGACAGCATCGGGGACCTGTACATTGCTGATTGGGGAAACGATCGCATCCGGAAAGTGGACTTGAGTGGCATTATTACGACGGTCGCAGGCAACGGGTGGCCTTATGATGGAGGTGATGGCGGGGCCGCTACCAATGCCAGCCTTGAAGAACCTAGCGACGTGGTTTTGGATGTCTTCGGGAGATTATTGATCGCCGATGTAGGTGATGGGCTCGTTCGTCAAGTGGATACCAATGGCATCATCACCACCCTGGTTACAGGGCTTAGCTTTCCCACAGGGCTGTTTGTTGATCCGAACGATGACCTCTATATCGCAGAATCCCAAAGCGCTCAAATCGGCAAGGTTGCCTTATTGGGACCGCCAACACTGAATCTTAACCAAGTGACGCTCACCAATGCGGGTAATTACGACGTAATCATCTCAGACAGCTTTGGCAGTGTCAGCAGCAGCGTCGCGAGTTTAACGGTTGACGTACCTGCCTATATTTCCACACAACCACAGAGCCAGCAGGTGTCAGTTGGAAGCAACGTCACGTTCTCTGTTATTTGCGGGGGCACATTGCCTTTGAATTACCAATGGCTTTTAGGTGGTGCAGCGATTTCAGGGGCCACGAGTTCCAATTACACTTTTAATATCATCAACACCAATCAAACGGGCAGTTATTCCGTTCTCGTCTCCAACGACTATGGCAGTGTGACCAGCAGCATCGCCGCACTGACGGTAGTGGTCATACCGCCGGGGATCGCGACCCAGCCTGCCGGCCAAACCGCGCAAGGGGGCAGCAATGTTGTTTTCGGCGTGGTCGCATCAGGCTCGCCGCCGTTCTATTATCAATGGTTTTTCAATGGAGCCGCGATGGATGGACAAACCAATTCCAATTTGTCTTTGCCCAACGTTACGACCAATCAGGCCGGCGCTTATAGTGTTTGGGTGAGCAGCCCGTATGGCAGTGTTACCAGCAGTGTTGCCACCTTGACGGTAGGCGGGCTGCCATCCATAACTATGCAGCCGACCAATCAAACACTGCTTGCAGGGAGCAGGGTGCTGGTGGCCGCAGCCGTGACCGGCCTTGGCCCACTGACCTTTCAATGGCAGTTGAACGGCACGAACCTGCCGAACGATCTGATTACCACGGTCGCCGGCAACGGGACCAATGGTAGTGCCGGCGATGGCGGCGTTGCGACCAATGGCGAATTCAATTTCCCCGTTGGGGTGGCGGCGGACAACGCGGGCAACCTTTTTATCGTGGACTACGCCCGCATCCGCAAAGTGGAGACCAACGGGATCATCACGACTGTAGCCGGGACCGGCAATTTCGGATATTCCGGTGACAATGGCCCTGCCACCAATGCCGCAATCGCCACCGTCCGCTATCTTAACGGGATTTATGAGACCGCTGGCGGCGTCGCTGTTGATGGGGCTGGCAATTTGTTCATCGCCGACTACAACAACAGTCGGATTCGCAAGGTGGATACCAATGGTATCATCACCACCGTTGCAGGGACAAGATGGTCAGGATATTTTGGCGATGGTGGCTCCGCCACCAATGCGAGATTGTATTATCCGTGGGCGGTGGCGCTGGATGCCAATGGTGATCTGCTCATCGCCGATAGCGGCAACAATCGCATCCGCATGGTGGACACTAATGGCACCATCATGACGGTGGCCGGCAAAGGAACGCTGGGTTATTCGGGTGATGGGGGACTGGCGACGAATGCCAGCCTCGATTCGCCGCAAGGCTTGGCCGTGGACGCGGCGGGCGATTTGTTCATTGCGGATCACTACGATTGTCGGGTCCGCAAAGTGGACACCTACGGTGTAATCACAACCATTGCCGGGAATGGTTCCGTTTTGTATTCCGGTGATGGAGGCGCGGCCACCAATGCTGGCATGGGCCCCTACAGCGTTTCCTTGGACAATTACGGCGACCTGATGATTGCCGACTACGGCAACAATCGGATCCGGCGCGTGGACCCTTACGGCATTATCACCACCGTTGCGGGTACGAACGGTTGGGGATATAACGGGGACATTATACCGTCAACAAACGCCTGCTTGTTTGATCCTGCAGGTGTGACGTTGGATTGCTATGGCCGGACACTGGTGGCTGACACGGCCAACAATCGAATTCGCCGGTTCGGTCAGGGGCCAATTCTGGTATTGGATTCCGTGTCGGCAGCAAATGCCGGCGCGTACACTCTGGTGGTCAATAGCAGTTATGGGAGCGTGACAAGCCAGGTCGCTACGCTCACCGTGCTGCTTCCGCCGACGATTGTGATTCCACCGTCGAGCCAGAGCGCCGGGCTGGGCAGCAACGCCACTTTTACCGTCACAGCCTCGGGAACCGCACCGTTGGCCTATCAATGGCAGTTCAACGGGACCAATTTGCCAGCTCAGGCTGCCCCATCGCTGAGCCTCACCAACGTGCAATGGAATAATGGCGGAAATTATGCCGTCATCATCACCAACAGTTACGGCAACGCGACCAGTGCCGTGGTGACGTTGACCGTGGGTTGGCCGCCGGTAATAGCCAGCCAGCCGGCCAGTCAAATGATATTGACCGGAACGAATCTGCTTTTGAGTATCGCGGCCACTGGAGGCGGCCCATTCAGCTACCAATGGCAACTCAACGGCTCCAATTTGCCACCCGTCATCATTACCGTGGCCGGAAACGGAACTTATGGTTTTTCAGGGGATGGTGGTCCCGCCACCAACGCCGAGTTGAGTTCTCCATACGGAGTAGCGCTGGATGCAAACGGAAATATTTATATTTCCGACTCGGATAATAGACGGATTCGTCGAGTAGATGCCAACGGGATCATTACGACCGTAGCTGGCACTGGCACTCCGGGGTTTTCAGGCAATGGGAACCCAGCGACCAATGCTACATTGGGGTATCCAGAGGGCATGGCATTTGATTGCCGTGATAATTTGTATATCGCCGATTTCAACGATTCCGTCATTTGGCGTGTGGACACAAACGGCATCATCACAATCATTGCTGGCACGGGCAATACCGGATACTCCTTGGACGGCGGATTAGCAATCAATACGTTCCTTGGCCGACCACCGGCTGTGGCAATCGACACCAATGGCGACGTTTTTCTGGCTGACTTTTACGGCTACCGCATTCGCGAAGTTTTAACCGACGGCATTATTACAACCGTGGCCGGGATTACTACTTTCGGCGTCCGCGGGGGTTATTCCGGCGATGGCGGACCGGCAACCGATGCCGTTTTGGGCGCACCCACTGGCGTGGCGCTCGACAATTTGGGAAATATGTTCATTTCGGACACTGACAACTACCGGATTCGCAAGGTAGACCCCAACGGCATCATTACGACGGTGGCGGGTGGCGGTAGTTATTATTCAAACAACATCCCTGGCACCAACGCAAACTTCAAGCCGAATTATGTAGCCGTGGATCCGTGGAACAACGTGTTCATATCCTGCTGGGGCTCCTACGTGTCTCGGTTGGACACCAACGGCATGATTGCAACCGTCGCTGGTGGCGGCGCGAGCTATCCCGGTGACTATGGTCCGGCTACGAATGCCAGTTTGGGTGCGGAGGGCTTGGCCTTTGATACTCAGGGTAATTTGTTCATAGCTGATAGCTGCTATGCCCGGATCCGCAAAGTCTGTTTCTCAGGACTGCCGACGTTCCTTTTGGCAGGCGCTGGCACAAACAACACGGGCAATTATGATGTGGTCGTGTCCAGCCCATTTGGAAGTGTCACCAGCAGCAATTTTACGGTGACCGTGGTCGCTACGCCGCTGTTCGGTTCATCGTTGTTGAATGCCGATGGCAGCGTGACCTTGAACCTCTTCAGCACTCCGAACTTCAGCACCCGCTTGTATGCGGCCACCAACCTCGCGCCTCCGGTCGTCTGGACTCCCATCAGCACCAACTCGGCCGGCGGCGCGTGGCAGTTTACGGATACCAATGCCGTCGGCCAGCCTGTCCGGTTCTATCAAATGTCAACTCCTTGACAAGGGGGGTTGCCCCTTCAGGCGCCTTGGGGCCGGCTGAGGCCGGAGCTTCAAGCTGCCTCACCGGCAATCGCTCGGTGCCTTACGGCGAGACCGCGCGGTAAAAACGGGACGGTACATTGGCTGACACCGTATCGCTCAGCGTCACATTTCCGTTGGTATCGGCGATGGCGCTGCCGAGGGCTTCCCACTGGGGTGGGGTGAGCGTCGGCGTGTAATCAATATGACAGGGTGTGCCCGGCGCGGCGCTGAACTGAAGATTCACCGTGCCCGTAGCCGTGGGCGCCACGGTCAACGACGAGAGCACTGACGGGCTGTAGGACACGAGGTTGGATGGCGGGCTTTGCACACCGTTGGCGTCATAGGCCACCACGTAAAAAACATAGGACGTACAGGCCGAGAGGCAAAAGAGCGTGGCCTCATTGGTCATACCGACGTCCACGTAGTTGGTGGTCGAAGACCCGGCCTCGGCATAATAAATTCCGTAGCCCGTCACGGTGGGATCTGGGCTGGGATTCCAAGCCAGCGTGCAGGGGCAGGACGGGGTGGCAGCTTTGAGGCCGGCAAAAGAGGCGGACATTCCCAACACCAGGCAAACCAACCAAGTTAACGAACCAATCCGTTTCCGGATTCCGACAACTAGTACAACGATGAAACTTCTCACGGCCGCCTCTTGAACAAAAACCGTGCCACCGCCAAAGAAGTCTTAAACCAGTAGTTTTATTTCTGTTAGTTATTATTGTGGCCGTCCAAAGTGGCGACTTTTCTGGCGAATTTGCGCAAACATCGATCCATCAACGGTTAACGTCCAAAATGGCGTGACGAAAAATGCCGTCGCCTGAAACCAATCCCGTGAATTTGGACAGGCGTGTCCGGCAATGCAGGACAGGCCGGAAGCACGCTCAAAATTCTTGGATTGATGTGGAAACGAGGCTGGGGCCGCCGGTTGGCCGGAAAAATCGGGCCTGGGAACCCTGAAAATATTTTCAAAATACCTGTTGACAGTGGTTTGCAACTCTCGTAATTTGTGCGCGTCGGCAGCTCGTAGATAAGACAAAAAGACTAGAGCTCCTCGGATTTTCGAAAGAAGTTCGAGGGGAATTGGTTTTTTGTCGTTTTACATGTCGGGACGAACGAATGATTTTTATGCGCCCATGTAGCTCAGTCGGTAGAGCGCGTCCTTGGTAAGGACGAGGTCATCAGTTCAATCCTGATCATGGGCTCCAGACCGCTGATTTAAATATCAAACAAAAACCAAATACCGGAGACAAAAATGGCTAAAGAGCAATTTCAACGAACCAAGCCGCACGTGAACGTCGGCACCATCGGGCACATTGACCACGGTAAATCCACCCTCACGGCGGCAATCGTCGAGGTCCAGGCCAAGAAAGGTCTGGCTACGCCCATTTCCTACGCCGACATCACCAAGGGCGGCACGGTGCGTGACGAAACCAAGACCGTCACCATTGCGGTCTCGCACGTGGAGTACCAGAGCGACAAACGCCACTACGCGCACGTGGACTGCCCCGGCCACGCCGACTACATCAAGAACATGATCACCGGCGCGGCGCAGATGGACGGCGCTATTCTGGTGGTGGATGCTTCCGAGGGGCCCATGCCCCAGACCAAGGAGCATGTCCTATTGGCGCGCCAGGTGGGCGTTCCCGCCATCGTCGTCTATTTGAACAAGGTTGATTTGGTGGACGACAAGGAGTTGCTCGACCTCGTGGAAATGGAAGTCCGGGATTTGCTGAACAAGTACGAATTTCCCGGCGAAAAAACGCCGGTGATTCGCGGCAGCGCCAAGAAGGCGTTGGCCCACGATCCCGAAGCTTCCAAGTCCATCCAGGAATTGATGGACGCCATTGACGCGTTCATTCCGCTGCCGACGCGCGACGTGGACAAGCCGTTCCTGATGTGCATCGAGGATGTGTTCAACATTGAAGGTCGTGGCACGGTCGTCACTGGCCGCGTCGAGCGCGGTTTGCTCAAGCGCATGGAGGACGTGGAAATCGTCGGCCTGCGCGATACCCGCAAAACCGTCGCGACCGACATCGAAATGTTCCGCAAGCTGCTGGATTCGGCCCAATGCGGCGACAACGTGGGCGTGCTCCTGCGCGGCACCAAAAAGGAAGAAGTGGAACGCGGCATGGTGCTGGCCAAGCCCGGCAGCATCACCCCGCACACCCATTTCAAGGCCGAAGTTTACGTGCTGTCCAAGGAAGAAGGCGGCCGGCACACGCCCTTCTTTACCAATTATCGTCCGCAATTTTATTTCCGCACCAGTGACGTCACCGGCACCGTTACCCTGGCGCAGGGCGTCGAAATGGTGATGCCGGGCGACAATGTTTCGGTGGAAATCAAGCTCATTGCGCCGGTCGCCATGGAAAAAGGCCAGCGCTTTGCGATTCGCGAGGGTGGCCGCACCATTGGGGCGGGCCGCATTTCGGAGATCATCGCCTGACCATTTTTCCGAGCGCGGAGAATGAACCCCGCGTCTCCTTTTTTGTCCGAGACTAATGCGGCATTGGGCGGATACGGCAGTAGCTCAATTGGCAGAGTAGCGGTCTCCAAAACCGTTGGTTGGGGGTTCAAGTCCCTCCTGCCGTGCCAGCCTTCGCTCGGAGCGAAGCAAGCGTGCTGTCGGTGAAACATGGTTTGGGATTGATGGATAATTGGGTTGGTGGAATGGATGTTTGGCATTCATCCGTAAATCCATCTGTCACGGAGAGGTGGCAGAGTGGTCTATCGCGGCGGTCTTGAAAACCGCTTCGGGCTAACACCCGACGGGGGTTCGAATCCCTCCCTCTCCGCCAGTCTTCGCTCGGTGCGAAGCGGAGAGCGAAGACTGCCGCGCCCAAGCGATAGCGCAGGCGGGCCGGGATTGCAGTTGTATCGTTACATGCACGCGCCCAAGCTTCGGCTGGGCGATGCGAGAAAGATTTTGTGAGTAACTTGGCAATTATTATCTGGGTGGTCCTGATCGGCTCGGCCTTTGCCTACCTTTGGTGGCAGGGGCATATCCGGCGTGTGGCCGACTATTGGAAAGAAATGTGGGAAGAGCTGAAGAAATGCTCATGGCCGACCTGGGATGAGCTGAAAGGCTCGACCACGCTCATTTTTATCACCATGTGCCTGCTCGGTTTGTTGACCTTTCTGGCCGATACCCTGTTTTCCCACATGTTTTTCAAGTTCAAGCTCTGAGCACCATGCGCAGCCAGTGGTTCATCATTCATACGCTTTCTGGCCAGGAGCAGAAGGTCAAAGAAAGCATTGAGAAGCGCATCAAAACCGACGAGATGCAGGATTACGTCAAGGAAGTCCTCGTGCCCATGGAAAAGGTGGTCGAGGTGCGCAACCAGAAAAAGACCGTCTCGAGCCGGAAACTTTGGCCCGGCTACGTCTTTGTGGACATGGCCTTGCTGGATGAAGACAAAAACGTCATCGAGAAGTCTTGGTCGTTCATCAAGAACACCCAGGGGGTGATCGGCTTCCTGAGCGATCCGCCCGTGCCCACGCCCGCCGAGGAGGTGGATTCCATCAAAGCCCAGATTTCGGCCTCCGAGGAGACCGAAAAGCCCAAGGTGAATTTCGACGTGGGCGAAACCATCAAGATCAACAACGGTCCGTTCCTCAATTTCAGCGGCGCCATCGAGGAAATTGACCCCGAACGCGGCAAGCTGAAGGTGACGGTGAACATTTTTGGACGCAACACGCCGGTGGAATTGGAATACTGGCAGGTGGAGAAAGCGTGATGAGAAAGCAAACGGTTAAATGGGTTAATTCATTTAACCAATCACTTACTTAACTTATTTAACTGATTTAACGAACACCATGGCAAAGAAAGTTACAGGCATCATCAAGTTGCAGATTCCGGCGGGCCAGGCGAACCCGGCGCCCCCGGTCGGCCCGGCGCTCGGCCAGCACGGCGTCAACATCATGGGCTTTTGCAAGGAATTCAACGCCGTCACCAAGGGCGACGCGGGATTGGTCATTCCCGTGGTCATTACGGTTTACCAGGACAAGTCGTTCACCTTCATCACCAAATCGCCGCCGGCCTCGGTCTTGTTGAAAAAGGCGGCCGGCATCACCGCCGGTTCCAAGGAGCCCAACAAGGAAAAGGTCGGCAAAGTCACCCGCAAACAGATATTGGAGATCGTCAAGCTGAAACACAAAGATCTGAACGCGGTGAACGAAGACGCCGCCGTCCGGGTCATCGCCGGCACCGCCCGCAGCATGGGCATTGAAGTCGTCGGCTAGCGATTTAACAACGAAGCAACAAAGCAACCAGCTTGAAATGAATATAGAATCTGTTTCCTTTTCGTTCCCTGGTTGCATGGTGGTTCAAAAAATAAGCGCGGGAGAGCCAGGAACTCGTTTGCACCGCACCAGATAAAATGCCAAGTAAAAGATACAAGAAAGCACTCGCCGTCGTGGACGTTACCAAGAGCTATCCTCTCAAGGATGCCGTGGGCGTCCTCGCCAAGTTCCCCAAGGCCAAATTCAACGAAACCATTGACCTCGCCTTCCGTCTGGGCGTGGACCCGAAACAGTCCGACCAGATGGTCCGCGGGACGGTGCCCTTGCCGCACGGCAGCGGCAAGACCGTGCGGGTGCTCGTGTTTGCCAGGAGCGGCGCGGCGGCGGATGCGGCCAAGGCGGCCGGCGCCGAATACGTGGGCTTTGAGGACATGATCAAGAAGTGCCAGGAAGGCTGGGCAGACTTCGACGTGGCGGTGGCCACGCCCGAAGCCATGGCCGAAGTCCGCAAGCTCGGCAAGGTGCTCGGTCCGCGCGGCTTGATGCCCAATCCGAAGACCGGCACGGTGACCGATGACACCGCCAAGGCCGTCAAGGAAGTGAAGGCCGGTCGTGTTGAATTCAAAATTGACAAAGCGGGCAACGTGCACGTGGTGGTTGGCAAGGCGTCGTTCAAGCCCGAGCAGATCGAGGAAAACGCGCGCGCCGTGATTGACGCCGTGGCCAAGGCCCGTCCCGCCAGCATCAAGGGCACATACATCAATACCTGCACCCTCTCGGCCACCATGAGTCCGCCGGTGCGGGTGGATCTGCGTGAGTTCAACACGCGCAGCGCTTAACCATTCAACGATTCAACCATTTAACTGATTGCGACCTCATGCGTGCTGAAAAACAGATTTTAACGAAGGAATACAAGACGCGGCTGAATGCCTCGCCGTTCTTCATCGTAGCCAATTACAAAGGGCTGAAAGTCGCCCACATGACCGAATTGCGGAAACGCCTGCAAAAAGTGGGCGCCGAAGTCCACGTGGTCAAAAACTCCCTCTTCCGCATCGCCGCCAAGGAAGCCGGCATTGCCGAACTGCCGGCCGCCCTCACCGGCCAACTGGCCGTGGTCACCGGACAGAAGGACATTTCCGCGGCTGCCAAGACTGTCAAGAATTTTGGGGCCGAGTTTGGCAAATTGAAGGTCCAATTCGGCTATTTGGACAACCAGCCCCTCGCCGAGGCGGCCATTATTGCCTTGGCCGACCTGCCCAGCCTGGACGTGTTGCGCGCCGGCATACTCGGCCTGCTCAATGCCCCGGCCACCAAGCTGGCGGTTTTGATCAAGACTCCGGCGCAGCAGTTGGCCCAGGTGATCAAGGCCTGGAACGACAAGGCGGGCGCGGAGCCCAAGCCACAGGCATAGGACCTAAACAGATTTCCGTCGCCAGAGCAATGGCACGGAGGAATAACAGGAAATAACGGTAAACAACAGGAAATAACAACGTAAATCGTCGGTTTACAGGCCGTGAACTTAAAATCGCCGTGGCCTTGGCGGACGACGAGACGAAAGAAAGCGAAGAAACAGTATGGCTGACATTGCAAACCTCGTGGAGGAACTGAGCAAATTGACGGTGCTGGAGGCCGCCGACTTGGTCAAGAAACTGGAAGAAAAATGGGGCGTTTCCGCCGCCGCGCCGGTCGCGGTGGCTGCGGCCCCGGCTGCCGGCGCGGCTGCGCCCGTGGCTGCCAAAGACACTTTTGACGTGATTCTGGTGTCGGCGCCTGCGGACAAGAAGATTTCCGTCATTAAGGCCGTCCGTGAAGTGAAGGCGGGCTTGGGCCTGGCGGACGCCAAGGCGCTCGTCGAAGGCGCGCCCAAACCGATCCTCGAAGGCGCCAACAAGGCGGATTCGGACGCCGCCAAGAAGAAGCTCGAAGACGCCGGCGCCAAGGTGGAGGTCAAGTAACCAGCGGAATTTCGGGGCGGCTCCGGCGGCAGCCGGCGCCGCTTCGTTATCGGGCAGGTTGCAGGTTGCCGATTACAGGCTATAGTCGAATTAAAAGGGAAAAACTGAATTTAGGCCGGGGAAGGCGGGTGGCCGTGGAACCGGGTGGAAAAACCGGGTTGAACGCGGCGAGGCTGCTTTGTGTCGTTAGTCCTGCCGTGCCTTTGGCGCGGCACCAAAGAAAAAGGTAAAAATGCCATCGCGAACCATAGAACGAATCAATTTTGGCAAAATCAAAGAGATCACGGCGCCGCCGAACATGATCGAGTTGCAGACCAATTCCTACAAGGAATTCCTGCAGGCCGAGCCGTCGGGCAAGCGCGACAAAAACACCGGCCTGGAGTCCGTTTTCCGCGAGGTGTTTCCCATCGAGAGCTATGATGGCAAGTGTGTCCTGGATTACAAATCTTACGAAGTCGGCGAGCCGAAGCTGGACTGGCTGGAATGCCTGCGCGAAAGCCTCACCTACGGCGCGCCGCTTTACGTCACCTTCCTGCTCAAGGAGGAAGGCAAGAGCGCCAAGGAAGAAAAGGTCTTCATGGGCGAACTGCCGCTGATGACCCCCCAAGGCACATTCGTCATCAATGGCGCCGAGCGCGTCGTGGTCAGCCAGTTGCACCGCTCGCCCGGCATCGCGTTCGAAAAGACCATCCATCCCAACGGCAAGGAGCTTTATTCGTTCCGCGTGATCCCCGACCGGGGTTCCTGGTACGAGGCGCAGTTTGACACCAGCGACCTGCTTTACGTTTTTCTCGACCGCAAGAAACGCCGCCGGAAATTTCTGACGACGACGTTCTTCCGCGCGTTGAGCTTTCTCGACCAGGAGGAAAAGGAAAAAGGGTCCAAGTCAAAGGACAACGGCGGCACGGTGCGCGGCACAGACGAGGAAATTTTGAAGCTGTTCTACGAAATCGAGGAGCTCACCGTCAAGGAAGCCGAGAAGCTCGAGGATTTGCCGAACCGGGTGTTGGTTCAAGACGCCGTGGATGCCGACAAGGGCCTCGTGGTCGCCCGCGCCTTCGAACCGCTGTCCAAGGCGGTCATCAAGCAGATCGCCGAGTTGGGCGTCACCAAGATCAAGGTCGTGGATACCGCCGTGGACGAAGGCATTATCATCAAATGCCTGAAGAAAGACCCGGCCAAGAACGAAGACGAGGCGCTCAAGGACATTTACCGCCGCCTGCGCCCCGGGGATCCGCCGACCGCGGCCAACGCCCGCGCGTTGCTCAAGCGGTTGTTCTTCGATCCCAAGCGCTACGATTTGGGCCGCGTGGGCCGTTACAAAATCAACCAGAAACTGGCGCTCAAGGACAAGGAAGCGTCGCGCATTCTCACCAAGAACGACCTGGTGGCCGCCACCAAGTATTTGCTCCGCCTCAAAAAAGGTGAGGGGAGCCTCGACGACATTGACCATCTGGGCAGCCGGCGAATCCGTACCGTCGGCGAATTGCTGGCCAACCAGTGCCGTGTCGGCCTGGCGCGCACCGAACGCCTCGTCAAGGAGCGCATGACGCTGTTCGATCAAAGCGTCGAGGCCATGACGCCGCAAAAGCTCATCAATCCCAAGGCGCTCTCGGCGGTGATTCGCGATTTCTTTGGCCGGTCGCAGTTGAGCCAGTTCATGGACCAGATTAATCCGCTGGCCGAACTGACCCACAAGCGGCGCCTCTCGGCGCTGGGGCCGGGCGGGTTGAGCCGCGACCGCGCCGGGTTTGAAGTCCGCGACGTCCATCCGTCCCACTACGGCCGCATTTGTCCCATCGAAACGCCGGAAGGTCCGAACATTGGATTGATCGCCTCGCTGGCCACCTTTGCGCGGATCAACGAATTTGGCTTCCTGGAAACGCCCTACCGCAGGGTCAAGGACGGCCGGGTGACCGGTGATGTGGAATACCTCACCGCGGACCGCGAGGAACAATACATCGTGGCCCAGGCCAACTCGTTGCTTGACGACAAAGGGCATTTCCAGACCGATCGCGTGGTCTGCCGGGCCCGGGGAGAGTTCGTGGACGTGGAACCGGCCCGCGTGGATTACATGGACATTTCGCCCAAACAACTGGTGTCCATCGCCGCCTCATTGATTCCGTTTTTGGAGCACGACGACGCCAACCGCGCGTTGATGGGATCCAACATGCAACGCCAAGCCGTGCCGCTGCTGGTCACCGAGTCGCCGCTGGTGGCGACCGGATTGGAAGATCGCGTGGCCCGCGACTCGCGCGCCGTCGCCACCGCCGAGGAAGCCGGAAGGGTCGCTTCCGTTTCCGGCGACCACATCATCATTACGCCCGACGGCAAGCTGCCGGAGTCGAAAAAGAAGATTAAACACGACCCCGAAAAGGGCGTTTGGGTCTATCCGGTCCGCAAGTTCATGCGCTCGAACGCGGCCACGTGCATTAACCAAAAAACGCTGGTCAGCAAGGGCGACCACGTCAAGAAAGGCCAGATCATCGCCGACGGCCCCTGCACCAAGGACGGTGAGTTGGCGTTGGGCCGCAACATCCTCGTCGCTTTCATGCCGTGGAACGGTTACAACTTCGAGGACGCCATACTCATCAGCGAAAAAATCGTGAAGGAGGACATTTTCACGAGCATTCATATTGACGAGTTCGAGGTCAGCGCGCGGGACACCAAACTCGGTCCCGAGGAAATCACGCGCGACATTCCCAACCTCGGCGACGAGGCGCTCAAGAACCTCGGTCCAGACGGTGTTATCCGCATCGGGGCGGAGGTCAAGCCCGGCGACATCCTGGTGGGCAAGATCACCCCCAAATCAGAGACCGAACTGGCGCCGGAAGAGCGCCTGCTCCGCGCCATATTCGGTGAAAAGGCCGCCGACGTGAAGGACACCTCGCTCAAGGTGCCCTCCGGCACTTACGGCATTGTCATGGACGTGAAAGTCTCCTCCAAGAAGGAAGGCGAGAAGGCCAAGGCTGCGTCGGTCAGTGACGAGAAACGGCATTCCAAGCAGATTGAAGACGAACATAAAAAGAAGATTGAAGAGTTGCGCGACCAGTTGACCGAGGCGTTGAGCAACATATTGCTCGGTGAAAAAATCCCGCTCGACGTCGTGAACAGCGAGACCGGTGAAATCATCATCCCCGCCAACCGCAAGATCACCAAGACGCTGTTGCGCAAACTGGCTACGGTCTATGACCGCATCGAGATTGATCCGTCGCCCATTCGCAACAAGATCAACGAAATCATCGGCAGCTTCAAAAAGAAGTTCGACGACGTCCAGATGCAATACGACGAGGAAATGGAACGCGCCGAGGCGGGCGAAGGCGTCGAAACCGGCATCGTCAAGTCCGTCAAGGTCTATATCGCCTCCAAGCGCAAGCTGTCCGTCGGCGACAAGATGGCCGGGCGCCACGGCAACAAGGGCGTCGTCGCCCGCATTGTGAAGGAAGAAGACATGCCGTTCCTCGCGGACGGAACGCCGGTGGAAATCGTGTTGAACCCCTTGGGCGTGCCCTCGCGCATGAACGTGGGCCAGGTGCTCGAAACGCACCTGGGTTGGGCCGCGAAGATCCTCGGCTTGAGACTGGCCACGCCGGTGTTCGACGGCATCAAGGAAAAGGACATCCGCAATTATCTGAAGGAGGCCAAACTGCCCGAGCACGGCAAGACCCTGCTGTACGATGGCCGCACGGGCGACGCCTTCGACCAGGAAATTGTGGTCGGCTACATTTACATGATGAAGCTCGGTCACCTGGTGGCCGACAAGATTCACGCCCGCGCGGTCGGGCCGTACTCGCTCGTCACCCAGCAGCCGCTGGGCGGCAAGGCGCAGTACGGCGGCCAGCGCTTTGGCGAAATGGAGGTATGGGCCATGGAAGCCTACGGCGCGGCCTATACCTTGCAGGAATTGCTCACGGTCAAGTCCGACGACGTCCAGGGCCGCACGCGCATTTATGAGAGCATCGTCAAGGGCGACAACTCGCTGGAAGCGGGCGTGCCCGAATCGTTCAACGTGCTCGTCAAGGAAATGCAGTCGCTCGGCCTGGACGTGAAGGTGGGATACTCCAATCCGATTGAACATGCCGCCGGTGGCAACGGCGAAGCGGCGGCGGCGTTGGCAACAGTATAATATTCGTTTTATGATAAGCACCAAAGAAAGCGCCCGGGAGTTGCTCGGACTGGACAAGGTCAATCAGGTGGATTACGTCGCGATCTCCGTCGCCTCGCCTGAGGCCATCCGGTCCTGGAGCAAAGGCGAAGTCAAGAATCCCGAGACCATCAATTACCGCACCTTTAAGCCGGAAAAGGGCGGCTTGTTCTGCGAGCGCATTTTCGGCCCGGTCAAGGATTGGGAATGCTCGTGCGGCAAATACAAGCGCATCAAGCACCGCGGCATCGTCTGCGACCGCTGTGGCGTCGAGGTCACCCTCGCCCGCGTCCGCCGCGAGCGCATGGGCCACATCGAATTGGCCGTGCCGGTCTGCCATATTTGGTTCTTCAAGTGCATGCCCTCACGCATCGGCCTGGCGCTGGATATGACGGCCCGGCACCTGGAACGCGTGATTTATTACGAGGATTACCTCGTCATTGACCCCGGCAACACGCCTTTAAAGCCGAATCAACTGCTCACCGAAAACGAATTTCGCGAAGCGCGCGAGACCTACGGCGCGGAGGCCTTCACCGCCAAGATGGGCGCCGAAGCTGTGCGCGAGGCGCTGTCCAAGGTGGACCTGGCCAAAGGCATCGAACAGTTGCAACTGGCGATGACCGAGACCAAGAGCAAGCAAATCCGCAAGAAGCTCGCCAAGCGCATCAAGCTGCTCCAGGGCCTCCAGCTTTCAAAGAGCCGTCCGGAGTGGATGATTCTCACCGTTCTCCCGGTGATTCCGCCGGATTTGCGCCCCCTGGTGCCGCTCGAAGGCGGACGGTTTGCCACCTCCGACCTGAACGACCTCTATCGCCGCGTCATTAACCGCAACAACCGGCTCAGGACGCTCCTCCAGCTCAAGACGCCCGAAGTCATCATCCGCAACGAAAAACGCATGTTGCAGGAGGCGGTGGACGCCCTGTTCGACAACGGCCGCCACGGCCGCCCGGTGACCGGCGCCGGCAACCGCTCGCTGAAATCGTTGAGCGACATGCTCAAGGGCAAGAGCGGACGCTTTCGCCAGAACCTGCTCGGCAAGCGCGTGGATTATTCGGGCCGCTCGGTCATCGTCATCGGGCCCGAACTCATGCTGCATCAGTGCGGCTTGCCCAAGAAAATGGCGCTGGTGCTCTTCGAGCCGTTCATCATCCGCCGCCTCAAGGAATTGGGCTACGTCCACACCGTCCGCAGCGCCAAGAAGTTGATTGAACGCCAGACCAAGGAAGTCTGGGACGTGCTGGAGGAAGTCACCAAGGGCCATCCCGTGCTGCTCAACCGCGCGCCCACCCTCCACCGCCTTTCGGTCCAGGCCTTCGAGCCGCAGCTCATCGAAGGCGAAGCCATCCGCATCCACCCGCTGGTCTGCACCGCTTACAATGCCGACTTCGACGGCGACCAGATGGCTGTGCACGTGCCGTTGTCGGTCGAGGCGCAATTGGAAGCGCGCCTGTTGATGATGGCCCCCAACAATATCTTCAGCCCGTCCTCGGGCCGCCCCATCATCACGCCCACGCAGGACATCACTCTGGGCTGCTATTATCTCACCGCCGAGCCGCGCAAACCCATGCCGGCTGACACGCGGACCCTGCCGCTGTTTGGCTCCAAGGACGAGGTGCTCTTTGCCTACTCCGACAGCGCGTTGAAAACGCACGACCGCATCCGGCTGGCCAATCCCGATTTTGGCAAGAAAGTGGTTTTCGGTGATTCCACCAGGAAGATCATCGAGACGACTGTGGGTCGCGTCACTTTCAGCGAAATCTGGCCGCCCGAACTCGGCTTCCCCAACAAGCCGGTCAAGAAATCCGAATTGGGCGACCTCATCTGGAAGTGCTACAAGTTCGCCGGCCACGAAAAGACCGTGGCCATGCTGGACAAGCTCAAGGAACTCGGCTTCCGCGAAGCCACCAAGTCCGGTTGCTCCATTGGCATTGACGACATGATCATTCCCAAGGAGAAAGACCAGGAAATTGACGCGGCGCAAAAACAGATCAAGGAAGTCGAGAAGCAGTATCGCAAAGGGGTCATCACCCCGGGCGAACGCTACAACAAGATTGTGGACATCTGGACGCACTGCACCGACATGATTTCCAACGTCATGTTCAAGACGCTGGAACAAAACCAGGGCAAGCGCGAATACAACCCGGTCTATCTCATGGTGGATTCCGGCGCGCGCGGCAACCGTCAGCAGGTCCGCCAGCTCGCCGGCGTGCGCGGCCTCATGGCCAAGCCCAGTGGCGACATCATCGAAAAGCCCATTCTCGCGAACTTCCGCGAAGGCCTCACGGTGCTGGAATACTTCATCTCCACGCACGGCGCCCGCAAGGGTCTGGCCGACACCGCCCTCAAGACCGCCGACTCCGGTTACATGACCCGCAAACTCGTGGATGTCGCCCAGGACGTCATCATCCAGGAGGCTGATTGCGGCACCGGCAACGGCATCTGGGTCTCCGCCGTGTATGAAGGCGAAGACGAAGTGGTGAAACTCAGCGACCGCCTCGTGGGCCGGTTCGGCTGCGATGATATTGCCAATCCGACCAATCCCAAGGAAATGCTCCTCCGCGCCAACGAGGAAATTGACGAGGACAAGGCCAGGCGCATCGAAGCCGCCGGCGTTGAACGCGTCCGCATCCGTTCCGTGCTCACCTGCGAAAGCAAGCATGGCGTCTGCGTCTGCTGTTATGGACGCAATCTGGCTACCGGTTCGGTCGTCAAGCTCGGCGAGGCCGTCGGCATCATTGCCGCCCAGTCCATCGGCGAGCCCGGCACGCAGCTCACCATGCGTACGTTCCACATCGGTGGCACGGCCGCCCAGGTGTTCAAGGTGCCGCAAATCAAGGCCAAGCACGATGGCACCATCCATTACAACGAATTGCGCGTCGTCGAACTCGAAGACGGCAACAACATCGTTTTAAACAAGAACGGTTCCGTCGCCGTTCTCGGCGACGACGGCCGCGAATTGGAAAACCACGTCGTCGTCATCGGCGCCGTCATTTCCTCCAAGGACGGCGCGAAGATCAAGAAGGGCGAGACCTTCGTACAATGGGATCCGTACAACGTGCCCATCCTTTCGGAAAAGGCCGGCAAGGTGTCGTTCCACGACATCATCGAGGGTGTCACCATGAAGCAGGAAACCGATGAGACCACCGGCCAGGAAGCCATGGTCGTCATCGAGCACAAGGAGGATTTGCACCCGCAAATCACCATCAGCGACGATTCCGGCGAGGTCGTCGCCAATTACCCCATTCCATCCGGCGCGCACGTCGTCGTGAGCGAAGGCGACAAGATTGTGCCCGGCACGCTGTTGGCCAAAACGCCCCGCAAGCAGGCCAAGACCAAGGACATCACCGGCGGCCTGCCGCGCGTGGCCGAGTTGTTTGAGGCCCGCCGGCCCAAGGACGCTGCCGAAATCTCCAAGATTGACGGCATTGTGGACTTCGGCGCGAGCGTGCGCGGCAAACGTTGCATTCTCATCAAAGACGCCCAGACCCAGGCCGAGGAGGAACACCTCATTCCCATTGGCAAGCACGTCATCGTCTTCAAGGGCGATTTCGTCAAGAAAGGCCAGCAGTTGACCGAAGGGCCCATTGACCCGCATGAAATCCTCGACGTGTGCGGCCCGCAGGAATTACAGGAGCACCTCGTCAGCGAAGTCCAGGAGGTCTATCGCCTCCAGGGCGTCACCATCAACGACAAGCACATCGAAATCATCGTCCGCCAGATGCTCCGCAAAGTCCGCATCACCGAACCGGGCGACACCCAGTTCCTCTGGGGCGAACAGATTGACAAGCTCGATTTCGAGGAAGAGAACGAGCGGGTCGAGAAGATGGGCGGCAAGCCCGCGGAAGCCTCTCCGGTGTTGCTGGGCATCACCAAGGCCTCGCTCGAAACCGACAGCTTCCTCAGCGCGGCGTCCTTCCAGGACACCACCCGCGTGTTGACCGAGGCGGCGACCCGTTCCAAGGTGGACTCATTGCGGGGCTTCAAGGAAAACGTCATCATGGGGCATATTATTCCGGCCGGCACCGGCTTTGAACTCCACCGCAGGGCGCGCCTGAAGCCACTGGTGGAAATTGTCGAAGAATCCGAACCCGTGGCGCCTCCGGCCGAAAACCCGCTGCTGGCCTGACCCGGAATTAAACAATCACACCGGGCGTCTGGCAAAGGTCAGACGCCCGTTTTGTTTCCTCTCTGTTTTCATTCGATGTTCGGCGTTCGATGTTCCCCAGTTCATAGAGAGTGTCCTGTGGTGGCCTTTAGCGCCCTATATTGCCCTTTATTGCCCTGATTTCGGTAGGGCGCGTCACTCCCCCGACATCGGATGTCGGGGTCCGTGCGCGCCGTCGTCTCGTGACTGTTTGGTAGTTCAGGGAGGGATGGGGTGAGGGGGCCGTCCTCGATTCCCCGGTTCATGGGGAGCCTCCTTTCGATTTTTCGCATGCACTGGGACCATGAACCTGATAGATCCAAGTTGTCCGTAGCGTCGCGCAGCGTGACCGCATAGCATTGTGATGCGCCCGGT
>JBEKMW010000039.1:0-38072 GCA_049523455.1 Verrucomicrobiota bacterium | reverse complement strand
GGTTTCACTGACCGTGCCGAGTTCCGCCGCCAGCACGCGCTTGGTCATGGTCAATTCGATCCTCACCGGCGATTCACTTTGCGGATTAGGGCAGCGTTTTACCAGCCAGTTGGCAAGGCGCGTCTCGACATCTTTCAACGTCAAATCTTCAAGCTGCCCGACGAGCACGCGCAAATGGCTGCTCATCGAGCCGAGCATCCGTAGCGCGAGTTCCGGTTGGCGCCTGAGCAGCGCGAGAATGCCGTCTTTTTGCACCAGCAAAACCTGCGTCGGCTCCAGCGCGCGCGCGTCGGCGGGGTAGCCGGTCGTGGTCGCCAGCGCCACTTCGGCGAACGATTCGCCGGCGCGAAAGACGTGGATGATCTGCTCCTTGCCGGCGGCGTTGACGCGATGGACGTTCACCGCGCCACGTTGCACGACGTAAAATCCGTGCGCGGTATCGCCTTCGTGAAAAAGGTAATCGTCCTTCTCCAGCGATTTCACCACCGTGACTTCCGCAATGTTTTCCAAGTCGGCCGGCGGCAGGCCGGTGAAGAGCTGGCAGCTTCGCAGCGTGTTGACGACGGCGATTTTTTTGAACTCAGCGACAGCAGGCATGACACTATTCAAGCAGCCGCGCGCCAAAAGTAAACCATTTGAATAAAGTCAACAAGTTGCGCATTCCGTAGTGGCGATGAATTGATCAAGACCTTGACTTGCATCAAAAGCCTCTGATGGCTGGTGTGCGAAAATGGCGGCATGAAAGTGACCGTCGAACCAGCCGCATCGGCCTCTTTTGCCATGGCTGCGCCCGAGATCAAAAACGTTGCTTTTGCCAACCAGCGGCTGAACCGGGAATGGAAGGCGATGGAGGCGATGATCAGAATTCATTGCCGCGACCAACATGGGTCAAACGTGACGCGATGCACGGAGTGTCAGGCATTGTTGGATTATGCCAACGTGCGGCTGGCACGCTGCCGGTTCGGTGCGGAAAAGCCGACCTGCGCCAACTGCCCTGTTCATTGCTACCAAAAGGCACGCCGTGAAGAAGTCAAGGCGGTGATGCATTACGCCGGGCCGCGCATGATGTGGGAACATCCCGTCATGAGCCTGCGCCACTGGCTCGACGGATTCCGCAAAGCGCCGGAAGCATGATTCCTGGTCGTTTTGTGTTGTTGTGTTCAAGTTTTTTTGTCCTGGTTGAACATTTTCGAGAACGGCTCACGGCCTTGGCGCAAGTCTTCACGGACATCCAGCGTGACGATGTATTCACTCATGGTTGGGCAGAAAAGGTTTCCGGCTTGGAAAGCGTCAGCAGCATCGAGAACTGCTTGGTCGCCCTGACCGCGTGCGGCAGATGCGGCGGCATATAAATCATGTCACCGGCTTTGGCTGCTTGAGGTTTGCCGGCGAGGGAAAACTCGCACTCGCCGGACAGAATCTGGATGACGGCGTATTGCGTGGAGGTGTGTTCCGTCAATTCCTGTCCTTCGGTGAAGCCAAACAGCACGACGCGCAAGGTTGTGGTGCGCAACAGCGTCCGGCTCACAATGCCGTTTGGCGCGAAGCGGGTTTCGCCGGCCAGCGACAGGATTTTTTCCTGCGTGGCGTCAATCAGAGGTTTCTCGCTCATGGGATGAATATCGCATGGACACGGCTTGAGAGAATTGACTCAAGTCAAACTTGATACAGATGGCGGATGAACTGGCTGCGTCAACATCCTCAATCACAGAGTCAGCACCCCGTAAACGCTGGCCGAATCACGTTTCCAGTCTGCGATCCAATGCCGGGACTTTTCGGCAAAAACCCGGAGCCGAAACGCCTTCCCTTTACCCGGAACTTTGGAGGATACTCTTCGCAACCGGTAATTAATTTATGGAGCAACAGATTTTAAGAATACTCGAGCGACGAGACTATGTCCCCGTGAATGTGCCGGAGCTGCTTCGGCGGCTCCGGTTGCCACCCAATCGCCAGCAGGAATTACAGGCCGTTCTGCGAAAGCTGGAGCAATCCGGACGGGTCGCGCGCATCAAGGGCCACCGGTTCATCCAGCCATGTGATGCGGATTTGATTCCGGGCCGCATCCGCATGAACCGTGCGGGCAACGGCTTTCTCCAGCCGGATGACGCCGGCCTCAAGGAAATCGCCGTGCCGGAATCCGCGACGGGCACGGCCCTGCACGAGGACCGTGTGCTGGTGCGGCGCGACGTGTGGCGGAAACGTTTTCATCCCGGCGACGAGGCGGCGGAAACCGGCACCGTGGTTCGCATTTTGGAACGGCGACGCACACGGTTCGTCGGCACGTTGCAACGGGGACGGCAGTTTCTCTTCGTGATTCCCGACGACCCACGCGTCCCGCACGACATTTATGTGCCGGAACCACGCGACCTGGGCCGGCCCGCGCGCCTCGGTGACAAGGTGGTGGTGGAGTTGCGCGAATGGGAATCGCGTAACACGAACCCGGAAGGGGAGGTGGTGGAGGTGCTTGGCGCGCCGGATGGGGAAGGCGTGGACATGCTCTCGGTGCTGCGCCAATACGATTTGCCGCTGCATTTTCCCCGGAACGTCCTGCACGAGGCGCACGCCGTCGGCACGACGGTCCAGCCGCAGGACGCGGCGGGCCGTGTGGATTGCCGGCGGCATCGGGTTGTGACGATTGATCCCGAAGACGCGAAGGACTTTGACGATGCGATTTGCCTGGAGCGCGTTTCGCCGGAGCAATGGCGATTGTGGGTGCATATCGCGGACGTGTCGCATTATGTGAAGCCCGGCACGGCGTTGGACACGGAGGCGCGCAAGCGCGGCAATTCGACCTACCTGGTGGACCGCGTCATCCCGATGCTGCCGGAGGCGTTGAGCAACGAGCTCTGCTCGCTCAAGCCAAACGTGGACCGGCTGACGAAGTGCGTCGAAATTCTCGTGTCGAACGAAGGGCGGGTGTTGAATGCAAAATTTTATTCCGCCATCATCCATTCGCAGCGGCGCTTCACTTACGGCGAGGTTCTGAGGGTTCTCGAACGCAAACCCACGTCCGATCCCATCGAACAGATGCTCCATCAAGCGCACGAACTCGCCCAGCGCATCCGGCGGTTGCGTTTCAAAGCCGGTTCGCTCGACCTGGATTTTCCCGAGACGAAAATCCGGCTGGACGAACGCGGGAACATTTTGCGCGTCGAGAAGACCGTGAACGACGTGTCGCACCAGTTGATCGAGGAGTGCATGTTGCTGGCGAACGAGGCGGTGGCGGGGCGGTTGATGAGCCAGCGGACGCCGGCGGTGTATCGCGTCCACGAGGCGCCGGATGAGCGGCGGTTGCAGGAATATCGGCAGGAAGTGTTGAGCCAGCACATTCCCTGCGGCAACTTGGGCCAGCCCGGCGAGGTGCAGAAATTGTTGCACCGGCTCGGCACATTGCCCATCGGCCCGGCACTCAAGATCGGCTTCCTCAAATCGCTGATGCGTGCCCGTTATGCCGCGGAGCCGCTGGGACATTACGGACTGGCCAAGAAAAAATACACCCACTTCACCTCGCCCATCCGCCGCTACGCCGACCTGGTGGTGCATCGGGCGTTGTTCGGCAAAAATCCGGCTTCAACCTCCCAGCTCAAGGAAATCGCCGAGCACATTTCCGTCACCGAACGTAACTCCGCCGACGCCGAGCGCGACAGTAAGGACGTGAAGCTGTTCGCGTTTCTGAAGGCGCAGTTGCAATCCGGCCGGCCGGAGCGTTATGCCGCGCTGGTGACGGACGTGCGCAATTTCGGCTTCTTCGTGGATGTGACGGGGCTGGCGATGAGCGGGTTGGTGCCGTTGTCCGCGATGAAGGATGATTTTTATATCTTCGACGCCGGGCGGAATCGTCTCGTGGGCCGCCTCACGCGGCGCATGATTCGTCTGGGTGACGAGTTGACGGTGCAGGTCGCGAAAGTGGACTCGTTCAAGAAGCAGGTGGATTTTCGTCTGGCGGAAGATCGCAGACCGGTGGCGCGACCCCAGGTCAGTCGCTGGAACGGGCCTCCGCGCGGGGCGCAGTCGCGCCCAGTCCAGGACCGTCGGCGGGGGAGGTGAAGCCGAAAAGCCCTGGGAATTCTGCTGGCGAGCTTGAAGGCGCTGGCCTTCCACATCCACATCCTTCGGACAAAGAGTGGCAGAATCTGCTTGAATACCAGGAAAACTGACTATAGTTGATTTAGAAAATGACGATTTTGGGCACGAACCCCACTCCTTCCGCCATCTTTTTGAAACCATAGCCATGAAAAACATCCCATCCCGTCCCTGGCCCCCAACCTTCCGGTTCGCGGCGGCATTGCTTGCGTTCGCTCTGGCGGCAAATCTGCCCGCGGCGGAAATTCTTACCCCGCCCGCGCCGGCCACGCCACGCATCAACGGCGTTAGGGTATTTGGCGTGCGGCCCGGCTCGCCGTTCCGGTTCACGATTCCCGCGACGGGCGATCGGCCCATGACGTTCTCGGCCGTTGATCTGCCGGGCGGCTTGACGCTGGATTCCCAAACCGGACGCATCACCGGCCATTTGAAAAAGAAGGGCGAATGGATGGTGACTTTGCGCGCGCAAAACCCGCTGGGTGAGGCGGAGGAAAAATTCCACATCGTCTGCGGCGACGCCATTGCGCTCACGCCGCCGATGGGTTGGAATAGCTGGAACTGCTTTGCGGCCGCAGTTTCGGAGGACCGGGTCAAGCGCGCCGCGGAGGCGATGGTGAAGAGCGGGCTGATCAACCACGGCTGGTGTTACATCAATGTGGACGACTACTGGCAGAACCATCGCAACTCGCCGGACCCGACCTTGCGGGGAAAATTCCGCACCGCGAGCGGCAGGATCGTGCCCAACTCGCGCTTTCCCAGCATGAAGGGCCTGGCCGGCTACATCCACCAACTCGGGTTGAAGGCCGGGCTTTATTCCTCACCTGGTCCGTGGACTTGCGGCGGTTGCGCCGGGAGCTTTGGTTACGAGAAACAAGACGCGAAGACCTACGCGGACTGGGGGTTTGACTATTTGAAATACGACTGGTGCAGCTATGGCCAGACCGCCACCAACCGGACGACGCCGACCAGCAAACAGGTGCGCGGGTATGACCTGCCGTTGCTCAAAAAACCTTACCTGCTCATGGGCAATTACCTGCGCCGGCAAAAACGCGACATCGTGTTCAGCCTTTGCCAATATGGCATGGGCGACGTTTGGGAATGGGGCGCGAGCGTGGGCGGCAATTCCTGGCGCACCACCGGCGACATCACCGACACCTGGGGCAGCATGAGCAACATCGGCTTCAAACAAGACCGCGCGGCGCCTTTTGCCGGATCGGGACATTGGAATGATCCGGACATGCTCATCGTCGGCCAGGTCGGGTGGGGGCACCTGCATGCCACGCGCCTGACCCCGGACGAACAATACACGCACATCAGCCTGTGGTGCCTGCTATCCGCGCCGCTGTTGATTGGTTGTGACATGGAAAAGCTCGACGATTTCACGCTCAGTCTGCTGTGCAATGATGAAGTGCTGGCCGTGGACCAGGATTCGCTCGGGCAAGAGGCGACCTGCGTGGCCAGCAACGGAGCGGTCCGCGTCTATGCCAAGGACCTGGATGACGGCGCCAAAGTGGTGGGCCTGTTCAACCTGGGTGAGACCCGGACCAACGCCGTGGTCAATTGGAGCGACCTGAAGCTATCCGGCTCACGGACGGTTCGCGATTTGTGGCGGCAGAAGGATCTGGGCGCATTTGAAAACGGATATGCCGCCGACGTGGCGCCGCACGGCGTGGTGCTGGTGAAAATCCAGCCGGGTGCGAAGTGAGCCGTAAAAGGAATCCGGGAAATTCCTGTCATTGAATCCGGAGCCTTTTCCTGCAAAAATCCGCGCGCAATGCGAATCCTCGCCCTCGATCACGGGACCAAGCGCATCGGTGTGGCGGTGAGCGATGAAACCAAGACCATCGCCCAGCCGCTCGAATACATTCCGGCCGAGCCGTTCGCGGACTTTCTGGCGCGGTTCAAGGAACTGCTGGTGGAAAAGGAAATTGATTTGGTTCTCATTGGCCTGCCGCGCAACATGGATGGCAGTTACGGCCCGGCCGCGCAAAAGGTGGAGGCGTTCGTCGCGGTGTTGCGCAACGCCATTACCATGCCGGTCAAGACTTGGGACGAGCGGCTGACCAGTTCGCAGGCGAACCGGCTTTTGATTGAGGGCCGGGTCCGTCGCGACCGGCGCAAGGAGAAAGTGGACCAGATGGCCGCGGCGATTCTGTTGCAAAGTTACCTGGACGGGTCGAGCAACCGGCCGCCGGGGTCCTGATGCCGTTTGTGCCACCGGCCAACTGCGCCATGTCGCTTAAAATAAAACTGGTGATTGCCTACGACGGCGCGGCTTACCAGGGTTGGCAGGTACAGAAAACCGGCACGGGCGTGCAGGAAAAAGTCGAGGCGGCGCTGGCGAAGTTGTTTCCCGGGCCGCCCCGCCTCCACGGCGCCAGCCGCACCGACACCGGCGTTCATGCGCTCGGCATGGTGGCGCATTTTGAAGTGCCCGCCCGCGCCTTCACCATGTCCACCCGCAAGCTCGCGCTGGCCCTGAATGCCTGGTTGCCGGAGGATATCCGGGTGGTTTCCGCCGCGCGGGTTCCGGAAAAATTCCACGCCCGGTTCGACGCCTCGGGCAAGCAATATCGTTATTATGTATGGAACCATGCGGCGATGAATCCGTTGCTGCGGCAGAGGGCCTGGCACGTTGCCCGTCCGCTCAATGTGCGGGCCATACGCGCCGCAGCGCGGCGGTTGATTGGGCGGCACGATTTCAAATCGTTTGCCGCCAGCCGGAATTATGAAATGGAATCCACCGTGCGCCGGCTGACCCGCTGCGACCTGAAAAAATCCGGTCCGTTGCTCACGTTCATCATTGAAGGCGATGGATTCCTTTACAAAATGTGCCGTGGCATCGTCGGCACGCTGGTCCAAATCGGCTTGGGCAAATTTGCCCCGGACGAAATCCAGGGGATGCTGGCGAAAAAAGACCGGCGCGAGGCGGGCATGACCGCCCCGGCGCAGGGATTGATATTGTGGAAGGTGTTTTATAGGGCGAAATGAACATTGTCCTGGTTGAACCGGAGATTCCGCCGAACACCGGAAACGTGGCACGGCTCTGTGCCGCCACGGGGACCACCCTGCATCTCGTCGAGCCGTTCGGCTTTAAACTTGGCGATGCGCAACTCAAGCGTGCGGGCATGGATTATTGGCGCCACGTGGAGTGGCATCGCTGGCCCAATTGGGCGGCGTTTGAGTCGGCCCACCGGGCGGAAGCCGCGCGGTTTTGGTTCGTTGAGTCCGGCGGGCCGCGACTTTACACCGAAGCGAAGTTCTCGCCGGACGATTATCTCATATTCGGGCGTGAAACGGCGGGGTTGCCCAAACCACTGCTCAACGGCGAGCGTTGGTTGCGGATTCCGATGTTCAACGCGAAATCGCGTTCACTGAATTTATCAAATTGCGCGGCGCTGGTTTTGTTTGAGGCGCTGCGGCAGCAAGGGTTTAAAGGCGAGATTCGTTGAAGGGCAGGGCGCTCTACTTTTTCGGCCCGTCCACTGGATGCCATTTGCCGTCGTAAGTGGCCACCACGACGATGTCGTCGCCCATGACCGCGTGCTCGCTTTCGGCCGCGGGCGGTGCAGGCTTGGGAGTGGCCGGATCCGCCGGCGCAGGGGCGCGGGCGGGTAGTTTGGCCAGCATGACGGTCTCTTCGTCGCTGGCGCGCGCCGCTTCCATCAGGAGAATCTCCCAGCCGCTGTGCACGGTACGCTGGGGCGGCGGCTGAAAAGGCTTCAATTGAAATTCGCCGCCTTTGAGGGACAACAAACGATAGGCTGCCTGTTCGCCCACCAGTGTCCCTACTGCGGCGTGAACCATCACGCCGGCTTCGATGTAGAGTTGCCCGCTCAACTGCGAGTTGCGGATTTCGAGGATGGACGAATGGCTTCCGTTGCATTCCATCTGGATGACTTCCTGCAGGCCCACTTGGCGCAACGTGCCGCTGAATCCATCCTGATGCGTCCATGACAGCAAATCATTGAGCAGGTTGAAAACGACCTTGATGCCATCGGCGCCCACCGGCTTTTCGATGAACAGTTCCGCCCCGTTGGCCAGACACGCCGTGCGGTTCTTCTCCGTGGCATGACCCGTCAATACGGCAATTTTCACACCGGGGAACCGCCGCGCGATGATGCCCAGCAACTGGATGCCATCCACCAGGGGCATGCCGATGTCCAAGACGACCAGGTCCATCGGCGTCTCCTGCAAGAGGCCCAGCGCCCGGTCCGCCGTGGTGGCACAGGCAATTTCCCAGGTCTGTTGGGACAATTCGGCGCACAAATCGCTGAACGTCTCCAGCAGCGCCATGCTGTCGTCCACGAACAGCACGTGGAATTTGCTGGCGGGTGCACGACCGGCGGCCGGCGGCCCCGGTTTGGCCTCCGGAGCGGCCGGGGACTTGGGCGCGGGGGTCGCCACGGCGGCCGGTTTGGGGCGGGCGCCGGTGACCAGCATTTTCGTCACAAACGCAGCGCCTCCCGCCGCCGCCGCGGTTTCAAACCGCAATTCGACCTCGCCCACCCGCAAAGTTTCTCCCGGCTTGAGCAGCGCCTCGGATATTTTCTTCCCACCGACAAAGGTGCCGTTGGTGGAGAGCAAATCGCGCACGGCCAACTCCTCCCCTTGCAGCCGCACTTCGCAATGCCGGCCGGAGACGGACGATTCCACGATCTGGATCGTGTTGCCATCCGCGCGCCCGATGGTTGCCCAATGGCCCCCCAACTCATGCGACGCAGCGCTCAGGCCTTTGGATATGACGACAAGTCGGGCCATGCGATGTCAATTTGGTTCACGGGGCACGCTTGAGCAAATAAAAAGTCAACCGCCGGGGCGCCGAGAGTGGCCAATTCCTAAATCACAGCAGGTGTCCCATCTTTTCGCGTTTGGTTTTCAAATAACGCTCATTGTGCGGATTCGGCTTCACGCGAATGGGCACCTGCTCGGTGATTTTCAGCCCATAGCCCTCCAGCCCGACGACTTTTTTGGGATTGTTGGTGAGCAGGCGGATGGTTTTCAGGCCAAGGTCCACGAGGATTTGCGCGCCCAGGCCGTATTCGCGCAGGTCCATTTCATAGCCCAACTGCCGGTTGGCCTCGACGGTGTCGTAGCCCTGCTCCTGCAATTTGTAGGCCTTGATTTTGGCCGGCAGGCCGATGCCACGGCCTTCCTGCCGCATGTAAACAATCACGCCGCGTCCCACTTGGGCAATTTGCCGCATGGCCTGGTGCAGTTGCGGCCCGCAATCGCAGCGGCGCGAGCCGAAGACATCCCCGGTGAGGCATTCGCTGTGGACACGCACCAGAACCTTTTCGCCTCCCGCAACCTCGCCGCAGACCAGCGCCAGATGATGCTGGTTGTCCAGGCGCGACTGGTACAAATGGAGATCGAAATTTCCATAGTCGGTGGGCAGCTTCACCGTTTCGACGCGCTGCACCAGCTTTTCACGCGTGCGGCGGTATTCGATCAGATCGGCAATGGCACAGATCTTTAATTGGTGTTGGTGGGCGAACTGGCGCAGTTGGGGCAGCCGCGCCATGGTGCCGTCGTCGTTCAAGACCTCGCACAGCACGCCGATGGGGCGCAAGCCGGCCAGTTGCGCCAGGTCCACTGCGGCTTCCGTGTGGCCGGCCCGTTGCAAGACTCCGCCGGGCCGTGCGCGCAGGGGAAACACGTGCCCAGGCTGTACCAGGTCCTCGGGCACCGCCGTCGGCGCGGCCAAGGTTTGAATCGTCCGCGCGCGGTCGGCGGCGCTTATGCCCGTCGTAATGCCGCGCGCCGCGTCCACGCTCACCTGAAAATCGGTCCGGAAGCTTTCGCGGTTGTGGTGCACCATGCTGTCAATGCCCAACTGCTGGAGCCGTTCGGCCGTGGTCGGCACGCAAATCAGTCCGCGCCCGAATTTGGCCATAAAATTGACCGCCGCGGGGGTCACGTGCTGCCCGGCGATGATGAGATCGCCTTCGTTTTCGCGGTCTTCGTCGTCCACCACGATGACCATTTTGCCGCGGCGGATTTCGGCAATGACGGCTTCGATTTGGTCGCAGGTTTTTTTCATTCGACAGCGGAGAGTTTAACCGCCGGAGGCAAAAAAGTCACATGATTCATCAACGGCCGGATTTTGGTTGATTTTGATTGGCTCTGGCACGAGCCTGAGTTAAAATTTCGGTGCGATTCCGGCGACTGCAACCTGGGGAGACGGCAAGGACGCCGCGAATTCCAAACATGACAGCGGGCGGTTCAAATCAAAAAACCAGCCAATCGGCACAGGCGAAAGCAACGGGTGCGGATTTTGAGCACAATCTCCAGCGGCTGGATCAACTGGCTAATCTGGGTTTGATTGCCGCAGGGGTGGCGCACGAAATCAAGAACGGGCTGGTGGCCATCAATACTTTCATTGAGCTGGCGCTGCAAAAGAGCCAGGACCAGGAGCTATCCGAAACGGTCCGGCGCGAGATGCAGCGGATTGACACGCTGGTAACGCAAATGTTGCGGCTGGCTGTGCCAGTGTCCGCCACCAAGGAGCCCGTCCATATTCACGACCTGCTCGACTACGGCATCCGTTTGCTGCAACACCAGCTCAGCGGGAAAATGATCACCCTGCACCGCCGTTACCAGGCGGTGCCGGACACGGTGCGCGGCGACGCCTCGCAATTACAGCAGGCGTTCATCAATCTCTTGCTCAACGCGGTTGAGGCAATGGGTACCAAGGGTGAATTGACCGTGGCCACCGAAAATGGCGTCGGCGAGAATGGAATCAAGAGCATTAAAATCGCGATTCAGGATACCGGCGTGGGTATTCCGCAGGAGAATCTGTCCCGGTTGTTTGAGCCGTTTTTTACCACCAAGAAGAACGGCACGGGTCTGGGACTGGCGATCTGCCAACGAATTGTCCACGACCATGACGGGACCCTGACCGCGCAGAGTCAAGCGAGCCACGGCTCCACTTTCAGCATTTTGCTCCCGTTACTTTGACCCGCCGGCCGCCGGTCCGAACCAGGAGGCCACCGTGTTTCACGCCAGACGCTGGCTGATTATTGGTCGAAGGCGCCGCCGGGACACGGGCGCCGAGGCTGCAATGCTTTTGCAAATGGCCAAGGACCTTCTTAACCGATGCGGCAACGGTCAAACGGTCGGTGTTCAATTCGATTTCCGGCTTGGGCGGCGGCTCGTAGGGGGCGGTGATGCCGGTGAAATTCTTGAGCCGGTGCTGCCGCGCCCGCACATACAGGCCCTTGGGATCGCGCGCCTCACAAACCGCCAGCGGTGCGTTGACGAACACTTCAATGAACCGTCCCGGCGCCATCAGCCGGCGCACGTGGTCGCGGTCGGCGCGGTAGGGGGAGATAAAGGCCGCCAGACAGACGAACCCGGCCTCCGCAAACAGCTTGGCCACTTCGCCGACCCGCCGGATGTTTTCGTGCCGGTCCGCGCCCGAAAACCCCAAGTCCGAACACAGCGCATGCCGCACGCGGTCGCCGTCCAGTATCAGGGCCTGCCATCCCCCATCGAACAGGGCCCGCTCCACCCCCACGGCCACGGTGGATTTGCCGGCGGCGGACAGGCCCGTGAGCCAAACGACACAGCCGCGGTGGCCATTGCGCCGTTCGCGTTCGTGCAGGATGATCCTGCTGGCGGGCGTGGCGGAAGCAGAGCCGGAACGTGAGTTTTGCATCCCGGGAATTTCCCAATGCCTGGAGCTGCCGGCAATCAAAATCCGAAACGGCCAGCGGCCGATTCAAACCTTTGCTTCGGGAAAGCGCTCCCGGATGCGGCGGCGGAGACGTTCCTCGTCGTCGGGCTGGTAACGCCGGCGGGTCAGCAGCCGCTGCATCGCCTCCAGCAATGCCAGCCAGTCTTCCAGCGGCGGTTCCGGCACCGCCTGCCATAAATCGAAACGTTTCTGGCGGTGGAAAAAACGCCACTCGCGCCCCACGTGCCGGGCATATACCTGCAGCTTGACGCCCTCGGCGGTCACCCGTTTCCAACTGATTTCAGCTTTGGGCACGATATCTCAAGGGTGACAGGTGACACTGAGCAATCGTGGTGGGATGGTGCATTTTTGTCGCGTTTCACTTCTCACGTTTCTCGTACCATGTGTCACAAATCAATGCCCGCCACGGCCATCGCGGCGATGCCTTCCTCGCGCCCGATGAAACCCAGGTGCTCGTTCGTGGTCGCCTTCACCCCGATTTGCCTCTCAGGCACCAACAGCGCCTCGGCGATCCGCCGCTTCATTTCGGCGATGTGGGGATAAAGCTTCGGTTCCTGCGCGATGATGGTGGCGTCCACGTTCAGGATTTTGCCGCCGCGCAGGGACACTTGTTTCGCGGCTTCCTCCAGAAATATCCGGCTCGGAGCGTTCTTCCAGCGCGGGTCGGTATTCGGGAAGAAATGGCCGATGTCCTCCTCGCCCAGGGCGCCGAGAATCGCATCGCAAATCGCGTGCATGAGCGCGTCGGCGTCCGAATGCCCCTCGAGGCCCTTGATATGGGGAATCTCGACCCCGCCGAGGATGAGCTTGCGCCCCGCCACCAGCGTGTGCACGTCGTAGCCGATGCCAACGCGAACCATGGGCCAACAATAAAAGATTCCACCGGCAGGGAAATAAAAAACTTCCGTCAGCCGGCCCCGTCAGGCAGCGTAAAGAAGAACTCCGCGCCCTTGCCCGGTTCGCTCCGCACCCAGACCCTGCCGCCATGGCTTTGCACGATGTGTTTTACGATGGACAGCCCCAGGCCGGTGCCGCCTTGCTCGCGCGAACGCGCCTTGTCCACCCGATAAAACCGCTCGAACACGCGGTCCAGCGACTCCGGCGGAATGCCCGGCCCGTCGTCCTTCACAAAGACCTCGACCTTTCCCTCCTCCGATTTCTTTCCGCCCACCACCACCGTGCCTTGGGGGCGGCCGTATTTGATGGCGTTGTCCACGAGGTTGGCGAAGACCTGTTCCAGCCGGTTGGTGTCCCCCGTCACCGTCAAATCGTTCAATTCATTTTTCAGCGCCACGCTCTTGTGGTCCGCCGGCGGTTTGAAATCGTTGAATACCTTTTCCACCAGCGGCTGCAATTTGATCGCTTGCAGGTTCAATTTCATGCGGCCCGATTCCAGGGCGGAAATGGTCAGAAGGTCCTGGATGAGCAGGTCGAGCCGGCTGGTGTTGCGCTCGATGATTCTCAGGAAGCGCTCGGCCACCGCCGGCTCGTTGCGCGCGCCGTCGAGCAGGGTTTCCACGTAGCCCTTGATGAGCGAAAGCGGCGTGCGCAATTCGTGGCTGACATTGGCCACAAATTCCTCGCGCGTCCGTTCGAGCTGCTTGAGCCGCGTCAAATCGTGGAAGACCAGGATGATGCCTTCGCGTTCGCCGGCTGAATTGGAGATGGCGGCGGCATTGACCCGCAGCCAGCGTTCGTTGAAGGCCGGCAGTTTCAATTCGTAATCGAATACCTGCCCTTCGGCTTCCACGCGCTTGACCAGGTCGGCCAACTCGTGCACCCGCAAGGCTTCCATGACGGTCTTCCCGCGCAACTCGGCTTTCAGCCCAAACAGGCTTTTGAAGGCGCGGTTGGCCAGATAAATCCGCTGGTTGCGGTCCAACAGCAGCAGTCCCTCCAGCATGCTGTTGAAGAGCACCTGCTGCTGCGCCTTGGCTTCCATGGTGGTTTGTTGCTGGCGCCGTTGAAAATCCTCCTGGTCGGCCTGCACCATCGCTTGGTACCGGTGGAACCGCCAGCGCCACCAGCCATACACCGCCACCGGCGCCCCCAGGGCCACCACCGCAAAAATGGTCAGCAACCACCACATGTTTAAAAGTCAGAAGCAAGGATGCCGAACGCACAAACTATCCGCCTGCTTCATTCCACAAACCGATAGCCCACGCCGCGAACGGTTTCCAGATGCTTCGACGCCCCGCCGAGCTTTTCGCGCAGCCGCCGCATGTGCGTGTCCACCGTGCGCGTGTCAATCAGGCTGTCGTATTCCCACACGTCGCGCAGCAGATGGTCGCGCGATTGCACGCGGCCGGCCCGTTGAGCCAGCGTGGTCAGCAGCTTGAACTCCGTGGCCGTCAGGTCTATGGTCTTGCCCTTCCAACTGGCGATGTGGCGCGGCACGTCAATCAGCAGGTCGCCAAAGCGCAGTTGTTCCCGCGGCTTTTCCCCCGCCTGCCCCCGCGTCAGGATCTTCTTGATGCGCAACAGCAGTTCCCGCGGGCTGAACGGCTTGGTCAGGTAATCGTCCGCGCCCAGTTCCAGCCCCAGCACCCGGTCAATTTCCGCCGCTTTGGCCGTGAGCATGATGATGGGTACGCGCGCGGTGGCCGGATCCAGCCGCAACACCTTGCACGCCTCGAACCCGTCCATTTCCGGCAACATGACGTCGAGGATGATCAATTCCGGCGGCTGCGCGTGCGCTTTCTTCAACGCCTCCGCGCCATCGCTGGCCGTGCTGACCGTATAACCCGCCTGTTTCAGGTTGAACTCGACCAGTTCCACCGCTTCGGGTTCATCATCCACCACTAGAATTCGCGGTTTCACTCCGGCTTGCATAGCACGCCGGTTATCGTGACACAAATCTAATCCCGTGACAACCCTGTGACGAATAGGTGACAATTCGCTTCCTCGTTGGCGGCCGTGCGGGCGACGGCAATTTCCGGTTTGCACGGCGCCTTGGGGCCTGTAAGAATCAAGCGCCAATCATTAAACCGGAATAACATGCCAATCCCCGTCCTTGACCTGGCGCAAATGCGCGAATGGGAAGCGGCCACGTGGGCCGCCGGCCAGACGGAAGCCGAAGTCATTCGCCGTGTCGGCCTCAAGGTTGCCGAACGCGCCCTCGCGCTCACCCGTCCCGGCGACGCCATTTTGCTCCTGGCCGGCAAAGGCCACAATGGCGACGATACACGCGCCGCGCGTGAACATTTGCGTGACCGCTGCGCCGACCTGATTGATGTGGCCGACCCGGAAGCGGTGCTGCCCGAGCTTCAGCGCCGGGTGGACACGGGCGCGTCATTCCTGGCGCCAGAGAAACCTTCGGCCCGTCCCGCCCTGATCATTGATGGCCTGTTCGGCATCGGCCTGAATCGTCCGCTGGACGAGGGCTGGAAGAAGTT
Source organism: Verrucomicrobiota bacterium (assembly GCA_049523455.1). Classification (GTDB taxonomy): domain Bacteria; phylum Verrucomicrobiota; class Verrucomicrobiia; order Limisphaerales; family UBA11358; genus UBA11358. Next base: position 22,895 of record JBEKMW010000039.1, on the reverse strand, counting down.
GATTGCCGCCGTAAACGGGTCGAAAATTCCTGTGCTGGCCGTGGACACGCCGTCCGGCTTGAACTGCGAAACCGGCCAGCCCGAAGGCGCGGCCATCGAAGCCGCGGTTACGCTCACCGTCGGCGCGCCGAAGACCGGTTTGCTCGCGCAAACGGCCTGGCCGTTCGTAGGACGGCTCGAAGTCGCCGCGGACGTCGGCCTCATACCGTGCCCGCATCGAACGGACTGGCAATGGACATTGCCCGGGGATTTCGCCGGCTTTCCACCGCGCCGTCCCGTCGCGGCCCACAAGGGCTCCTTCGGACACCTCGCCATCGTCGCGGGCAGTTTTGGCTTTCACGGTGCGTCCGTCCTCGCCGCGCGTGGCGCCCAGCGCGCCCGGCCCGGCCTCATCACGTTGTTCGCGCAGGAAAACACGTATTACGCGGTCGCGGCGCAACTGCAATCAGTCATGGTCGGGCTTTGGAAACCGGACGTGAAATTGTTCGACGCGACCAAAGCGATTCTCATCGGTCCGGGCCTGGCCTCGCCCGATTTGCCGGAAGACATGAAAACGTTGGTTCGCCGGCTCTGGCGCGATGCGGACGTGCCGGTGGTGGTGGACGCCAGCGCGTTGGACTGGCTGTTGCCCTATCCGCTCTACAAGGGACCAATCCGCGTCATTACGCCCCATCCCGGCGAAGCCGCGCGTTTGCTCGGCTCCACGGCGGCCCAGGTGCAGGCCAACCGCGTGCAAGCCGTGCGCGACTTGTCGCAGCGCTTCGGTCATTGCTGGGTGGTGCTCAAAGGACACCAGACCCTCGTGGGCCGCAATGAAGGTGAAATCTTTGTGAACCCCACGGGCAATCCCTATCTGGCGCAGGGCGGCAGTGGCGACGTCCTGGGCGGTTACCTTGCCGGCCTCTTGGCGGCCACGCTCCCCAGCGATCTTGCGACGTTCGTCCGCCGTAGCGCGCCCGCAGCCAAGGCGGGCGGGGAGGGATTGCATTCGTTGCAGGGCGACGCCGGCAAAGCCATCCGCTATGCCGTGTGGGAACATGGCGCGGCGGCGGACCGTCTGCAGGCCGCGCGCCCCAACTGGGTGGTGGAAGATCTGCTCAACGAACTCGGAAACGCAAAGACGTGACACGTGACGCGTGACACGAAACGAAGGCCGTTTTTGTTTTGCCGGTGCAAAGGAAAATGATTGATCGGCGGTTGGCGACGGGGTGAATGTCTGAGATATGTGGCGGCAGCCATCCTGGCTGCCGTAGAGGGCGGCATCCTGCCGCCCGGAAAAGCGGTGGATAGCGGGAGATGGTTGGAGGTTTGTGACGTCACCTGGCTCGCGCACGAATTTCCCGCCGGGCTGGGAAGCCCGGCTCTACGGCAGGCACGGATGCCTGCCGCTACAATCTCAGACACGTGCTACGGCAATTCCTTCAGTGTGAGATGGCGAAACTCGATGTGGTAATATTCGGCTTCCAGCGCAATATAACCGGCAGGCATCCCGCAAGTACTGTACTTGCACACTTCGACGCCATTCATCACCACAGTCAGCACTGGTCCCTGCGCCCTCACGTCAACGTTATCCCATTCGCCGGGCGGCTTCATGAGCAACTGGCTGGCAGGTGCTTTGAAATGTTTCGTCTTCCCGTCGTCTGGCGTGACGCCAAACAGATAGCCGCCATCCATGGTCAACTGGCACTGGTGCCAGACCCGGCCGTCCGCCGAATTGCGAATGAAGATGCCGCTGTTGTAATTCGTTTTCGTGCCGGTTACCGGGATGAAGCAGCATTCCACGTGAAAGACGCAATTCGTCAATTCCCGGTCAAAACGCAGCATCTCGTGTCCGCCATCACCGTCGCACACCAGCACCTGGCGCGCCGTGTCCACGTGCCACTGTGCGCGGCCCAGCGCATTGGTGGGCGGGATGGCGATGCGCGTCCAGCCCGCCAAATCCGCCGAGGGCGTGATATTGATCCAATTGCCATAGTCGGCCGCCAGTGCCCCGCCGCCCAAACTCAGGGCCAGCAACAAGGTTGAAACGCATCGTAGTCTGATGAATGGAATGCTCATAATCCTTTTTATCATGCCATCACGAATAACTTCCCGGCCCGGACTGCGGCAAGCTCAAAATCCGTTAACAGCCTGTTGAAAAAGTAGGAGACGACGTAAGGAGTCTCTGACTTGTCTCTCAAAATCCCAGGAGATTTGAGACTCGTCACCTCGTCTCCTACAAAAATCAGTTTTTTCAACAGGCTGCTACGCGCGAACCGAACCGGCTGGAATCGCAGCCGCAATGACGCTTGCTCGCGTACCATTGCCATTCTTGATTGGTGCTTTCGGCAGCCGGACGGTGAATTCGGAGCCCTGGCCCGCGGTGCTTGCCACAGTGACTTGCCCTTGATGGACTTCCACGATGGCTTTGACGAGGCTTAATCCCAATCCCAGCCCGCGCTGGGATCGGCTCTTGTCGCCGCGATACAGCCGCGCCCAGATTCTATCCTGTTCCTCCGGCGGAATCCCGATGCCGGTGTCGCGGAACCGCACCACGGCCTGGGCCGGTTCGTCGGTGATGGATATCGTGACACGGCCATTTTCCGGCGTGTACTTGAGAGCGTTGTCAAGCAGGTTGGCGAACACCTGGCGCATGCGGTTGCGGTCCACCGGGGCCGCGCAAGCCGCCGGCAAGTCCGCCTGCACCGCCACCTTCCGCTCGTCGGCCACGTATTCGTAAAGCTCAATCACTTCGCGGACCAGCCCGCAAAGGTCAACCGGCTCGCGTTGCAATTTCATCATGCCGGATTCCGCCTCCGTAATGTCCAGCAACGTATTCAGCATGGTCAAGACGCGCTCGGATTCCTCGACGCAATCAGCCAGCGCCTCCTGTGCGGAGTCGGGCGCGGCCTGCGCCTGCAGGGCCAGTTCGGCGCGGCCACGCAGGCGGGTCAGCGGCGTCCGCAAATCATGCGCCACGTTGTCCAGCGATTCCCGCATGGCGCGGATCAAGGCCTCATTCTTGTCGAGCAGCGTATTGAACAGTTGGACCATTTCGTCCAGTTCATCATTTGACGGGCGCATCGGCACGCGCGCATCGAGCCGGCCGGTTTGGATGATGGAGCGCGCGGTGACCACCACCTGGCGGATGGGCCGCATGGCGCGATAGGCAAAATACGCGCCGGACAGAAACCCCAGCAGAATGGTTACGCTGCCGAACACGATAAAATCCCGCCGCAAGGGATCGAGCACCGCCGCGCGGCTGTACGTGCTGCGCCCCACTTGCAACAGCGAGTTGTCCGGCATCGCCAGCGTGCCGATGAGCAAGTCCTTCTCCTCGTCTTTGGGTATGCGAATGACAGGCTGGCGAAGATTGAACAAGCCAGCGGGAATGTCCCGGAAGGTGACCCAATCTTGCGGAACATTGACGAACGTGGCCTCGTTCCCGGGATTGACCACGCGGATGTAATAGGTCTTGGAATCGCCAGTTTCCGACCGCACCGCGTTTTGCAGCCCGGCCAATCCGGCCGCTTGATAAATGGCCGCATATTCCTGCAACCGCGCCTGGACCACCTCCCGGTCTTTGCGCCCAATCGCTGCGGCCAGCACGTAATAGGCGATCATCAGCAACGCCACGCTGCTGGCGGCGAACACGAAGGCATACCAGAGCCCCAGCCGGACCCCGAAGTTGCGTTGCGTGGCTTTAAGCAGGTCTGAGAACATAACCCACTCCCCGGATGGTCTGGATGAACTGCTTGTCCGGATCGGCCTTGTTCCGCAGCCGGTGGACCAGCACGTCCACCACGTTGGTCTGCGGGTCGAAGCTGAAGTCAAAAATGTGCTCCAGTATCATGGTTTTGGTCACCACGCGGTTGGGGTTGCGCATGAAATATTCCAGCAACGCAAACTCGCGCGGCTGCAATTCAATCGGCTCGCTCCCGCGCCGCACTTCCCGCGTGAGCAAATCCAGCGTCAGGTTGCCGACGGTCAAGCTGGTGGGCTCGGCGGTTTGCGTGGCGCGGCGGATGAGCGCCTGAATGCGCGCCAGCAATTCCGAAAAGGCGAACGGTTTGGTCAGATAATCATCCCCGCCCGCCTCCAAGCCCTTCACGCGGTCGTCCACCGACACCCGGGCGCTCAGAATGAGCACCGGCACGCGCACTCCCTTGGCCCGAAGCTGCTGGATCACCTGCAGGCCATCGAGTTTGGGCAGCATCAAGTCCACCACCGCCGCGTCGTAGGCCACCGTGGCGGCCAGCGCCAGCGCCCGTTCCCCATCCGGACTGTGGTCCACCGCGTAGCCGTTTTGTTTCAGGCCCTTGACGACAAACGAGGCGATCTTCTCGTCATCTTCAACCACCAGTATGCGCACGTTTTCGCACATGATGAACGCCAAGTGACCACGTTACAATGGGGAATCCGCAACTCTTAATCATAAACCTACATAAATAAAGCGCCGGCGAAACGCCGGCGCTCCCACCTCATGGCCTTGTGTGCTCAAATGGAATCAGCCGGTTTGTTTGGTTTCGTCCACCACCACATAATGGCTGCCGTTACGGTCCCACACCCGCACCAGCGTCTTGCCCGACCCATGCTCAGTCAACTGCACGGCCTCGTCGGCGTTCTTCACCGGATGCCGGTTGATGGACTCAATCACCTCGCCGGCGTGCAGACCGGCTTCGGCGGACGGCGACGTGGGATCCACCTGCGTTATCAAAGCGCCCGTGACGTCCTTCGGTATGTTGTATTGCTGACGGGCCTGCTGGTCCAGGTCGCCCACCCCAACGCCGTTGAGCGTGCCAGTGTCGCTGCTGCTTCCGTTCTCCGCCAGTTGGTCCGTGCCCGGCTGTTGTTTAACGGTCACTTCCAGCGTCTTTTGCTCGCCGTTGCGGATGATCTCCACCGGCACTTTGGTGTCGGGTTTCACACTGGCTACGTCCAGTCGCAGATTGCGGCTGTCCGTCACCTCCTCGCCGTTGAACTTCACCACCACGTCACCGTCCTTGAATCCGGCCTGATCGGCTGGCCCATTGGGAACCACTTCGCCAATCAACGCCCCGCCGCTATTCTTGAGGTTGAACTCCGACGCCAGGTCCGGCGTCACGTCTTGAATCATCGCGCCCAAATAACCGCGCGTCACGTGGCCGTATTGCACCAGGCTCTCCATGACGTTGCGGGCGAGGTCCGACGGGATGGCAAAGCCTACGCCCTGGCTTCCGCCGGAGCGGCTCAGGATGGCCGTGTTGATGCCGATCAATCGGCCGTCAATGTCCACCAGCGCGCCACCGGAATTGCCCGGATTGATCGCCGCGTCCGTCTGGATGAAATCCTCATAATCCTCAATGCCCATATTGCCGCGGTCCTTGGCGCTCACGATGCCTTCGGTCACCGTCTCGCCCACGCCGAAGGGGTTGCCCACCGCCAGGCAGACGTCGCCCACCTTCACGTTGCGGCTGTCGGCCATGGGGACCACTGGCAGACCCTTCGCGTCAATTTTGACGACCGCGATGTCCGTCTTCTTGTCGCGCCCCACTACTTTGGCCGTGAAGTTGCGTCCGTCGGGCAGCGTCACCTTCACCTCCTTGGCGCCGTCCACCACGTGATTGTTAGTCAAAATGTAACCGTCCGCCGTCACGATCACGCCCGAACCCAGGCCATGCTCAACTTCCGGGCCGCGGGGCCGCATAGCCGGGCCGAATTGATGCCCGAAAAACTGCTGCCAGAAGGGATCATTGAACCCCGGGAATTCCTCGATGTTCGGGGATTGGATGGTGGTGGTCGTTTCAATCTTGACCACCGCCGGTGACACCTTTTCCACGATGGGCGCGTAGCTGCCTCGCGGCAAACTGTCGCGGGGTACTTGCGTCTCCTGCACGGGAATGTTCAAGTCCACCGGTTTGGGACCGGATTCGGATGACTGGGCCAGGACGATAACGCCGCCGCCCACCAAGGCGCCACCCGCAAGGCCCAGGGCCGCCTCGCGGACGCGCGATAAATTAAAAATGGTTCTCATGTTCGTTTTTCCTTTGTTCGGTTTTGTTTGGTTAACTTTTACCCATTAGAGCCATTTCAAGATGACTGGAATATGTCTGCCAAATTACAAATTTGTAAGGCAACCTGAACCCCGACATCGGATGAAGGATTCCCTGTCGGCAGGATCGAGCCGGCACGCTGCCGAAAGCGGCGCTGAAGCGGCCGCACTCCACACGCTGGCGCGACCACCGGGGAACCACGGCTTTCGCGAAGCGTTTAGAGTGCGTGTGGTTCACCACCGCTTTTCATTGGATTGCTGTTGCCCAGCTTTTGATTTTCACGCCTGTCCTTGCCATGAACCGGATGTCCACCCGCAGGTTTTGGGGAGTGCGCGGACATGTCCGCGCTTTGTTTCGACGCGACACGTCGCCGCACTCCACATTGAATTGTCACGGCTTGTCACGGCTTTGTCACGGCTCGAAAATGAGAAAAGCTCCGTCTTTATTGCCTTGGGACGGCGGTACGGCTCCAGGGGGGTAAATATACCCCCACCCCAGCCCTCTCCACTTTGGCGGGGAGAGATTTCCCCGATAAAACCGCACATTGAACCCCTGAACCTGCCGATGCCCGGCGAGTTCCGAAAATGAATGTTGCCCGCTGGCTGTTCCCTCTCCCCTCCCATCGGATGGGAGGGGAGAGGGTCAGGGTGAGGTGAGGGCTCTTTGCTTTCATTGGATGTTGGATGTTCCGGTTCATGGAGAGGGAGAAGCGGCAGCCGGCTGCGCGACACAAAGGCAGTTTGTGGTACGCGTGATGCTGCCAATAGCCGGACAATTTGCATCCCGAATCGGTGCAGAGGTCAGCCTCACTTGCGAAATATAAATTATATGCGCTATGAATTGGATCGCGGATCAAATCATCGGCGGAACCTGCGTTTGCAGACATGCCTGGCACTGGGACTGTTGATGATGGCGCCGAAGGTTGGCGCGGATGAAAAATTGCCCATGCTCAAGGTGGGTAACGACACGTATAGCAACGTGACCGTCACAGTCGTTACGCCCACCGACATTTGCTTCACTTACTCCGGCGGGATGGCCAATGCCAAATTGAAGCAGCTCGATCCGGAGTTGCAAAAGTATTTTCACTACAACGCGACCAACGCGTTGGCGGTGGAGAAAAACCAAATGGCGGCCAATGCCCAATACCATGACTATCTCGTCAGTCACCCGGCGCCGCCGCCGCCCAACGAAGACCGTCCCGCGCCGCAGCCCGCCGCCGCGCGCGCCCCGGATGGTCTGTGGAGCGCGTCTTTGGCCGACGCTTTGAACCAGGCGCGGTCGGAAAACAAGCTGGTGCTGCTGGATTTCACCGGCTCCGACTGGTGTCCCTGGTGCATCAAGTTCGACCACGACGTTTTGTCCACCGACCAGTTTGCCAGTTACGCCAAGGCAAAACTCATCCTGGTAAAGGTGGATTTTCTGCGTCACACGCCACAGAGCAGCGACGTCAAGCAGGCCAATGACGCGTTGGCCAGACAGTTCGGCGTGGACGGCTTTCCCACGTATGTGCTGCTGAACGCCGACGGGAAGGAGCTGGGCCGGCAGGACGGCTATCTCGGAGGCGGTCCGAATGCCTTTATTGCCAAACTGGAAAATTTCAGCAAAAGCTGATCCCGCCGCTGGCACTCAATTCACAAACCAGCCGCGCGCAGGGCGGGCAGCGGGCGGGTTAAGCCGGATTCTGACGTGAAAGGGTCAGAAATCTGTGTCCATCCGTGTCCGTGGTTGAATTAAACCCGGAAACGGCACGCGAACCGGTATTTCGGGACTCCGCGTTTACGCCGCGGTTGGGGCCAAGGGACGGGGATTTTTCGGCTTGCGGCCGCGTTTGGCGGGTTTGGGCTTCCTGGCGGCTTCAGCGGGTTCGGCCGGTGCTTCCGCCGCCAAAAAAAGATACCGCCCGCAGTTCTCGCAAAGCTGAATGTCCGTGTCATGCATCAGCGTGGTGACGACGGCGATGGGCACCCGCATGTGGCAGCCCGTGCAAACCTGGTTGCGGACGGCGGTCACGCCTTTTTTGCCCTTGACCATCAACCGATCATAATGGCCGAGGATCTGCGGCGGGATTTTGCTGCGCAGCAATTCCACCGTGGTCCCGGCGCTCTTCTCGCTGATTCCATCAAATTCGATGGCTTGAAGTTTGACTAAATTCTGGAGCAGTTCATTCATAGTCCGTGGCAACCTGACGCCATTTTGTCACATAATTTTTGCAATTTGGCAAGCCAAATCTGTGTCTGAAATGAGTGACCTGGAGGAAGCCCCCGAGGGCGGGCGCGCTCCCGAACTTAAAACAAATTGTTGGCCATGATGCCCAACACCGTCAACGGCCCTTCATCCTCCAGACCTTCGGTGGCTTTATCCACCTTTTGCAGGGTGAGTTTGGCGTTGCGGTAAAATTCCTGGTCGTTGACCAGCTTGCCGATGGTGCCCTGTCCGTCGTTGATCTTTTGCAGGATCTGGTTCAGGTTGGTCATCGAGGCCGTCGTTTCGTTGTAGAGCCGGTCATCGGTGATCAGCTTGCCGATGGTCCCCTGGCCGTGGCTCACGTCGGTCACCACCTGCCGCGCCTGGCTCACCGTGTCCTGAATGTTCGTGACCGTCTCCAGCGCCGTATTGTAGAGCCTCTGGTCATAAATGAGCTTGCCCACGGTACCCTGTCCGCTGGCTATCTGGCCGGTCACATTGTCTATGTTGGAAATGGCGCTGCCGAGGTGCCCGCTGTTTTGCTTCACAAAATCCACCAGCGGCCCCATCAGGTTGTTGAGGGTGTCGGGCGTGAAGCTCTTGGTGAGGTTCTGGATGCCGGTGGCGGCGTCGTTAAGCCGGGCCATGACCGCGTTCAGGTCGGGCTGCGTTTCGGTGGCCAATTCCGCGCCGTCCAGGACCGCCGGCGCTTCCGGCGTGCCAAAACTGATGGCCACGTAATTCTGCCCCATCAAACCGGTGAACTTGATGCTCGCGGCGCTGTCGGTTTTCGCGATGGCGTCGGCGTGCAACTTCATGATCACCCGCACCTTGTTGGTCGCCAGCACGATGTGCTCCACCCGGCCAATCTCCACGCCCGCTTCCTTGACGCTGTCGCCCACTTTCAAGTCCTGCACCGTGTCAAAGAGCGCACTGACGTGGTAGCCGCGATGCAGGAATTCGGCGCCGCCGAGGGTCTCCACGATGGCCCAGGCGGCCAGGATGGCCAGAAAGACGAAAAAGCCCAGCTTGGTTTCAAGTGAATTTTTCATGAACTTTGGAGTTGAGGTTCGCGTTTAAAATCAGCGTTCAAAAATTTCTGGACCAGCGGGTCCCTGAACCGCTTCACCTCGTCCGGCGTGCCGATGGTCAGGATGCGGCCCTCGTTGATGACCGCCATGCGGTCGGCCACGCTGAACGCCAGGTCCCGGTCGTGCGACACCACCAGCGAGGTGACATGGATGTCGCGTTTGAGGCGTAATATTTCCTGGCCGATGACGATGGCGGACAGCGGGTCCAGCTCGCTGGTCGGTTCGTCGTAAAGGATCAATTGCGGTTCAATCACCAGCGCGCGGGCGATGGCGACGCGTTTTTTCATGCCGCCGGAGAGATCCGCCGGCATCTTGTCCATCACGTCCTTGAGGCCGACGTCCGCCAGCTTCTCGGCCACGATGCGCGAAACCTCCGCCGGCGGCTTGAGCCGGTGTTCGGTCAAATAAAGCCCCACATTCTCGCCCACGGTGAGCGAATTGAGCAGCGCCCCCGACTGGAAAACCATCGCCATCCGGTATTTTTCGGCGATCTCCGGTGATTGAATGGATTCGCCGTTGATGAGGATTTCGCCTTCATCGGGCGGCTCGAGCCCGATGAGGTGTTTGAGCAGCACGCTCTTGCCGCTGCCACTGGGCCCCATAATGACGAAAATCTCGCCGGGCTGGACCTCGAAATCAATGCCCTTGAGCGCTTCCAATTCGCCGAAGCTTTTGCGCAAGCCGCGCACTAGCAGGCTCACGCCCGAATCATGGTTGGCCGGCGCGCTCATCATTTCAAAAGGGTGCGGGTGAGGAGGTAATCAAAGAACACAATCAGCACGATGGAGTTCACCACGGCTTTGGTGACCGACCGGCCGATGCCCCGCGGGCCGCCGATGGTGGTGAGACCCTGGTGGCACGAGATGATGCCGATGATCAACGCAAAGCAAAAACTCTTGAATATGCCGTTGGCCACGTCCTTGACTTCGACGACGTTCCGCAGGTCCGAATAAAACGCCTGGAAGGGGATGGAGATATGGTTGTTGGTCTCCACCACCAGCGCGCCGCCGAACCAGCCGACCAGGATGGAAAACACGACCAGCAACGGCAGCGCTATGGCAATGGCCACCAGCCGCGGCAGCACCAGGTAGTGGATCGGGTTGATATTCATGGTGCGCAGCGCGTCCACCTCCTGATAGACGCGCATGGAGCCGATTTCGGCCGCCATGGCCGAGCCGATGCGCCCGGCGATGAGAATGGCCATCAGCACCGGCGCCAATTCCTTGGCCATGGCGATGCCCACGATGCCACCAACGGCGCTGGCTAGGCTCCGTTCCACCAGCACCGGGCCGGTTTGCAGCGCGATGACTGCGCCGATAAAAAGCGACAGCACACAAACCATCAGCAAACTGGCGTTGCCGATTTCAAAAAACTGGTCAAACACCTTCTGCCGCTGGCGCCACACCAGCGGCAGCGCCAGCAGCGTGCGCCAGGACAACACGACGATTTCGCCAATGCTTTCAAACATAATCCAAACGCGCCTTCATTTGGCCGGCGCGGCAGGCCGGTGCGTCTTGAGCACGGGAATATACAACAAGCGCAGCCGTTTGTTTTCTCCATCCGTTTGATACTGAAAAAGCCCGAACAAGAGCGAGCATTTTTTGGAGTCCGGCGCGGTGTCGCGGCGGTACAAGTTCCACAGCAACGACTGGCTGGCGGCGCCCGTCCGCGGATTGGCCTCGGCGCGCCACAGCGACCACAGGGGCGACCAGTTGCGCTCGATGCCGCCATTGTTGGGCAGAATTGGTTCGATCGGCGCGAAGATTTGCAGGCGGCGGTTGCCGTTCAATTCCTCGTGCCAGGTGAACAACGGCAAAAAATCCACCCGGCGCCGCGCCTTGCCCGTTTCCACGTTTTTTTCCGTCGCGTCCACAAACAGATAAAAGAGGATGCGGCTGCGTTCCCAATCCAGCGTGCTGTCGTGGTACCGTTTGTAGCCGTAAATCGGCCAAAGATAAAAGTCGCTCTCCGTCGTGTCGTTGTGCGCTCGGCTATACAGCGGGAAAACGCGGGTGGTGGTCTTGCCCGGCCCGCGTGCCACCACCACGAAGGGGAAGGGGAGCTCCCACTCGCGGTATTTCTTTTCCCGGTCGTCAATCCAATTGAAAAACGGCCAGAGCACGGAGCTCGAGTCGCGCTCGGGCGACCGCGATACGGCGAAAAAGGGAATGGACGCGCGGAATTTTTCGGCATTGGTCGTGCCCAGTCCGTTGTCCTGCCGCATGTCCAACGGCCAGAGAATGAAAGACCGGTCATGCCCGCCAATGATTTCGGTTTCACCAAAGCCATTGGTGGCGTAGGTCACGTCCTTGTGTTCCTGGCCCGCCACCGGCCAGAATTGCCAGCCGTGCAGGCGGTCGCCATGGCGCACATCGAAAAACGGGTAGAGGTAATTATCGGTCACCACGTCGCGTTTGTGCGTTTCACTGTAAAGGGGAAACATCACGAAAAAAATCTCGTCCCGAAACAGGCGGCCCTTGATATCGCCGTAGATGGGGAAGAGCGCGGTGTAGTCCAGGTTGGTGTCGGGCGAGCGCTGTTGAAAGTAGATCGGGAAGAGGGTGGCGCGATCGGCCGGCACGTTGGTTTCATTTTGCCCGCCGCTGAAACTCAACAATTGGCAGAATTGCCAAAGGTACTCCTTCCCGTAGCTCTGGCAGGTCAGCAGCGGGTAGAGAATATCGTAGCCGGAATATTCAACCGCGGGGTCCTCCCGCCACGAAAACAACGGCGGCAATCCCCAGGAACGTTCCGTGTCTCTTTGCTGGGAGAAGAACAATGGCCCCACAGCCTCGGTCCGCTCCCCCGGATCCAACGTCAGCGAAAAATCATCGTAAAGCGGCCCGGCGCTGAAGGCGTCTTCTGTGCCCGGCGTGTTGGTGGGTGACGCCTGTATCACGAACCCGCTGCACGCGGCGCAAGCTGCGGCGTTCGTTATGGACGGATAGTCCGAATCGTCAGCCTGGGCAGCGATGGCGACGCCGCAAAGCAGTGCAATCCGCAGGATAAAGGTCAAGCGGGGGGCGAACGATCCAACGCATCGCGGCATGTGTCGGTACATTTTAAAGGTTTAAACCGTGGCAGGTCAAGCTGGCGGATCTGGAAGCATTATCGTTAACGATTGTGTATTGTATGCTTTTTTCCACGAATTATTGCACTTTTAACATATAGATTGACATTTGCCAAAATTACGATAGACTCACATCAATTGAGGTTTTTGACCTCGGTTCCTCCTGACCCGGTGCTGGCGAGTGATTGCCGGCACTGGGTTGTTTTATCAACGGGCGCCATCGGCCCAGCAGATTCAACAACGCCGGCAGGATGGTCAATCCGGCGATCATGCAAGTGGCTATCCCGGTGGCCATCACCCAACCCAGGCTGAAGATGCCGCGGTCTTTGGCGAGCATCAGGCTGCCGAACCCGGCGATGGCCGTCAACCCGGAGACCAGGACGGCTTTGCCCGTGCTGCGGGCCAGAATACTCGGCGTGCGTTCCTCGGCGAACCGGTTCAAGATATGAACTCCGTTGGTCACGCCGATGCCAATGACCAGCGGGAAGGTCATGATGTTGGCCAGATTGAAAGCGACGTCGAAGCAACCCATCAAGCCGGCGAGCCAGAGCGTTCCAATGGCCACCGGCAGCAACGCAAGCATCACCGCGCTGAGGCTGCGGAAGTGGAAGAAGACCAGCAGCCCGACCGCGGCCAGCGAACACCACGCCGCTTGGACGTAGCTGTTCTTGAACAGGGTCTCATACATGAGAAGCTGGACGGGCGCGCCGGTGACGTTGGGGTCGATTTTTCGCAAGTCCGCCACGAACCTTTCCTGGGCGGGGCGCTGCCAGACGTCCTCCCGAGGGAACACTTGGAGCAGGAATTGGCCGTGGACGCCCACAAATTGGTCGCGCAAGGCGGCGGGCAGGTCGTCCACGCGCAGCGGCGAAGTGTCGTTTTGATTTTGCAGGGAGGTAAAACTGTCATGGACATCGTCCAGCAACGCCCGTTGAAATTCCCCCAGCATGCGCGCATGCCGCCGGAGCTCCGCTGCGTCACCGGTCAACATGGTTTTGCGCAAATTCTCAATCGCTTGGCGCAGGGCCTGGAAATCGGCGGTCAGTTCCGGATCATTCTCAATGTAGGTGGTGGCCAGCCCGGCATAACCGGAGAGCGCAAACAACGTCAGGCTGAGATTATTAATGTTCACCGCATTCGTCTCGGGCGGCGCAAAATGGAGCGGGGCCACTTCCTGTTTGATGGCGCGGATGAGGGCCAATTTGTCGGATTGATTGGGTTGAGCAAAATTATCGAGTACTTCTGCCGGCGGCTCGACGTCGGCCACGGTGGGCAGATTCGTTAGGGTGGCTTCCAGGCTGATGGCCTGTTCCAAACTCGTGGCCACCACCGCGCCGAAGAGCACGGATTGATCAGCGGATTCGGATACTTTGGCAAAAATCACCGACTGGAGGCCGGGACTCTGCAACTGGAAGAGGTTGTAGTCGAACTGCACTTTGCGCGCGCCCACCCAGGCCAGCAGGCACAAAACGGCGGTGAGCGACACCACCAGGATCGGCCGTTGCAACCAGATGTTTTCGATGCGGGCCCGCGTTACATCTTCGGTAATGTCGTGGTCCAGGACGTTCTGGTGCCCGCGCAGCAAGAGCGCCGGCAACACGGTCATCATCGGCACAAAACAGAGGATCAGGCCGCCGCCGCAGATGAGGCCCATCTCCTGGATACCCTTGAAATGGGTAAAACACATGGCTAGAAATGCCCCAGCCGTGGTGAGCGCGCCGGTGAAAATGCCCTGGCCGGTGAACACCATGGCCTTGGTCATGGCGATTTCCTTGCTCCGCCCGTGCCGCAATTCCTCCTCGTAACGCGTGATGAGATGCACGCCAAAATCAATGCCCAGGCCGATGAGCATGGGCACAAACGTTATGGTGAGGATGTTCAAATGGCCGACCGTAAGCGTCGTGAAGGCCAGGGTATAGGCCAGCCCAATGACCAGGCAGAGGGTGGCCTTGATGGGCCGGCCGGTTTCGTTGTAGCCGTAGATGAAGATCAGCGCGCACAGCAGCAGCGACACGACGCTGGCGGTGGTGACGTCGTCCTGCGACTGTTTCATCCGGTCGTAATCCAGCACCGGTTCGCCGGTGAGGCCGGCGTTGACCCCGGGCACCTCGTCCTTGGTTTCCCGGATGAGCACGCGCAGACGCTCGATGGCCTCGGCGTTCAGCGAGTCATTGGGCGGGTGGGTGGTGAGCAGGAATATGCGGCCGTGGTTCAGGGTGACATAGATATCCGAAACGTCGTTGGTGCCGAACAGCGACGCGACGCCGGGCGAAGGCGGTTGGCCGGAGGTTTGGAGGCAGGTATTGGCCTGGGAGACGATGCGCGTGAGCACGGGCAGCGCATGGACAAGCGATTCGGTTTGCTCATTGGTTTCGCGCGGCGCGGTGCGGATGGCGGTATTGATTTGTTCGAAGAACGAAACCAGGTTGGTGGTTTGGGTGAACTGGCGGATAAAAGGCAGATCGTTGGCAATGGTATCGTAAATGGTCGCCAGGTCGTTGGTGGTGGCAAAATAGAGCGCCTTGGTGCCCATCATGGGCAGGTCGTGCTCGTAGAAAATATCGCAGAACAGGTTGGTTTCCGGCGCCATTTTCGCGGCGAGGCGTTCGATGAACTGCCGGTTGTTCTCCAAATTTCCGCTTTCCACCACCACCGCCAGGTCGTTGCCTTGCTGGGGAAACTCCTCCTGCAAGCGCAGGAAATTCTCCTGGTCGGGGTGGTTGGGGCCTATCAGGTGGTTCTCGTCCATGTCCGCCTGGAGATAGCGGGCCGAATAATAAACGCAGCCGGCGAAGAGGAGCGCCTGGGGGACGATCACCCAGCGCGGATGCCGGAAAACGGCCCTGGCCAGCACCGTCAGGAATCGCGCAAGCAGTGAATCTGCGCTTAATGCCTTCATGTTTCAGAACGCGCCGGTCACCCTTCGGAAAACTCCGCGTTGGAGAAAACCTCCTTCACGTCGTCGTGTTCCTCCAGCGCCTCGATGAGCTGGTTGACCTTGGCGGTGGCCGCTTCGCCGGCCAGCGGCGCCAGGAGCGTGGGCAACCACGTGATTTCCGCCGCTTCGTATTTGATGCCTTGGGCGTCAATCCGCCGGTGGACCGCCTCGAAGTTCGCCGGTTCGGTCACCACTTCGTATCCGTTTTCATCCGCCTTGAAATCCTCGGCGCCGGCTTCGAGCGCCAGTTCCATCAATTGGTCTTCGCCCGTGGCGGCGCGCGAGACGATGATTTGGCCCTTGCGCTGGAAGAGGCGGCTGACCGAACCCGCCGTGGCGATGCTGCCGCCGTTCTTGGTGACGATGCTGCGGATGTCCGAAGCCGTGCGGTTGCGGTTGTCCGTGCTCACTTCCACCAGCAACGCAACGCCATGGGGCCCGTAAATCTCGTAGGTGAGGTCCTCGAAACTTGCGCCTTCGCCGCCGCCCAGGCCCTTCTTGATGGCGCGCTCGATATTGTCCTTGGGCATGTTCGCCGTGCGGCACTTGAGCAACACCATCCGCAGGCGCGGGTTCATGTCCGGGTCGCCGCCGCCGATCTTGGCGGCGATGGTGATTTCGCGCCCGAGTTTGGAGAAAATCTTCCCGCGCTTGGCGTCAATCGCTCCTTTAAAGTGCTTTACCTTCGCCCATTTGCTGTGTCCGGCCATGATCTTGTCAAATCTGTTGGATGCTAATTGCTTTAAACCGTCCCATTGTCGAACCCGGGCCGCGGCCGCGGCCCAACGCTCCCAGGGAGGGAAGCTTAGCGTGTTTCGGTCTCCACGTAAACCGCCGTTCCATAGCAAAGCACCTCGGTGATGCCCGCGGCGATTTCGGTGGCGTCGTAGCGCACACCGATGACGGCGTTGGCGCCAAGTTCGCCCGCGTGCGTGAGCATCAAATTGAAGGCCTCCTCGCGGGCGCGCTCGCACAAATTGGTGTAGAGCGAAATGTTGCCGCCGAAAATGGCCTGGATGCTGGCGCCCATGTTGCCGATGACCGAGCGCGAGCGCACGATAATGCCGCGCACGACGCCAAACGATTTGGTCACGCGGTATCCGGGCAGATCAAACGTGGTAGTCGTCAATGGATGTGTCAGACTCATAGTGGAGCGATTGAACACGAGAACGCGCGCCGGCAAAAGCCAAATCAGCCCAATTCATAATCGGCGGCGGTAAACTTTGAAGTGTCAACCTGCCCCATCATTTCGCCAACGAAATCCGCCTCGTTGGCGGGGAGGTTTTCGACGGTCTTTTGCAGCCGGTCCAACCACGGGAGCTCCCGCGCCGGCAGCTTGAGTGCGCCCGCCTGGTGGGCTTGGCGGATGAGGCTTAGGGCGGTCAAAGCCGCCGCCTGGCCCGCCCGGTAGGCGTTCGGCGCGCTCACGATGGCCTGCGCAATGGCCACGACGCTCTCCGGTGCCAGCACGAGGGCCTGCGGGTCGCGATGCACATCGGAATTCACCATCCACTTGCGATATTGCAACGCCGCGTCGCGTCCGTCAGCCAAGGCCTCGTTCATTAACCGGCAATCATAAATCAGTTGCTCCAGGTAACAGGTGGGCGCCATGCCGCCCAGGAGCTTGATATTCTGCACCGACTCGTTGCTCCAGGTGTCGCAGGTGGCCGCGGCGATGTTGCCCAGCGGACTCAGATGGGCGCAAGCCGAGGTCTTGCCTTCCATGGCCATCGGATAACCGGTGATCGCCTTGAGGATGGGATTTTCGTAACCGCAATCCTTGCCCGGCCCGACCGCACCGCATTCATAGGCCACCAGGGTGCGCACGGCGGAAATCGCGCGCACGACTGCGGCGAAGACACGCGGAATCATGCGCTGCTCGGCCAGGACCATCGCCGTGTTCGCAAATCCGCACGCGGTGTCGCCGGCGCACCGGGCGCCATGCCGTTCGGCAATCTGCGCGAGCTCCGTCCAGAGAAACTTCATGTCCCGCACTCCCATCACACAAAGCCCGAAGATCACGCCTTGGATGTCGCCGGTCATCAGGGCCTCGTCATGTACTTCCTTGCCGCCCACCGATTCAATGCTCAGCAGTTCGGCCCCCGCTTCCGCGCACCCGTCAAACGTCGTCAGCATGGCCTCGTAGAACGGGCCGCTGCGCATCCGGGGCGGGCGCTCCATTTCCCGAGTGTCGTTGGGCGTGATGCGCAAGACGCTCTTGAGTCCGTGCTTCGCGTGGGCTTGTGCCATGCCATCCAGCAGGATGCGGGTCAGTTCGATGCCCCACGAGGGATTTTCCGTCATGGGCGGAAGGGTCTCAAATTCCACCACTAGACCGGGCGCGTCCAATTCGACGGCCCGCTGCGACGCCCCGGTGATGATCTCGCGGTACTGGTTGCGCACCTCGGGCATTGTCGAAGCGTCCACGAACATGGGCGGCAGCGTGAAGTTCAACTCCGGATACACCTGCCCGCCGCCAATGACCATGCCACGCCGGGTGGTCAGTGGTTTGGGCGCCACGCCAAAGAGCAATTCAGCAGGGTTGGAGATGGCCAGGCGATCAAAATGATTCATAAGTCAGGTCAAAAGGTTTCAGTTGCATACCGTTGCGTTTTGCGGTCCCGCCCGGCTCGCGGGGGGAACTGCATTTCTGGCGTCGGCAGCCTGTAATTGGGGGCGCACGTGTCCCGATTCTACTGGCGGGCGCCCAATTCCGAAACCCCAAACCTGTCCCTTGAACATGAAGAGGACCCATCCACGCATGGTTCTTGTTCGGAGTTCCGCCTACAGGCGGTTCGGGTGAACACCTGTGATTCGCCCCGACATCGGATGTCCGGGAACTCCAAACCCCAGGCCCCACTTTGGGCAAGAATAATTTGTAGATGCGCGCCGTTTGCCGGCCAAGGCCACAAGCCGGTTGACGTTCTTCAGGGGGCTGCTAGTCTGGCACCGTTGCTTGCACCGGGCGGGCCGGGAACCGGTTGCGGGTAAAATGCGCCATCGAATGCACTTATGAAATCGCCTGCGCCAACGGTCGCCTTTTTGGGGCCGGAAGGGACCTTTGCCCATCTCACCGCGGTGAAGCGGTTTGGGAAGGGCGCCAGGCTGGTTCCCGCGCCCACCATTGGCGGCGTGTTTGAGTTGGTCGCCCGAAAACGCGCCGCGTTGGGCATCGTGCCGATTGAGAACTCATCGGGCGGCGCCATTTATGAGACGGTTGACCGCTTGGTGGATGACCGGAATCGGCTGATGGTGCAGGAGGCGTTGTCGCTGAACGTGCGTCTGGCCCTGTTGGGCAAACATCCCAAGGGCATTCGGATGATTTATTCGCACTTTGCGCCGCTGTATCATTGCAAGGGGTGGATCCAGAAAAAATATCCCACCGCCGAGGTGATTGAGCAGGCCAGCACCGCCACGGCTATGCAAAAAGCCGCCGCCACAGCCCATTCCGCGGCCATTGGCAACCGCGAGGCGGCCACGCGCTACGGCCTCAAAGTGCTCAAGTTTCCCATCGAACAGGACGTCAAAAACGTGACCCAATTCTTCGTTTTGGGCCCCCAGCCTTCGGTGGCCGAGGACACCGTCAAGACGACCATTGTGTTCACGCTGCCCAATCGCCCCGGCAGCCTCTATGACTTCTTGACGCCGTTCAAGGAAGAGGACGTGAACCTCACGCGCATTTTGTCGCGCCCGATCATGGGCCAGCCCGAGGCCTATGTATTCCTGGCCGATCTCAGTGGAACGCCGAGGCAAGAGCATGTCAAATCCGCCCTGGCCAAAGCGGCGCGCGCGGCCACGTCGCTCAAAAACCTGGGCTCCTATCCCGTGCGCAAGACGTTCGAGTGCTGAACTGCGGAGGCCGATTGCAGGTCACGGCGTGGCCAAGCGCCTTGGCTCAATGCTTGTCTAACCGCCGCACTTGTTGCTAACGTCATCGCGTTCCGGGACACAGAAATTCAAACCGGTAAAACCGCCCGTGAATTACACTGAGATTCTCGACGCCCTGCGCGCATTTACCGCGCGCGAGCGGATTGAATTTCTGCCGCCGGCGTCCGAGGCCCGCCCGCTTCCGGCTTACGCGCCCATTGCCAAATACCTGCTAGACCTGAAGAACGCGGCGAAACCCGAATCTGCCGCCGAGGATTTGTTCACCGCCCTGTGCAAAGACGTTCTCGGTTTGCAACCCACGCGGCAGATCGGTAGCGGCGAAGGCTGGGTGGATTTTATGCTGCCGGAGCGCATGGGCGAGCCGCTGCCGCTTGAGCTCAAACCGCTTTTTCAATACGACAAAACCGCCGACCACGTTTGGTGCAACGAAGCCAACCCCAAACAGCACGTCAATCAGGTCAAGAAATACCTCCGGGAAAACGAGTACCTCATCCTCACCGACCTGCGCACGGCGTGGTTCTTCAGCGCGCGTGATTTCTTTTTTGAAGACCGGCCCTTTGCGGAGATGCCCCTTGCCGATTTTTTCGGCCGGTGCCGCGAGTCCCGCAGCATCCTGGACACTTTGCGGCGCGCCGAAGACGCGGCGGACAAACCCGAGCTGGAGCAGCAATTTTTCGACGACCTCAACATCTGGTTCAACGAATTCGACAAGGTCAAATGGACGCCGCCGGGCCAATCCGCCGAGTCCATCATCCTGCTGATCAACATACTCGTTTTCGCCCGCACAATTGAGGATTTTGGCCTCGTGCCCTATCGCTACACGCAGGATGCCTACGCCCGGCACACTCGCGACTGGCAGGCCAAAGGCGCGCATAAAATTGTTCCGAAATTTCTCGACCAGTTTGAGGAGTTTTTTGACGAATACTACGACACGGAAATTTTTTCCGCGCGCGTTTGGCAACGTCTCGACAAAGACCCGGCCAATCTCCAGCGCTTTTGCGAAAAACTGAATTTTGTCCTGGGCCTCCACACCTGGGACCAGGTTTTCAGCCGCGGTATCGTCCACTACAACTACCGCCGCATTGACGAGGACATTTTCGGCAAAAGCTACGAAATGTTTCTGGCCGCCAACCGCAAGGGCGAAGGTATTTATTATACCCCCGCCTCCATCACCGGCCCCATGGCTGACGCGCTGGTCAATTCCCTCGCCGGAAAACTCGTGGATGAAATCTGCGAAGCCGTCGGCAGCCAGAAATGGGATTTTGTCCGCGCCGACGAACTG
Source organism: Verrucomicrobiota bacterium (assembly GCA_049523455.1). Lineage (GTDB taxonomy): Bacteria > Verrucomicrobiota > Verrucomicrobiia > Limisphaerales > UBA11358 > UBA11358. The sequence goes on along the minus strand of JBEKMW010000039.1, from coordinate 2,431 downwards.
CTCGCGCAACTGGGGGAAATTCGAGTGGCGGACACCGCCTGCGGCAGCGGCGGCTTTCTGATCAAGGTGCTCCGCGCCTTCTGGCGGCAATACCAGCGCATTGACGCCGCCAGCGCCTGGGTCGCCAAAATCCTGAAACCTGACAACGGCGAACTCTACCTGGCCGAACTGCCGCCCAACGTCGAGGCCGCGCTCGCCTTCCGCCGGCGCAATAATTTGGACAACCCGCGGGAACTGATGATTGCCGTTGCCGAGAACCATCTCCGCACTGCGATTGTCGATCCGACGGTGAGAAACGTTGTGATCCTCATGTTTTGTCGGACGATCATCTCGCTCTGTGCAAACGAACTGAATTTCCAAAAACTCACAGGGCAGAGCCGGGCCTTTCCGCGTTTTGAAAGCGTTTTGGGCAAGCGTGAAGTCGCCCGAGCTTGTGGTGGAAAGCGTTACCGTTCCGGTTGGCTTGCGGCAGCGATGGCTATTGGACGCGATCGAACGCAGACTTGCAGCGGCTGTTGACAAGCTGCGACAAATTGCGAAAATGCGGTAGCTCGAAACGAAAATGCGAAAGCGGAACAGTTCATCAATTCAATACGTCCAGGTCGAATCTGGCGATGTCATGTGCTGGCGCGAAGATGGTCAGCGCAGTGAACCTGCGAACGGCCAAGCGTTCAACCGGATTATCCATGGCGACGCGCTCAACGAGTTAGGGAAATATCCGGCGAGCTGCATTGATTTAATTTTCACTTCCCCGCCTTATGCGGACAGCCGGAAAAAGACCTACGGTGGCATCCATCCAGACAATTATGTGGCTTGGTTTTTGCCATTCGTTGACCAGTTCAGTCGCGTCCTTAAATCGCGTGGGTCGTTCGTTTTGAATATTAAGGAAAAGGCCGTTGACGGTGAGCGGCACACATATGTTTTGGAGCTCATCCTTGCGATGAGAAAGCGGGGCTGGCTTTGGACAGAAGAATACGTCTGGCACAAGAAGAATTGCTACCCTGGAAAATGGCCGAATCGCTTTCGCGATGCATGGGAACGCTGCCTTCATTTCACGAAATCCAAAGATTTTGTCATGTACCAGGAGGCAGTAATGGTTCCGATGGGCGATTGGCGACACGCCCGACTTCGGAATCTGAGTGAAACCGATAGACGGCGTGACGAATCGAAGGTGCTAAGCGGTTTCGGTAAGCGTATCGAGAATTGGGTGGGACGAGAGATGGCGTATCCTACGAACGTTCTTCACCTCGCAACTGAGTGCAGCAATAAATCGCACAGTGCCGCATTTCCCGAGTCTTTGCCCGCTTGGTTTATTAAGCTGTTTACGCAGCAAAATGATGTCGTTTTAGACCCTTTCTTGGGCTCCGGAACAACCGCCGTTGCTGCGGCTCGGTTGGGCCGAAGATTCCTTGGGATTGAGATCAAGGTCGAATATTACGAGTTGGCGCGTGAAAACATGGCTCAAATTGGTGAAGTCCAATCGGAGTTAAGCTTGGCCGCAAATGGACATTGAGAAACTAGAGCGGGAAATTGCGCGCTGTTTGGAAACTTTTTACAACAGCCGATTGCAAGGTCTGGAGAAACTCAGCCTGAAGAAAGTACTTTCCAAGAAAAACCCCTATCTCTACAGGGCGTTGGGCATTGAGAAAGCATCCGAGATCGTCGAGCAGAATTTGGCTGCCTTTATCATCTCCTCGGACGAAACGATTTTTGGGAACTGTTTTTTTGAACCGCTGGCGAGACTCGCCTCAGGCGGAAAAGTTTCGGACGCAGAAGGCGTTGACTTTACTGTCGAATCTTCGGACCGATATTTGGCTGTGGCGGTAAAATCGGGGCCGAATTGGGGCAACCGTGACCAGCACAAGCGGCAAAGCACGAATTTCGACGCGTTACGAAGTCGTCTTTACAAAATTCAAAAGCAGTTCGATCCTCTTGTGGGTCAAGCGTACGGGCGGCAAGACAGCGAACCAACAGAAAATTCCCGCTTTCGTAGGCGATCTGGTCAAGCGTTTTGGGAAGAAATCACGGGCGACGGCGATTTTTATCTCAAACTCATCCGGCTGATGAAGAATGTTCCGGCGGAGAACAGGCCAAAGTATCGAGCACTGTGGGACCAAGCTGTGAACAGATTCACGGCAGAGTTCATTCAAGACTTTTGCGGCTCCAAAGGTGCTATTGATTGGGAGAAGCTCGTCCAATTTACCAGTTCGGTCAAAGTGCCCAAGCGGAATCGCAAGGCCGAACTGGAAGAGAACGGGGAGGAGATCGCTTAATTTATTTACGCCGGATTGTTGGTAATCGGCATGCGGTGCTCAACAACGGACCCACCCGGCGAAGATACCAACGTATGAATTATTTTGTCGGTGGTTGGCTCCAACGTCACCCTAATCTTCAAACCTTGACGAGCGTGATTGCTACACAAGAGCGCTTC
>JBEKMW010000038.1:0-38602 GCA_049523455.1 Verrucomicrobiota bacterium | reverse complement strand
CAGTTCGCGTCGCCGCCGGTCGCCACGCGTAACGGACTCGCTCGCCCCCGCCCATAGGCGCGCCCCTGATGTCCAAAGAAGAATTACCCAAGAAATCACCCACAAATTGTGCTACAGACCCTAAAATGCAATCGTGGCAACCAAATTGTTTTCGAGGTTGATGCCTGGGGTTTGGAGTTCCGCCTTCAGGCGGCGAGTCGCAGAAAGGTCAATACCTCGCTCCGTTTTACGGATTGGCAGTGTGTTTTGCCTGTGCGCCGCTTTCTCCAATCCATAAGCGACTCCGCCAAGAATAGCTATCACCGCCCATTCTGTTCCAAAAAGACAATATACCAGGGAAAGTCCGAACATATTGTTGGTTGGAGCGAATGGCAATTGGAACAAACCGAATCGTATCCAAAGCAGACATGCCGCGTAGCACGTAAAACCAATGGCTCTTCTATGGAGTTGATTTTGGATGGCCGGCAGAAGCTTGTGGTTGTATTTCCAGCTTAAAGGAATCAATGCCAGGGTTACGGCCAATCCGGCCAGCGGGAGCATTCTTGCAATAAAACTCAATCTCGGCCCGTAAGCCAAAGCAATATGCAAGGCAATCGGAGCACAGGTGAGCAACTGGCCGGTCAATGCGAGCGCAACACAAATGATTCCAGCCACTTTTGTGACTTTCTCCATGTTCATAGGGATGGCGATTATTTTGAATTCTCTTTTGAGTTCGGAGGCATGGCCGACATTGCTCGCGGCGGTCTCGAAAGCTTGCTTTGCGTTCAATCCCGATTTCGTTTGCCGCTCGATTTCTTCGCGCAAATGATTTTCCAACTCTTCCAGCGGCACCGGTGATTTGATTCCGGCGGCCAGCATTTGCTCCCGCCATTCCGCGATGGATGTTTCGAGATCGAACATGTTATCCCTCCATTTATGCTTCAGCCGGTCGAGGCGGGGATGCTTCTCATAGGGCGGCAGGGCCATGAGTAGAGGGCATAGCCTGTCGAAGGCGCAAGCCCGTGAGAAGCAACCACGTTCCAATCACCCCAGCCACTCCCCGTTGAACTAGCCCCCTCAGATCGAAGGGGGCAAACATAAATCCCACACCGAATGCGAGCATCAAAAATCCAAGGAACCGTGTCACGCGTGAAAATGGCCGCCATCGCTCGTCGCGTTTGTAGGCGCTGGGCAATGTCAAAAGGAGTGCAAGGAGTAGTGCATAAACCCGAACCGCGGAAAGAATGGGTATGATGTTTGCCCATGCAAAAGTCGGGCGGCTGCCATCAGACGGCCATACGTCGGCGGGAAAGGCAGTGCTCAGACCCACAGAGATACCCACCACGCCTAATAGAACGCACGATGCCGTGAGAAAACCGGAGGGACGGACGCTGAGCCGAAGCCCGACCAAAACTATGAGCAATGCCGCGGCCAGCATGAAGGCGGCAGCCCTTCCCAGGAAACTGAATGGTCCGGCTAGATACTCACTGAGCAAGTTGCGCAAGGGGCTGTAGTCGGAGCGCAAGAATTCCAGCGTTGCCCACATAATAAAAGTGAGTGGTATCGCGGCGATGACACATAGACCAAAGAATCGTGATGACTTGTGTTGTCTCACAGTGATCCTTTCGACTTTCTTGAATTCGCTTCTGAGAACTTGCGGCTGGCCGACTTGCCTGACGGACACCTCAAAGGCAATCGGTTCGCTCAATCCTGATTTCACCTGCCGCTCGATTTCCTCGCGCAGATGACTCTCCAATTCGTCCAGCGGCACGGGCGTTTTGATGCCGGCAGCGAGCATCTGCTGTCGCCATTCCGCGATGGATTCTTCAAGATCAAACATATTATTCCTTTCGCCAAGCGACCCGAAATAAACTGAGGGCATCGGCCGCGTTTTCCATCAATTTGCGCAAATCGCCGGGCTTTAGCGTGTTGTTAAATCGCGTTTCTGGACTGCATACCGTCGCTCCCACCAAATCCAGAAAATGCCCGGCACACAAAACAGTAACGTTATGCCGCCTCGATACCAGAGTGGGTCCGGATCCCTGTGCCCAAAAAAGCCCGAATTGCCCGGCGGATGCCTCATAGCGCCATAATTGACAACCGCGAACCCTATCAGAGACAAACAGGCAAGCAGCGACACGATGCGGCTCGCCCTATCACGGCTCGCCTTTGCCAGAAACCAAATCCCGGCTTGACCGACGAGGATAAGGAAAACACCAAGCATCGTTGCTCCATCCAACTGTGGGTGAAAAGAAATGAAATCCCAGTCAAAGGATAAGCGAAACAGGCCATACAGCAGCGTGAAACCGGCTGCCAACCAACCGATGATCAGCATGACCGTCCACGTCATCATGCGATTGGAATCTGCCTTGTTGAACTCGCTCTTAAGCGCTTTCCCATGCCCGATCTGCTGGACGGCAATCTTGAATGCTTCTGCTTCGTCCCCTCCTGCTTTCATCTGCCGTTCGATTTCTTCCCCCAGGTGGATTTCCAGTTCCTCCAACGGCACGGGCGTTTTGATTCCGGCGGCCAGCATTTGCTCCCGCCATTCCGCGATGGCTTGTTCGAGGTCAAACATATTGTTCCTTCCGCAAACCAGCCAAAACCGAATGCACGAGCGACCATTGTTCGTGGTGTTTGGCCATCGCCGCTTTGCCGTCTTCTTTGAGGGAGTAATATTTGCGTTTCCGCCCGGTCTCGCTTTCCCCCCAGCGCGACTTGATCAAGCCGCGATGCTCCATGCGGTGCAGCACGGGGTAAAGCATCCCGTCCGTCCATTGCAGCTTGCCGCCAGAGCGCGCCTTGACCTCCTGGATGATGGCGTAACCGTAGCTCTCGCCCCGGGCGAGCAAGGTCAAAATCAGCGGCTCCGCCGAGGCCGCGACCAGTTCTTTGCGAATCATAGGCACACGATACATAGAAACTATATGCATGTCAAGCGAAAAAATTCACATGATTCGGTTCCTCGACGTGTTCAACGGGTAAACCGTGTTTTAGGTCGCGGAGCGACGCCGGAAATTAGCCCGGCACAGCGTGCCGGGGAGGGGATGCAATGACGTCCGGCGTCCTGAAGGGATGCTGGAAAAGATTGATTTTCATGGGTTTGCGCCGCCCAACTCTTGCGCGCAAGAGTGGTGGCGGAATTCTGCATCCGCACCCTCCGCCATCCGTAGCAGAGCCATTGCGGAGGACGGGCGCCCTTTCACCAATCCATCAATCCATCAATCCACCAATCCAGTTGAACACCAAAATCCTCCTCGTCCTCGCCCGCCTTGCCGAAAACTCTGAGCGAAGGCGGGTTCTCAATTTCGCCCTCAGCCTTTAGCCTTTAGCCTTTAGCCCTGCAGCTACGCCAGCGATTTCATGTCAATCACGAAGCGATATTTCACATCGTTCTTGATCATGCGTTCGTACGCTTCGTTGATCTTCTGGATGGGAATCATTTCAATGTCGCAAGCGAAGCCGTGCCGCGAGCAGAAGTTGAGCATCTCCTGCGTCTCGGCGATGCCGCCGATGAGCGACCCGGCGAAGCTGCGGCGCTTACCGATGAGATTGGACGCCTTTACGGGCAGCGGCTGCGGCGGCGCGCCCACCAGCACCAGCGTGGCGTCCCGTTTGAGCAGCTCGAGGTACGCGTCGAGGCTGTGCGGCGCCGACACGGTGTCGAGGATGAAATCGAAGCTGTTCACATGCTTCTTCATCTCCGCTTCGTTTTTGGAGATGACCACCTCTTTGGCGCCCAGGCGGATGGCGTCTTCGGTCTTGCCCGGCGAAGTGGTGAACAAAACCACCCTGGCCCCGAGGGCGTTGGCGATTTTTACTCCCATATGGCCGAGGCCGCCAAGTCCCACCACGCCCACCTTTTGTCCGCGGCGCACTTTCCAGTGGTGCAACGGCGAATAGGTGGTGATGCCGGCGCACAGCAGCGGCGCGGCGGCGGCAAGATTGCTGAATTTCGGCACGCGCAGCGCAAACGCCTCGTCCAGGATAATGGCCTCGGCGTAGCCGCCGTAGGTCAGGCAGTCGTGCTTTTTATCCGGGCAGCCGTAGGTAAAGATCGGGCCGACTTCGCAAAACTGTTCTTCCCCGGCTTTGCACGCCGCGCATTTGCGGCAGGAATCCACCATGCAACCGACGGCGGCCAGGTCACCCTCCTTGAATTTCTTCACGCGTTTGCCAGCCTTGGCGACGCGACCGACAATTTCATGGCCGGGGACCACCGGAAAATTTGTGCCGCCCCATTCGTTGCGCACGGTATGCAAGTCCGAGTGGCAGACGCCACAATATTGGATCTGGATTTCTATTTCGTTGGGGTCGGGATCGCGGTATTGAAATTTGAAAGGCGCGAGCGGCGTCGTGGCGTTATAAGCGGCGTAAGCTTTGGTGTTTCTCATATATTCTCCGTTTGAAAAGCCATTTTACCACCCGCGCGCACTTTGTCCAGCATGGTCTAACAACGGTGATCCGGCGCGCGGCATTCATGCCGCTTCCACGTCCCCATGTTTTCATTGGATGTTCGATGTTTCCGATTCACGGAGAGAATTCCCCGAAAAAGTTCGCACATTGAGCTCCAGAACCTGCCGATGCCAAACGAGCTTCCGAATATGAATGTGGCTCGCTTGCTGTTCCCTCTCCGCTCCCATTCTGATGGGAGGGGAGAGGGTCAGGGTGAGGTGAGGGTCCGGTGCCTCCATTGGATGTTGAAGTCGAGCCTGCCACGCCTTAGCGAAGCGAAGGCGGGTCGTCTTGGAAAAATAGCATTTCACTGGCCCGGCTGCTTCCCTTAAGCTCGCCGCGTGAACATTCAAGTGGCTGTGCTCTGCGACGCCGCGACCGACGACCACGGCAAGCTCAACCTCTTGGGGGCGTTCGACACGATTTATGCCCCGCAGATGCCGGCCGTGCATCCCTATTGCACCGTGGCCTTGCGCGTCACCTTCGCCTCGAACGAAGAGGGCCAGCACAAGCTGACGATCAATTTCATCAATGCCGACGGCCGCTCCATCATGCAGCCCATCGAAATGCCCGTGGCCGTGACCCTGCCGGACGACGCGCACTTCCTCACGCGCAATTTTATCGTGCATTTCCAGAACCTGACTTTCGCGGAGGCGGGGCTTTATTCCGTGGACATCCGGCTCGATGGCAAGGCGCAAGCCGGCATTCCGCTGTTCGTGAAAGGTCTTCCCCCGCAACCGGCATAAAAATACTCCCGTCATGTCAAATTCAACTCCCGCACCGCTCCTGCAACTGGATTTGCCCGGCGTCAAAAAGCTCCGTAGCGGCAAAGTTCGCGACATCTTCGACCTGGGCGACGCCCTGTTGCTGGTGGCCAGCGACCGCATTTCCGCGTTCGACGTCATCATGCCCAACGGCATCCCGCGCAAGGGCGAGGTGCTCACGCAAATCTCGCATTTCTGGTTCGAGAAATTTGCCGCGCTCGTGCCGAACCACCTGTTGCGCAGCGCCCGCGAACCGCTGGGCATCCCCGCCCTCGCCGGCCTGCCCGCCGCCCAACTCGCCGACTTGCAGCGCCGCTCGATGATCGTCAAAAAGGCCAGGCCGCTGGCCATTGAGTGCATCGTGCGCGGCTACCTTTCCGGCTCCGGCTGGAAGGAATACAAAAAATGGCAGACCGTTTGCGGGATCCGGCTGCCGGCCGGTCTGGCCGAATCGGCCGAATTGCCCGAACCGATTTTCACGCCATCCACCAAGGCCGAAGCCGGCCATGACGAAAATATCTCCTTCAGCAAGTCAAAACAGATCGTGGGTGCCGAACTCGCCACGCAGGCGCGCGATTTGAGCCTGAAGATTTACCGGGCCGGACGCGATTACGCCCGCCAACGCGGCATCATCATCGCCGACACCAAATTTGAGTTCGGCCTGAGCGACGGGAGGCTGATCCTGATTGACGAGGTGATGACGCCCGATTCCTCGCGTTTCTGGCCGGCGGACCAATACGCACCCGGCAAGGGCCAGCCGAGTTTCGACAAACAATTCGTCCGCGATTATCTCGAAACGCTCGATTGGAACAAGACCCCGCCCGGCCCCAGGCTGCCGGACGACGTCGTCGCCAAAACCAGCGCGAAATACCTGGAAGCCTACGAGCGGCTGACCGGAAACAAACTTTATTCCCGGAGCAGCGAACCGGGGCGGATGGGGTAGCTTGCGGGCGCCACCATAAATTTGTAGCCGCCGACGTCCGTGAAGAAGATGCGCTGGCTGTTCTGGTCGAACCAGTCGCGCCATTCTTTGGCGGTTTCGAAGGATTCGCTCGTGTAGCGCCGGAGCAACTTGCGGGCGGCCTCTTGCTGCGTTGGCTGGTCGAGCAACCCGATCAGGCGTTGGAGGGTTTCGAGCGTGCGGTTTGACTTGAGGCCCAGCAGGGGAAGGTCCTCATCGGCCAGATAGACCTTATCGCGGTAAATCAACTCGATCCGGTCCTGGTAGTACTTCGCCAAGCCTTCGGGGTTGCCGCTGAATTGCCGGCGCAAGTTGGCCGGAAAGGTATTCGTCTGAAATCTCGGATCTGTGATCCGGTCCAGGAGCAAAGCCAGCCGCACGGCATTCATGCGCTGGCTGGAGGAGACATGAACGAGCGGGGCAAATCCGTCGAATTTATGGATATAGCAGATGCAGTTGAGGAAGAAGCACTTGCCGGCCTCGGTCATGTTGGCGGGGGAGGCGGAGAAACCCCATTGCAGATAGTTGCCGTGGCGCCCCACACCGACCGCCCCGCTTTCTTTGCCGCTGTTGAAACAAGGGATCAGCACTTCCGCGTCGGGCGAGTCTTCGAATCCGTACGAGAAGGAAACCACGCTGCCGTAAGTCTTGCCGCTATTCTGAACGCGCCAAACCTTGAGTTGGTCCGGCAGTTCCTTGCCCCCGGGATAGGCGCGGTAATTGTTCGGTGTCTTCCAGGATTCGTAGGCCGGCTCCACCTTGAACGGGGTGGCAAAGACCTCGTGTTGGGGCGGCTCGCCTTGAGCCGCATCGCTGCCGCAGTTTCACATGTAGCCGGTCTTGAGCCGGTGCTGACTGCAGAGCAGGCCGCCCATAACCCCCAGGGTTACCGTGGGCCGGGTATAGGCGTCTGGAAGCGCGGGGCGCGGCGCCTTGAAACCGTCGCCATCATAATCTACCAAAACGACATCAAACATCCGATGGCCGGTGAATTGGGCCGCGTCAGTGGTGCTCACCTCCCGGAAATGCTCCTTGAGGAAGGCCACAAAATCCGCCTCGCGCCCCGAGCCGGGATGGCCGGCGTAGAGGACGTGGAGGGGCAGCTTGTTGGTCAGGGCGGCCTGGGCAAAACCGCACCGCGCGACGCCCAAAAGCAGCGCCGCGACCAGAGCGGGACAAACAAGCCGGTTCACGGATGGAAGAGTAGCCTGCCGGAAGAGTGTGTCAAGCGCCCGGGGACAGCCAATGAAGGAAAATCTCCATCTGCACACCGGGTATTCCCCGCTCGATGGCGCGTTGTCGTTTGCCAAAACGGGAACGGCGCGTTAGTTTTCACTGCCATGAGCACTCTGGTTGAAATCCAAGACGCCGTCGCCCGGCTGCCGGGTGGCGAACGGAAGGCTTTGCAGCTCTGGCTCAATTCCCAAACCGAGATGGAATTGCCAGCCGAGGAAGAACGCCGCTTGCTGCGCTCGCTGGATGAGGCGCTTGGCGACATTGATGCCGGGAATGGCACGCCCCTGAATGACGTTCGCAAACGCGTGGCTTCATGGGCTGCAAAATAATCTTCTCGCCCCAGGCAATTGCGGATTTGGCAGGAACGGGAAAACTTCGTGGACATCCTGCGTTACTGGCACGGCGCGCGACGCGAACCGGATTTGTGAACATCCCCGCCTTGCGCGGCTGGGGCACCGGGCGGTAACTTGTCTCCATGTCGCACGCGGACTTTGTTCATCTCCATCTGCACACCGAGTATTCCCTGCTCGATGGCGCCTGCCGGCTGGACCGGCTGGTGGAGAAGGCGCATGAATTGAAGTTCCCAGCGCTGGCCATCACGGATCACGGCGCGATGTATGGTGCGATTGATTTTTACCAGGCCGCTCGCGAAAAGGGCATCAAACCCATCATCGGTTGCGAAGTGTATGTCGCGCCAGGCAGCCGGCTCGAAAAGAAAACCACCAGCGGCGGACGCGATGTTTATCATCACCTGGGCCTCCTGGCCAAAGACGCGACTGGCTACAAAAACCTGATCAAACTTACGACGGCCGCGCATCTGGAGGGCTATTACTACAAGCCGCGCATTGACAAGGAACTCCTCGCCGCGCACAAGGACGGCTTGATCGCCATGTCCGGCTGCCTGGCCAGCGAGATTCCCGATTTGATTACGCGCGACCAGTTCGACAAGGCGCGCGAGACGATTGATTGGTTCAAGCAAACGCTCGGCCCGGACAATTTTTACCTCGAACTTCAAAATCACGGGATTGCCGACCAGGCCAAGGTCAACCGCCACCTGATTCAATGGGCAAAGGAATTCGGCCTGAAGCTGATCGCCACCAACGACGTCCATTATATCGAGAAAAGCCACTCGCACGCGCACGACTGTTTGATTTGCATCGGCACGCAGACCCTCCTCGCCGATGCCAAACGGTTGCGCTACGAGCCGGAGCAGTTTTATCTGCGGACAGCGGAGGAGATGAAGGCGCGCTTTGCCGACACGCCGGAGGCCATCCGCAATACGCTGGAAGTGGCCGAAAAATGCAACCTCGAGATTGAATTCAACAAGCTGCACTACCCGGTTTTCACGCCGCCGGAACATTTCACGCGTGAAGGCTTCCTGCGCAAACTGGTGGCTGAAGGACTGCTCCGGCGCTACACGATTCATGCCCGGGCCGAGGGCAAGGAATTTATCGTGGAGGGTATTGATGATCCCAGGCGGTTGCCAACTTATGACGTAGGACAGGCGTCGCGCCTGTCTCAAACTCCAGAAACAGAAAAACCGAAAGACGGAGACAGGCAGGATGCCTGTCCTACGATAGATAACCCCGCTGTTGCTGCCGCCATCAAAACTGTCATTGATCGTCTGAAACTCGAGTTGGCGGTGATCGAAAAAACAGGATTCATCAGCTATTTCCTCATTGTCGCGGATTTCATCCGGTATGGGCGCGAGCACGGCATTGCGTGCGTGGCGCGCGGTTCCGCCGCCGGTTCGCTCGTGACCTACCTGCTCGACATCGCGAACGTGGACCCTATCCGCTACGGCCTGTTGTTCGAGCGCTTTCTCAACCCGGAGCGCGTCAATCCGCCGGACATTGACATTGATTTCGCGGACGACCGGCGCGCGGACGTGATTGAATACGTTCGCAACAAGTACGGCCACGATGCCGTCGCGCAAATCATCACCTTTGGCACCATGGGCGCAAAATCCGTGGTGCGCGACGTGGGCCGCGTCATGGGCCTGAGCTACGGCGAGTGCGACCGGCTGGCCAAGATGATTCCGTTCGATTTGAAGATGACGCTCGAAAAGGCGCTCAAACAATCGCCGGAATTCAAGGAAGCCTACGACACCGAGGAAGTCACGCATGAGCTGATTGATACCGCGCTCATCCTGGAAGACCTCACGCGCAACGCCTCGGTCCACGCCGCCGGCGTCGTCATCGGCGACCAGCCGCTGGTGAATCTGTTGCCGCTCAAGCAGGACGAAAGCGGCACCCTGGTCACCCAATACGCGATGAATCCCGTCGGCGACCTCGGCCTGTTGAAGATGGACTTCCTGGGGTTGAAGACGCTTACCGTCATCCGCAACACCTGTGACATGGTCAAACGCACGCACGGCGTCGAAATTGACATTGACCATCTGCCGTTTGACGACCAGAAGACTTACGACCTGCTCAACCGCGCCGAAACGCTCGGGGTGTTCCAATTGGAATCCGGCGGAATGCGCGACTTGTGCCGGAAATTCCAGATCAGTTCGATCGAACATATCACGGCCCTCGTGGCGCTTTACCGGCCCGGGCCGATGGAACTGATCCCGGAATTCATCAAGCGCCGTCACGGCGAGGTGCAGATTGAATACGAGCATCCGTTGCTGGAACCGATTGCGCGCGAGACCTACGGCATCTTGATTTACCAGGAGCAGGTCATGCAGGCGGCGCAAGTGCTGGCCGGCTACTCGCTCGGCGGGGCGGACCTGCTCCGGCGCGCGATGGGCAAGAAGAAGCCGGAGGAAATGAAAAAACAGCGCGAAGTGTTCGTCAAAGGCTGCGCTAAAACTAACGGCATTCCGGCGGCCAAGGCCAATGAGATTTTTGATTTGCTCGAGAAATTTGCCGGCTACGGCTTCAACAAATCACACGCCGCCGCCTACGCCGTCGTCGCCTACCAGACGGCCTATTTGAAGGCGAATTACCCGGTGGAGTTCTTCTGCGCGATGATGACTAACGACATGGCCGACACCGCCAAGTTGAGCCAGTATATCAACGAGGCGCGCGCTTTCGGCATCGAAGTGCTCGGCCCGCACGTGAACGAGAGCCAGGTGTATTTTGCGCCGGCGCAAAACGTAGGACAGCCTTCCAGCCTGTCTCCATCTGAAAACAGGGAAGTCAGAGACAGGCAAGATGCCCGCCCTATGGGCGGCATCCGTTTCGGCCTGGCCGCCATCAAAGGCGTGGGCGAAGTGGCTGTGGAAACCATCCTGAAGGCGCGGAACGAGGGCGGAAAGTTCGTCTCGCTCTCCGACTTGTGCGAACGCGTGGACAGCCGGACGGTGAACCGGAAAATTCTCGAAGCCCTCATCAAATCCGGCGCGTGCGATGCTTTTGGCCAGTCGCGCGCCGCGTTGTTTGCACAAATTGAACGCACGCTGGCGCGCGCCGCCAGCATCACCGCCGACCGCCAGCGCGGGCAAAGCTCGTTGTTTGGAGCGTTGGAAGAGAAAGCGCAGGCCGTGCCGGAAGCCATGAGCAACCTGCCCGAATGGCCGCAGCACGAACTGCTCGCGCACGAAAAGGAGTTGCTGGGCTTCTATGTCACCGGGCATCCCCTGACGCCCTTCGTGCCGATTTTACAAAAATACGCCCTGGCGAACACCGCGAAGCTCCCCGAACTGCCGAACCGCAGCATGACCCGCATCGGTGGGTTGGTCGCCGCGGTGCAGAACGGCGTTTCAAAAAAGAACGGCAAGCCTTACTCCATGGTCACGCTCGAAGATTTGGAAGGTTCCGTCCAGGTTCTGTGCATGAACGAAAACTACGAGAAGTATCGCGGCTTGCTCACCCTGAACCGCGCCATTCTGGTCATCGGCGAGGTGAACACCAGCGACGACCGGCCAAAAATCTTTCCGCAGGAAATCCTGCCGTTGGAGGACGCGCCTAAAAAATTTACCCGATGGATTCACCTGCGGTTAAACAGCGCGCATTTGAAACCGGAGGATTTGAATGCGATTAGCGAAATCGCTACCGCACATCTGGGCAAGTGCCCGTTGATGCTTTGTTTCATGCAACCCAGCGGCGAGATGATTTTCATGGACACCAACGCTCGCTTCAACGTGACGCCGTCATTGGAATTACAGCAGGCAATTGATGCACGATTTGGCGAGGGAACCTATTACGCCAAAGTGGACACCTCCCCGCCCGAGCGCCAGCCGCGCCGCTGGGAACGCCGGAATGGGAACAACGGCGACGAATAACCGGCCTAGCGGCTTCCGGTAGAAAGCCGCACTTTTCCATCTTTCGAATTGGCGGCGCTCTTCCGAGACGCCGCTACGATGTACCGGCAATTTTGCGGAGGCTTCAGAATCATCATTTCACCGCCGCCCACACGCGGTGAACGTCATCGTGATCATCGAGCGACTGGAGAAATTCACCCACTTCGGCGCGCTCCGTCTCGCTCAGTTCGGGGAAACTCTTCGGCACATACCCCAGTTCGCTGGTCACCACGGTCCAGTCGTTTTTGGCCAGCCAGATGGAAACCGCATGGACGGTAGTGCGGTCGCAAATAAACCGCGCCCCGGCCGTGCCCTCCGGAATATCGTCGTTCTGTTCGCTGGTGAGCGGCTCGACTTCGTTGGCGCCGGCTTCAATGGCCGCCGCCTCGCGGTCCACGTTTGGATCGGCGTGATGCGCCTCGACCAGCCCGACGTGATCAAACAGGAATTTGTTGCTGCCCGTGTTACCCAAGTGGCCGCGTTTGAAGAGCACGCGGATTTCCGGGGCGGTGCGGTTGGTATTGTCGGTATAGACCTCGACAATGACCGGCACCTTGTGGGGCGCGTAGCCCTCGAAGACGACGTGCTCCATGACGAGCTTTTCTCCGCCGATGCCCGCGCCCTTCTTAATGGCGCGCTCAATGACGTCGCGCGACACACTTTCCTTGCGCGCCTTTTCCACTGCGGCGGCCAGGCGCGCGTTCGAGTCCGCATCGGCTCCGCCCATTTTGGCAGCCACTGAGATTTCGCGGACAATTTTGCTGGTGGCGCGGCCCTTCTTGAGCCCTGCCACCAGACGTTTGGCGTGCAACCATTGGCGTCCCATGCGCCCAGTTTAGCCGATAACCGCTTCCGGATTCAACCGCCGTTCGCCGGCCAGTCAAGCCGCTGGAATTAGAGATTGCCAATCCCGCCTTTTGCTGGTATGAATAAAGCGCAACCGAAGGCTCAACCATGAAGAAGCTCCGCATCCTGCTCGCCGACGACCACGAAATGGTCCGGGAAGGTTTGCGTCTGTTGATTGACGGCCAGGCTGACATGCGGGTGGTGGGGGAAGCTGCCAATGGGCGGGAAGTTCTGGTTCAGGCGCGCGAACTCAAGCCCGACGTGGTGGTGATGGATCTTTCGATGCCCGAGATGAACGGGTTGCAGGCCACCGAGCAACTGAAAGCCGAAGCGCCCGAAATCAAGGTGGTGGCCATCACCGCCAACGAGGACGAAAGCTATCTGCGCCAGTTGTGCAAGGTGGGCGCCACCGGTTACGTGCTCAAACGTTCCGCCGGCGACGAACTGGTCAAGGCCATTGGCGTGGTGGCCAGGGGCGGCGTCTATTATGAAGCCACGCTGGCCAGCAAGGCGCTCGCTCGACAAATGACCAGCGGCCGGGACGAACCCGGCGCCGTGGAATTGAGCGAACGCGAAAGAGACGTGCTCGCGCTGCTGGCCTGGGGTTACAGCAACAAGGAAATCGCCGCCAAATTGGGTCTGAGCGTCAAGACCGTCGAAACCTACAAAGTCCGCGTCGGAGAAAAACTTGGCCTGCGCAGCCGGACCGAGATGGTGCAATACGCCCTGCGCCGTGGCTGGTTGAGCGAATCAAATCCCGTGGTCCCGCGCGATGGTTAGCTGAGCTTGTCGGAGAATTCCCCGACACGCCAGTTCTCTTCTGCCCGACGCAAAAATCTCCCTTTATCCGACTATTCGGCGCGCGCCTCCCGGACTTATTATCCTTTCATCGTGATGAGGTTCCATTCACAAGTCTAAAATCAAACTGAATACGACCATGAATCTGCAAGCAAAGCGCCAAGCGGAAGAAGCTGAACAAAACCGGCTGAGAATCAAAAAGCTCGTTATGCGGCTGAAAATCGGCGACAGCGATCTGGCCGAAGAGGTGCAGCAGGCGTTCCATCTCGCCAAGAGCTCGGGGCAGGAGCTGGATCTGATGTTCAGCCAGCAGGCGGCGTAAAGCACCAGCCGATTTCATTGGTTCAAAGGCAGGCCAGGGAGGTGGCTGCCTTTTGACGATTGGAGGCACACCAAGGAAGTTGGGGGGTGGGGAACCGCGCGGAATTTCAAACTTTCTGCGCGGTTTTTTGTTGGCATTGAGACGCACGATTCGCGCCTGTGCCCGCAACGGTCAGGCAGGCGTTGATCAATTCAGCCAAAGCCGGCGAGGCAATTTAATTGCTTTCACGGCCGACACTGCCTAAAAAACGGCCGTCCATGCCGACGGTTGTCATTTGGTGGGTCTGGCTCTGCGCTTTTCTCAATTGCGCAGGCTGGGGGTTGTCCGCTATCCACCAGTTAAACGGCTCCGGTTACGCCGTGGTCCTGCTTGCCGGTTTGGCGGCGTGGCTTTGTTGGCTTGGAAAAACCGGTTCTTCCTGGCCGCGCTTCTGCGGGCGAGGGTTTTGCCGCCGTTTTCGGCGTCCCTTTCCCATGGCATTTCTGATCCTGGCGGCGATGGCTTTCGTGGGGGGTCTGCTCTATCCACCCAGCAATTACGACACCCTGGCTTATCGCCTGCCGCGCTTGCTGCATTGGCTGGCGGCCGGCCACTGGCATTGGATCCACACGAACTTCGCCCGCATGAACGGACACGCCGCCTACGGTTTTGAATGGATTTCCGCGCCATTTATCGCCTTGCTCAAAACCGACCGTCCCTTGTTTCTAATCAACCTCGTGTCGTTCTTGCTCCTTCCGGGATTGATCTTCAGCGTGTTCACCCGGCTTGGCGTTTGCCGGCGCGTCGCTTGGAATTGGATGTGGATTGTGCCGACCGGCTATTGCTTCCTGCTTCAGGCCGGCAGCCTGGGAGATGACCTGTTCGGAGCGCCCTTTGCGCTGGCAGCCGTGGACTTCGCGTTGCGCGCACGGGATTCAAAATCGCCGCGCGATTTCCTCACTTCGATGATCGCCGCGGCGTTGATGACCAGCGCCAAGATAAGCAACCTGCCCCTTTTGCTTCCCTGGGCGTTGGCGCTCCTGCCTTCGCTTTGGCCCATGGCGCGCCGCCCGGTGACGACTGCAGCCGTTTGCCTTCTAGCGGGATTCGCCTCGGTGCTGCCGACGGTCGTATTGAACACGCATTATGCCGGCAGTTGGTCGGCTGGAGATGTACATGGCTCCGGGATCCGTGCCCTGATGCTGAAGGTGGCAGTAAACCCGATCTTGTTGACCGCTCAGAATTTCGTGCCGCCGGTCTTCCCGCTGGCGGAAAAATGGAATCGCGGTGTCAACAGCATCGTTCCGCATCCGTTGGACGCCGATTTGAATCGTGTTTTTGATTTTGGTGGCAAACCTTTTGAACTGCCGGAAATGCAGATTGAAGAAAACGCCGGATTGGGCTTCGGGGTATGTTTGCTGTTGCTCATCAGCGTGACCGCAGCATGGCGGTTCCGGGACCAGGAACCGCCGGTCCATTCATGTTTGCAGAAATGGGTGCGCCGGGCAGCGTGGATTTCGTTGGTGGCGGTGGTCACGCAATCCTGGATAGGCCAGCCAGCCCGAACCATTTCATCGTATTACTGTCTGTTGATTCCGGCGTTGCTCGTGAATCCGGGCCATGAAAGATTGGTCCGGCGGCCTGGCTGGCAGCGGTCGGCGTGGGTCGTTTTTGTTCTGGCTGCCTTATTGCTCATCCTGTCGCCGGCGCGGCCCCTGTTTCCGGTGATGCACCTTCTGGGCAAAATGAAAAATCCACCGGTACGCCTACAGAAGGTCTATACCATCTATCGGGCACGGCCCGTGGCCTTTGCGCCGGTGCTCAAGGCATTGCCGCGCGATGTTCACGTCCTGGGAATGATTACCTTCGACGATCCCGAAGCCACGTTATGGTTTCCGTTGGGCAGCCGGCGCATCGAACACGTTTGTCCGCAAGATTCGGCAGCGGATTTAAAAAAGAGCGGCATCGAATACATTCTGGTGAAGGAACCGGTCGTGGAAACTTTCTTTCAATGCTCCTTCGATGATTGGCGGCGCAAAGTGAATGCGCAAGTCGTGGCCAGGATTCCGCTGGATCTACGCGCCTCCTCGGGGGTGCGGGACTGGTATCTGGTAAAATTGCAGTGACCAACCAACCGTCACAGACTCTTTGGCTGCTGGTTCCGGTGGGCGATCATCTGGAACATGAGGGTGAAGGTGAATGTTTGAAATGAAAGCAGCAGCAGATAGAGGGCGGTTATGGCCGGCTCGGAGGCGTGCGACAAGGTCAAGTGCTGTTGCACGTAACGCGCCGAGAATTTTATGAGGATGGCCAGTCCGGCCAACGCCAGCAGGGCGGAAACCGCCACGCCGCGGTTATAAGTGAATCGTTTGACGTAGCGCCCCGTCTTTTCAGGAATGAAATTGTAAAACACCCGGGAAAGAACGGCCATCTGAATCGCCGAATAGCCGCCTACTGTCAGCGTCATCCCCAACAGCATCCAGTGGAGAGACAGCCACCAAAACCAGTGGCTGGCCGACAGCACCACCAGCAGCAGGCCGAGTGAAACGCCGACGACACCGGGCGCCATCAGGAAGAAGTCCGGCGCAAACAGGAACATGGCGCGCAGATTGATCCAGCCGGCGCGCCAGGGTTCGTACCATTTCGACCTTTTCATGTGGCTCAATCGGCCGGCGCGGTCCTTCAGAAAATGAATGGGCACTTCCGCCGTACGGAGTTGATACTTGGCGGCCTTGAGCACCATTTCCGAGGCATATTCCCATGATTGGGATTCCAGGTGGATGCGCTTTAACGCCTCCAAGGTGATTCCGCGCATGCCGCAATGGATGTCCGTAAACCGGGACTCGTAAATCAGATTCAATATCCGGGTGGTCACCGGGGTTCCCAAGTACCGGTGCAAGGGCGGCATGGCGCCGTCTTCTATGGTGCCGCGAAAACGCGAGCCCATGATGAACTCGTGACCCTCGCGAAACTTCTGAACAAATTCGGAAATCTCGCGGAAGTCGTAGGTCAGGTCGGCATCGCCCATCAGCACGTATTTCCCGCGAATGTAATCAAGGGCGTCTATGTAAGCCCGGCCCAAGCCGCGTTTGGGGGTCTTCAAAACGCGGGCGCCCTTGGCCAGGGCGATGTCCGGCGTCGCATCGGTGGAACTGTCCACAATCAGAATCTCGCCGCGCACCCCCGCGCGGGCCAGCCCGGTCCGGCACCAATCCACGAATTCGGCCACAGTAATCTGCTCGTTCATGGCCGGAATCACGATGGACAATTCGGGATTGGCCACGTCGTTTGCGGGAATTCGGAGTTCGACTTTTGGGTCGGGATTTGGCGGCATCGGGCGTACCATTACCACCGGATGCGAAACCGGGCGAGAAGATTCTGGAAAAGCCAACTGGCCAAACCGCCTGGGCTTGCCTAAATTTCCACCGTGAACGATTCCACCGAGTTGAGCATCGTCATGCCCTGTCTCAACGAGGCCGAAACCTTGGCCGCTTGCATCCAAACGGCACGCCTGGGCTTGCAGCGCGCCGGCGTGCGGGGTGAAATCCTCGTGGCTGACAACGGCAGCACCGACGGTTCGCAGGCGATCGCTGAAAAATTGGGCGCCCGCGTGGTGTCCGTGCCCGAAAAAGGTTACGGCGGCGCGCTGCGCGGCGGCATCCGGGCCGCCGCCGGCCGGTGGATCATTATGGGTGATGCGGACGACAGCTATGATTTTTCGGACCTTTCCGGCTTCGTTACGAAATTCCGGCAAGGATACGAACTGATAATGGGCTGCCGTCTGCCGTCCGCCGGCGGCACCATTCTGCCCGGCGCCATGCCGTGGAAGAACCGCTGGCTGGGCAATCCGACGCTGTCTTTCTTGGGCCGCCTCTTCTTCCGTTGTCCCGCGCACGATTTTCACAGCGGCCTGCGCGGTTTTACCCGCGATGCATTCGAGAAAATGGATTTGCAGACCACCGGCATGGAATTCGCTTCGGAAATGGTCATCAAGGCCACGCTCAAGAAATTGAAAATAGCCGAGGTGCCGATCACCTTGCGCCCGGATGGACGCACGCGTCCGCCACATCTGAAACCCTGGCGCGACGGCTGGCGCC
Organism: Verrucomicrobiota bacterium; assembly: GCA_049523455.1. Taxonomy (GTDB): domain Bacteria; phylum Verrucomicrobiota; class Verrucomicrobiia; order Limisphaerales; family UBA11358; genus UBA11358. The sequence goes on along the minus strand of JBEKMW010000038.1, from coordinate 20,919 downwards.
ACCTGCGCTTCATGCTCATTTACTCGCCGCGCTGGCTGTTTCTGGCGCCGGGTCTTTTGCTCTCGCTGATCGGTTTCCTCTTTGCCGCCAGACTCGTCTGGTCTGATTTCCAGCTCCGTGGAGTCGAGTTCAATGTCGGCTCACTGATGATGGCCTGTATGGCGGTCATTGTCGGTTTTCAACTCGTGGCGTTCGCGTTTTTCACGAAGGTCTTTGCCATTGCCGAAGGTCTTCTGCCCGAAGACCCGAAACTCAACCGTATATTCAAGGTTTTCACGCTGGAACGAGGGATCGTCGCGGGCCTGCTGGTGCTCTTTACCGGCGTGCTTTTGGTGCTGCGCGCCCTTTGGCTTTGGCGACAGGCGCATTTCGGCCAATTGCCCTCCATGGAGGACAATTTGCGGCGGCTGATTCCCGCGGCCACGTTCATCGTGCTGGGAGTCCAGTCCGTTTTCTCGAGCTTCTTCATGAGTGTGCTGGGCTTGAAGACCGTTAACCGCAAGCCGCCGGAGCCGGCGAGAGCCTGATGGGTTTTGAGGAACGGACCGGAGCGCGAAACACAAAGCCAATTATGACAACGGCGGTTCGAGTGTGGATATGGCTTTCCGCTTGGCTGTGCGGGGCCGGTTGGGTGCTTTCGGCAGCGCATCAGTTGAATGCCAGGGGTTATTTGCTGGCCCTGGTGCCAACGGCGGCAGTGTTGGCCTGGCAGTTGCAAAAAACCAAACTCCCCTCTTCCGTCATCAAGTTCCAAAAGCTGCCCCGTAAAATGCTCCGGCGCTTCAGGCGCCTGGCGCCGCTGCTGTTTCTGGCGCTCACCTTCGTGAGTCTCGTCGGCGCCCTGGCGGCCTGCCCGCAGAATGGAGACACCAATGCGTACCGGTTACCCCGCGTGTTGCAGTGGCTCACCGGGAATGGCTGGTACTGGATTCACACCGCGGATTCACGGATGAACATTGCAGCCAACGGTTATGAATGGTTGTTCGCGCCGCTGGTCTTGGTGTTTCGAACCGACCGCTGGATTCATCTGCCCAATCTGCTGTCGTTTCTGCTGCTTCCGGGGTTGGTGTTCAGCGTGCTGCGGCGGATGGGAGTCAGACCGCGTGTCGCCTGGTGGTGGATGTGGCTGCTTCCCACGGGTTGGTGTTTCATCCAGCAAGCCTGCTCTACCGTCAACGATCTGCTGGGGGCGGTTTATGTCCTGGCGGCAGTGGATTTTGCGTTGCGCGCGCGGGAAAGCAAAAGCGTACGTGATGTCTGGCTGTCTCTCCTCGCGGCGGCGTTGATGACGGGCGTCAAGCAAACCAACTTGCCACTCCTGCTTCCCTGGTTCATCGCCGTGTGGCCAAGTCTGCCGTTGTTGTTGCGCCAACCCGGATCTTCTGGTGCGGTGACTCTTCTGGCTCTCCTGGCCTCCTTTGTGCCCATGGCTTGGTTCAACTGGAAATATACGGGGTCTTGGATGGGATTTCCTAAAATCGCCAACGCGCCCGATCTCACCGGCCAGCCCTTGACTTGGGGCGCGCAAGAGACCATCCACTCGCCCTTCTGGGGCCTCCTCGGCAATATGTTCTGTCTTCCACTTCAGAATCTATGCCCCCCGTTTTTTCCCTTGGCGCCGGCGTGGAACCACCTGATGCAGCGCTTCTTGCTGACCCCACTGGGCGCGCATTTCGCGCCGTTCGAAATGTTTGGCCATTTGTCGCGGACCATGTCGGACAATGCGGGCATTGGCGTGGGCATTACGGTCTTGATACTAATTTCCCTGATTTGGTGGGGGCATCGCACGATTGGCGCCGGTCCGCCGGATCGTTTTCTGCAGATGCTGCGCTGGGCGCCTTGGCTGGCGTTGCTGGTGTTCATGGCCAAGGTGGTCACCTATGGAAACGCGCGCACCGTTGCACCTTATTATGCGCTGCTCCTGCCGTGGTTGCTGACCCGGCAGGGGCAGACGAGCCTCACCCGGCGGCGCTGGTGGCAAGTGTTGGTGCTGCTGGTCATGCTCTTCTCCGTGGTGTTCATGACCTACGCGCGGGGACGGGAGCTGATACCCGGAACCGTCGTAACTTGGTTGTTGGATAAATATCCTCACGCGAAATACCTTTCGGTGCTTAACAACTATTACCTTGCGCAGGCATCCCTTGCGGCCCGAAAGGATTTTGCGCATCGCCGGATTCTGGAAAAAGAAAAGGTGATCGGTTACGCCACCACGAGCGGCGGCGAGGAACCCACGATTTCGCTGCCCTTGGGCTCGCGACAGGTCAGGCGCGTGCTGGCGACGGATACCGTGGATCAACTGAGGTCCGAAGGCATCCATTACGTAATCGTGGAGCAATTGGCCTTGCAATCGGCCAATCAAACCTTAAGCGATTGGCTGGCGCGGTACGACGGCACATTGGTGGACGAATTGTCTTTTGTGGTGACCCCTGGTGAGCCGCTGCGGCAATTGTATCTGGTCCGGATTTCTCCTGCGGCCTCAATTCCGTGACCTTGAATAATGTTGTGAACCCCGGTGGCTACAGCGACAGGTCGGTGATCTGAAACGGACGGCAGGCCAAACCGGCTGCCGCGTTCGGGGAGAAATCCGGCTGCGGATTCTGATACATCAGGCTCACCAGGCTGTCGCTACGGAAGCGCAACTTCAATCCACAGGCTTCCGCCGATTTGAGCGCGAACCAAATGAACCGCCACGGCAGCGGTCTGAATTTGACGTCTTTATGCAACGCGCGGGCGATTTCCAGGAGCAATGCCTTGAACGTCCATGGCTGCTCGTGCGCCACGGTGAAAATCCGGGACGGTGCTTGAGTTTGCATGGCCAGTTTCTCAACGAACGCACACAAGTCCTCCTGGTGTGCGAGGTATTGGATTTGAGTGCCGCCACCGACCAGGGGAACCATGGATGACCGGCGGATTTGCGCGACCAGTTTGCCGAACATGCCTCCGGGCGTGTTGCCATAAACCAGCCCCGGCCGGAGAACCTCTGCCTGGCCGTCCCGCGCGATTCCTTCGCTTTCCAATTTTGCCCGGCCATAGAGCGATCGGCACCCTGGAAAGGCGCTGAGCGAGGAAATATAAATAATTTTCCGTACCCCTGCCGCCTGCGCGGCTTGAAACAGTTTTCGCGTTCCCTCCACGTTAACCGCCCGGATTTCGCTCCAATGCAGCGGTTTGAAATCGTAGGCGCAATGCACCAGGGCATCCACGCACGCCAGCGTGGACGGAGGAACATCCGCACCCAATTGAAACGCCACCGCGCGCGCGCCGGGTTGGGGCCGGCGCGTCAATTCCAGAACATTCCAGCCGCAGGCGGCGAAATAGGCTTTGACGCAACTGCCAACATAGCCATTGCTTCCGGTGACGGCGCAAAGAGTTTTGGGGCGATCGGACATGATGCGATTTTCGATTCAATCCAAGGCCGCACTTTCCCAGCCGATCCGATGGGCATTGGCCATTACGGAAAAGGTGATGGTGGTGGCGGGGACACTGGGCAGCACGGAGGCATCCGCCAGGTGGATGCGCGTCCAGCCGTGCGGACGTCCCAGGACGTCGCTTTCGAGTGGGCCTGGTTCCCGGCGCATGGGGATGGAGCCGGCGCAATGGTAGCCGCGGCCAGGCTGGGCGAATTGCAGCAATGGTGGGAGGGGAACACCGCCCAGGCGGCGCGCCTGCCGGAACAGTTCGCGCAGAACGCGCTTGACGGTGCGGAGGGTCCGGGGATTGGGCTGCGCCTGCAGATGCAGGCAATCTTTTTCTCCATCACGTTTCAAGGTCATGCTGATCGTCTGCGATTCATCCGAGTGCAGATAACCTTGCACCACGAGCATTCGTTCGTCCAGAGAATTCGCCAAAAACCCGAGCGGGCCGAGGGTTTTCCGGATGGCTTGGCCGATCAAATCGTTGTAGGTGTAAATTTGTAAATGCACGGTGTGCGGGCTGATTTCCGGCCGGAGCAGATCGAGGAAAACCTGGCTGAGCGTGTGAAGCGGCTTGCCCCGCACGCCGCGGGCGCGCCGCGCTAGCAGAATGGGGAGGAAGAAATACTGGCTGTCGCGCAAGCATAAACGACGATCATAGGCGCTGAGGGAGCGCAGCACGATTTGCGCGGTCGGGATGACACCCGCCGCCAGAAAAGCCCTGCCGGCTTCCAGCAGAAACGGCGTGTGCGTCCGGCGATTGAAGCCCTCGATGGCAACCTTGCCGGCGCGTTCCTGCAACGACGTGACAATGGCATCGTTCTCGTAGGAAAAATTCGGGTCGGCACGCAGGGTGCGCACGGTGGCGGCGCTGTTGTAAATGCAACCATAGGGGCAGCCATACAGGCAGAAACCGCAATAAATACAGCCAATGCCTTCCGGGGAATCGGCTGCACGAACCGCCAACCGCGCGCTGCCAAATCGCCAGCCTTGCTCGCGCAGAGCTTGACGATGACGGCCAAGATTCCTCAGGAGCCGTGCCGCCTGTTCGCTGGGCTGTAGCGTGGACGGATTTTCGCAATAAATCGGGAACCATTCCTCCAAATCGTCATGGCCGGCGGACAGGCCGGTAAATTGAGCCACCGCCCGGTAATGCCTCTCCAAGTCGGCGATTTTGATCGGCCATTCGGTGATGTCGGCGTCGCGATACGGCAGCATGGCCGCGCCCCAGACGTTGCTCAGTCCGCCCAGTGCCAGCGACGGCCGGAGACTGATGCGATGGCCCTGCCAGGGCACGTGTGATTCCGTTTCGCGGTAGGGGAAATCCGAGCCGAAAAGCATCTTGAGCGGCACGCCGTCGGTGTCTGGCTGCATGTCACCCTTCAGCGCGGCGACACTTCCGGCGGGCCAGTCGGTGGGCTTGCTTTCCGCAAACTGGCGGACGATCCGGGCGCGCTCGGGTTCCAGTTCCAATCCCGCGTCGAGCATGAGCACCTTGGCGCCGCGCGCCAGCAGCGCTTTGGCGCACGCGACGCCCGCCGGGCCGGAACCGATGACACAATGCATACCTTTACACTGTTTGGACGAATTGGAAGCCATGCTTCAGGGCGCGGTGCCGGGCAAACTCATTTTCTGATTTCCGCGCTCTTGCCATGCGCGCCCAAGCCTTCCATTTCGGCAAATTTTTTCACGGCGGGCAGCGCCTTTCTGAGCGAGGTGCGGCTGTATTCCACCACGCTGGTGCGGCGCTGAAATTGATCCACGGTCAGGCCGGCAAACGACGCGCCCGCGCCGCCAGTGGGCAGGGTGTGGCTGGGACCGGCCACGTAATCGCCCAGCACCGTCGGCGACCAGATGCCCAGGAAAATTGCGCCCGCCGTCAGGATGCCTTCCGAAACGGCGCGCGGATTGCGCGTCATCACCTCACAATGCTCCGGTGCGAGCCGGTTGGCCAGGGCCACGCCCTCAGCAAGCGACCTGACTTGGATGAGCCGGCCGTTGTTTTTCAAGACACGCTGAATCCACTCACGCCGTGCCAGTTTGGGCAGTTGTTTCGCGATTTCCCGTTCGGTGGCCCGCAAGATTTTGTCGGATGTCGTCACCAGCCACACGCGTTCGTGGCCCGAACCGTGCTCGGCTTGCGCGAGCAGGTCGGCGGCGATGAACCGGGCGTTGGCGGTTTCGTCGGCCAGCACGAGCAGTTCGCTCGGGCCGGGCAGCAAATCAATGGCGACGTAGCCCACCAGCAATCGCTTGGCCGTGACGACGTAGGCATTGCCGGGGCCGAAAATTTTCTGGACCCGGCGAATCGTCTTGGTGCCGTAAGCCAGCGCGGCGATTGCCTGCGCGCCGCCCACGCGGTAAATCTCCGTGGCTCCCGCCGTGCGGGTGGCGAAAAGCAGGGCGGGATTGATCGAGCCGTCGCGTCCGCAAGGCGTGCAGGCGACGATTTCCGGGCAGCCGGCCGCCTTCGCAAGGGTGATGGTCATGAGCGCGGTCGAAACCAGCGGCGCCTTGCCGCCGGGAATGTAAACGCCGACGCGCTGGAACGGATCAAATTTTTCACCGACCTTGGCACCATGGGAGTTTTTCGTCTGCCAGTTCCTGCGCAGCGATTTCTTTGCAAACGCGGCGATGTTTTTTTCGGCTTCCACCACCGCCTGGCGCAGCGGTTCATCGGCGCCGAGCGAAGCGTTAAACAGTTCCGCCTGGGAGGCGGCAAGCCGGCCAGGGGCCAGCTTGGCGCCGTCGAATCTTTCCGTGAATTCCACGAGCGCGGCGTCGCCCCGGAGCCGCACGTCATCGAGAATGGCGCGGGTGCGCTGCTCGATTTCGGGATCGAACAGGCTGGACGGCGCGGTGACTTCGCGAAGCTTTGCGGCAAAATTGGCGTCGCTCTGGCGGATAATCTTCATGCCGCAGGCTAGGAAATGCGGAGTCGAAAGTCAAAACGCCGTGGAAGAGAGTGGTGTCCTAACTTCAGGCGCGCGGCATTTATGCCGCTTCATCGGCCAAAGCATTTCGTGACGTGAAGCGGGCTGGAGATGCACGCTTGCTGCCTGTCGGGCCGTAGCTGCTGCCTGCCCGCCATAGCTTCGGGAGCGGCGGCGGGAGCGGCGGCGGGAGCGAAGGCCGGTTCCCTCTCCGCTCCCATCGGATGGGAGGGGAGAGGGTCAGGGTGAGGCGAGGGCTCCTTTTCATTGGATTTTCGATGTTGAATTTTGAATGCCCGTCCCGACATCCGATGTTGGGGTTCATGCTTCAGGGTTCAGCGCAGGAAGGTGTAATAGTGTTGCGGAGTGGTGTTACGACATTGGATCTCGGGGTTCATGTTCCCCGGTTCATGGAGAGAGCAGGCTCAAACAAGACCGGAAATCAATTCCATGTCAGGGCGTTCACTTTGCACGCGAACTTGTGGAGTTCCTAAACTCTGAAGTAGATTCCTTTTATGCGCAACCCAATCATCGTGGCACTGGATGTGCCCTCGGCGGAGGCCGCGCTGGCGCTCGCCGGCCAATTGGCGCCCGTGGCGGGCGGTTTCAAAATCGGCAGCGAATTGTTCACCGCCGCCGGGTCGGACATCGTCCGCCGCGTTCGCGAGCAAGGCGCCTTGGTGTTTCTGGATTTGAAATTTCATGACATTCCAAACACAGTGGCGAAGGCGGTGGCTGCTGCCGTCCGGTTGGACGTGCAAATGCTCACGGTCCATGCCAGTGGCGGCTTGGAAATGCTCAAGGCGGCCGAGCAATCGGCCCAGGAAACGTCCGGGAAACTCGGTCGCACGCCGCCACTGGTCTTGGGTGTGACGGTGCTTACCAGTCTGGACGCCGGAGCACTCAAGGAAGTGGGCTTGGATGGAAACGTGGAATACCAGGTGCGGCGGCTGGCAACGGTAGCCACCCATGCAGGGCTGCGGGGACTGGTCTGTTCGCCGTTGGAAGCGGCTCGGCTCCGCCAAGCGCTTCCGCCCAATATGCAACTCGTCACGCCGGGCGTCCGCACCGGCAGCGAAAAGGCCGATGACCAGAAGCGCACACTGACTCCGCGCGAAGCCATCGCGGCTGGCGCGAATTGGCTGGTGATTGGCCGCCCGATATACGCCGCGGAAAATCCGCGCGCTGCGGCGGAAAGAATCTTGGAGGAATTGAAACGTTAACCAGGGAGCCGCTGATACGACTCTCACTTTCTAGCAAAGACAGGCGCAAATCAGCCGCGCGGGCTTCGGTTTCCGAGTGGAAATTTCGAAGGCGGTTTGAAGTTGAGCAACAGCGGTCGCGGACTGCGCGGAATCTGCGGCGTGCACGCGGCACAGGGTGCCGGAGCGCTCCACGCGCTCGCCGGGTTTGGCGATTTGGTCCACGCCGACGTCGTAATTGATGCCTGCTTCCTTCGTCAACCGCCCGCCACCGAGGTCACGGATGACTTCGCCGATAATGCGCGCGTCGCACTGGGATACAAAGCCGGACTTTTCGGATTTTACCTCAACCGTGACCTTGGCGGTGGAATCAAGGGTGAGCTTGCGATTGAATGCATCCAGGTCCGCACCCTGGGCGGCGAGCATTTCGTCCCATTTTTGGCGAGGGGCGCCGGAGTTCAGGCAGTCTTGGGCCTGCCGGCGCGCAGCGGCGAGCGATTTTGATTTTCTGGTTTGAACCAGCAAGTGCGCGGCGCAATCCAGGACAAGCGAGTAGAGGTCATCACAGCGTAGGACAGGCATCCTGCCTGTCTCCATATTTTTAGGTTTTGAGTCAGAGACAGGCGCGACGCCTGTCCTACCTTCCAAGCATCCCACGCTCTCCTTCACCTCGAGCCAGTTGCCGGCGGCGCGACCGAGCGGCGTATTCATGTCGGTGAGAATTGCGCGCGTGTTTACGCCGCATTGGTTGCCCAGTGCGACCATCGCTTGCGCCAGTTTGCGTGCGTCGGCTTGAGTCTGCATAAATGCCGCGCGGCCGAACTTCACGTCGAGGATGAGCGCGTCCAGGCTTTCGGTGAGTTTCTTGGACAGGATGGACGCGGTAATAAGCGGGATGCTGGGCACGGTGCCGGTCGCGTCACGTAGCGCATAAATCTTTTTGTCTGCCGGAACCATGGTGTCGGTCTGGCCGCATATGACACAGCCAATCTTCTGGACTTGCGCGACAATTTTTTCGGCGGGCAGGAGAGTTTGGAAACCAGGAATGGAATCCAGCTTGTCGAGCGTGCCGCCGGTAATGCCGAGACCGCGTCCGGAGATCATCGGCACGCGGAAGCCCAAGCAGGCGAGCAGCGGCGCGAGCGGCAACGACACCTTGTCACCAATGCCACCGGTGGAATGCTTGTCCACCAACAGCCGGGGGTCTTTGGGGAATTTCAGGACGTCGCCGGAATCGCGCATGGCGAGCGTGAGCGCAGCAGTTTCGGCGGTGCTCAATCCGCGAAAATAGATGGCCATGAGCATGGCGGCCATTTGGTAGTCGGGAATTTGGCCGGCGGTGAAGTCGCGGATGAAGATTTGAATCTGCTCTGGCACAAGGGCTTTGCCCTCGCGTTTGGATTCGACAAGCGAAAGAAAATTCATCCTTGTTGCCAGCTTTGTTGGCGAAGGTGGTTGAAATTGATCGCGTCAATGCCCCTTTTTTGCAAAGCGATTACGAGGGGAGCGTCCACCGACAAAACCAAATATTTCTTAGGCGGAAGATCGAGAACTGCACTATCAGTTAAACCGAAGTGAAGGAAAAAATCGGTTCGAACAAGTTTTTTCGATTCCGAACGCCGCTCCTTAAAGGATTGAACGGTTTTAGCAATGATTTGCAACACTGATTGGCGCGCTTCGCCACGAAACTCACAAAGGTAATTTGTTGTTTCGGTGAGTATGTGCGGGGTCGTAACCACTTTTGAGAAAGCAGTGACTATATTTTGCAATAACGAAAAATCGTGTTCCGTGAACCCCTGATTATACGTGCGTTTAAAACTCTGCACTCGATTTGGGTCTAAAAGGCCCACAAAGAGAAGGACAAGCAAATTTGAATCAAGGAAAACGCCTTTGCTGCGATATTTGGCTGCCAGCGTTGAAGCGTAGGCAATCATTCCAGCTTGCGATTTTTCATCGCTACAACCTTGCCGGTTTTAGCATCAACTTTGAACACTTTGAACTTTGTTCTGGGCGGCTGGAAGAGCATGTTCACGTTTTGCAGGCTGTTTTGTGGAACGGGACGAACCTCAAAGCTCAAAGTAATCATCCAATGCGTTCCATCTTCGGACAATTCCACTTCTTCGAGGCTGAAGCCGGTAACGTTAGGAAAGAGTTCTTTGAAGTATGCAGCCGCTGCGCTCGCCGCAGCGCGCGCATCAATTTTTGGTTTTCTCGGAACTGTCGTTATAGCAGGCATACCGCAATTAAACCGCATTTTTGAAGTTTTTCAACCGATAAACTTCCGTGCCGCGATACTGGCATTGTGGCCGCCAAAACCAAAGGAGTTGTTGATGATGACGTTTACCTTCATTTCGCGGGCGGTGTTGGGAACATAGTCGAGGTCGCATTCCGGGTCGGGCACCTGGTAATTGATGGTGGGCGGGACAATCCCGTGGTGTATGGCCAGCGCGCACGCGGTCATTTCCACCGCGCCGGCGGCGCCCAGCATGTGGCCGGTGGCCCCTTTGGTGGAACTGACGGCGAGTTTTTTCGCATGGGCTCCAAAAACGGCTTTGATGGCTTGCGATTCGCAAACGTCGCCCTGTGGGGTGGAAGTGCCGTGGGCATTAATATAGGAAACGTCTTCCGGCTTGAGTCCGCTATGACGCAACGCCATTTTCATGCAACGGGCCGCACCTTCGCCGCCGGGCGATGGCGCGGTGAGATGATAGGCATCGGCGGTGTTGCCGTAACCGACCACTTCGCAATAAATTTTCGCGCGCCGCCTCCGCGCGTGTTCCAGTTCCTCCAGCACGATCACTCCCGCGCCTTCGCCCATTACGAAGCCGTCGCGTTCCTTGTCGAACGGGCGCGAGGCATGTTGGGGGTCATCATTGCGGGTGCTCATGGCTTTCATCGCGCAGAACCCGCCGATGCCGATCGGCACGATCGTGGCCTCCGCGCCGCCGGCAAACATCACCTGGGCGTCGCCCATTTTGAGGGAACGCCAGGCCTCGCCGATGGCGTGATTGGCGGTGGCGCAAGCGGAGCAAGTGGCGAAGTTTGGCCCGCGCAGATTCTTGTACATGGAGAACAAACCCGAGGCCATGTTGCTGATGAGCATGGGAATCATGAACGGCGAGAGGCGGCCGGGGCCACGATCGAGCAGGGTTTTGTGCTGTGCCGTGGTGGTCTCCAACCCGCCGATGCCCGAGCCAATAATCACGCCGATTTCGTCGCGGTTCTCCCGCTCCAGGTCGAGCCCGGAATCCAGCAGCGCTTGATGCCCCGCAAAAATGCCAAACTGCGAGTAACGGTCCGTCCGCCGGATTTCCTTGGCTGAGGAAAAAGCGGGTGCCGGATCAAAGTCTTTCACCTGGCCGGCGATCTGCGTGTCAAAGGGCGAGGGGTCGAAGGCGGTAATGCGGTCAATGCCGCACCGGCCGGCGATGAGATTGCGCCAGAATACGTCAACTTGATGTCCGAGCGGCGTGACCACGCCCAAGCCGGTTACCACCACCCGCCGTTCGGTTATATTGCCTGTCATAAAATCAAAAGGGGCAGATCAAGCTGGACTCAGCCGGAAACTGCCCCGAAACCTTTCACGTCGCAACTATTTCTGCTGGAGGTCTTCGATGTATTTGATGACGTCGCCGACACTCTGGAGCTTCTCCGCCTGCTCGTCGGGCACTTCGATGCCGAACTCCTCCTCGAGTGCCATGACCAACTCGACCGTGTCGAGCGAGTCGGCGCCGAGGTCCTCAATAAATTTGGCCTCCGGCGTTACCTGATCTGCGTTGACGCCGAGCTGCTCGACGATGATGTCTTTGACACGTTGTTCAATAGATTTCTCTGCCATGAATTGCTCCGGTTTAATTTTGCCTTGTGTCTATGCCATGAATTCGGAAGCGTCAAGCCCCGAATCACTAAATTTTTCGATCTCGAACAGATTGAGCTTGATCTGGGCCGATCTTTCCCCGTTCCCAGGGATTAAGAACGGGGCGCTGGCTGATCAAAGAAGGCTGAATTTGGCTGGAAAAGGCTGGAAAAGGCTGGGAAAGGCTTTAATGGGCTTTAAAGGGGGCTAAAAGCCTCCACAGCGCGGCATCGGAACGATTACACCACCATGCCGCCGTCCACGGTCAAAACCTGGCCGGTGACATAACGCGCCGCGGCACTGGCCAAAAACAGCGCTACGCCGGCGATGTCCTCCGCCTGGCCAAAGCGGCCCAACGGAATCTGCCGCAGAATGGCTTCTCGCATTTCCGGCTTCATTTCTGCCGTCATATCCGTCTCGATGAATCCCGGCGCAATGGCGTTAACGGTAATGCCGCGCGACGCCAGTTCCTTCGCCGCCGACTGGGTAAAACCGATCAGCCCCGCCTTGCTCGCCGCGTAATTACACTGGCCGGCGTTGCCAATCAGGCCGATTACCGACGTGACATTAATAATGCGGCCGGAACGCGCCTTGATCATCGCCCGACTGAACGCTTTGGTCACCAGAAAAGCCCCCTTCAGGTTCGTATTCAACACGGTGTCCCAATCCGCATCGCTCATCCGCATAAGCAGTCCGTCACGGGTGACGCCGGCATTGTTCACCAGAATGTCCACCTTGCCGCATTCAGCCAGGATTTTTTCGGCGGCAGCGCTGACAGCGGCGGCGTCAGCCACGTCCACCGCGTGCGCCCAGGCTTTGCGGCCCAAGGCGCGGATCTCGCCGGCCACTTTGTCCGAATTCTCCTGGGTGCGCGAAATACAAACCACCTCCGCGCCCTCCGCGGCGAAATTCAGGGCGATCGCGCGGCCAATCCCGCGTCCGGCGCCGGTGACAACAGCGATTTGGTTTTCAAGTTGCTTCATGTCCGCGAAGATTTAACCGTGTATCGGCGCCAATGCACATAAAAATCGGTAGTGTCCCGATTTGTTTTCGGAGCGCGGGTCTGCGACCCACAGCGGCTTGGATTGCATGGGGACATGCTGCGGCTCATAGAGCCGCGCTCCTGAATTTAGGACACTGCCTAAAATCAATGCCGCCGTAGCGGCGTCCCGGCGGCGCCGCCATTACCCGAAAAGAACGATGCGGCTTTCTGCCGAAAGCCGCTACGCCCATTTTGCTGAGATTGCTTTCACCGTGGTCACCAAGCTCGCGGCATCGGCCACGTTCAGCATTTGCGCGTTGCGGTCAATGCGCTTGAGAAAACCGCTCAGGGCCGTGCCGGGTCCCAGTTCGATGAACCGGGTGAAGCCCTGGGCCAGGAGATAGCGCATGGAGGTCTCCCACAAGACGGATGAGGTGACCTGCTCGACGAGCCGGGCGGAAATTTCCGCCGGCAAACCGTGCGGTTTGGCGGTGACGTTGGACACCACGGGAACGGATGGCGGAGATATTTTTGTGGTGGCCAATTCCGCTTGCAGTTTTGGCTGCGCGCCCGCCATGAGCGGCGAGTGATACGCACCGGCCACCGGCAGCGGAATGGCGCGTCTGGCGCCTCTGGCTTTGGCAAGCTCGATGGCTTGCGCGATTTTTCCGGATTCGCCGGATATCACCAGTTGGCCCGGACAATTCAGATTGGCCAGCACTACCCCGGCTTCGGCACAGACTTCCCTGGTCGGTGCTTCATCCAGACCAATGATGGCGGCCATACCGCCTTGCGTGGCTTCGCAGGCTTCCTGCATGAATTGGCCGCGTCGGCGCACCAACCGGAGACTGTCCTCGAAACTCATCGCGCCCGCCGCCGCCAAGGCGGTAAATTCGCCCAACGACAAGCCGGCCGTGGCATCGAATTTCAAATTCGGCGCCTGTTCCTTGAGCAATTGCCAGGCGACCCAGCTCACGAGGAAAATTCCCGGCTGCGCGTTTTCTGTTTTCGTCAGTTCGGCATCCGGACCATTGAGACAGATGGCGGCGAGGTCATAACCCAGCACGGCGTTGGCGCGGTCAAACCACGGCTTGGCGGACGGAAACCTTTCCATCAGGTCTTTGCCCATGCCAACGGTTTGCGCACCTTGTCCGGCGAATAGCAACGCGGTTTTGCTCATCGAAAGCGGAAACTAAACACGAAATCGTCCGCCAGAGAAAGAAGAGAATTCTCACCGGGCGTGAAGCGTGAAACGTAATGCGTGATGCGAGCTATCTTCCGTAAGTTCCCATCAACTGCCCTTGCGCCAGCAGGTGGCCGGTCATGGCCTTGAGCAAATCATTTTTGGACGAGCCGGGTTTCAGGTCGAGCAGTGTGTCGAGGGCGTAGAGCTTGAAGAAGTAGCGATGTGGCTTGCCGGGTGGCGGGCACGGGCCGCCGTAGCCGAGACGCTTAAAGTCGTTGAGGCCTTGCTTGGCGTTGCCGGTGGTGGGGGATTTAGCCATGTTTTCGGGCAGTGCCCCCGTGCCGGCGGGCAAGTCGAAAATCACCCAATGCACCCAGGTTCCGACCGGCGCGTCAGGGTCGTCGGCGATGAGGGCGAAGCTTTTCGTGTTGGCGGGGGCATTGGTCCATTGCAGCGGCGGTGAAATATCACTGCCGTCACAAGTGTATTTTGCCGGAATGGCCTGGCCGTCGGCAAAGGCGGTGCTGGAGAGTTGCAGGGTCATAGGAGCTCCGGGGATTGTTTCGCTGCCGGTGCCGTTGACCGTTGCGAAACCGGCCAACAGCATCGCCGCGAAAAAGGTTTTGATGAATCCATCCATGGTTGAACTGTACTCCGCCGCCTGCCGATGAAAAGTGGAAATTTTGCCACCGCTACAGTCACGCCCGGGGATGAAACCGCCGGTGGATGTCCCGCAGACGATTGCCGGTCACGTGAGTATAAACCTCTGTCGTGCTGATATTTGCGTGACCGAGCAGTTCCTGGATGACGCGCAGGTCAGCGCCGTGTTCCAGCAAATGGGTGGCGAAGCTGTGCCGCAACATGTGCGGTGTGATGTTTCTCGGGACGCCGGCGCGGAGCACGCGCCGCTTGATGCGCAACCACAACGTGACGGCAGCGAATGGCCCGCCACGTTTGGTCAAAAAGACGTTCGCCGGCGTTTTGGGTGTCACCAGTTTGGGCCGTCCGGTAGCGAGATAAAGATTCATCGCTTCCACAGCTTTGCGCCCGACGGGCACGACGCGTTCCTTGTTGCCTTTGCCGATGACGTTGATAAAGCCGGCCTCGAGGTGGAGCTGTTCCAGCCGCAAATTCCTCAGCTCGGACAACCGCAAGCCCGAAGCGTAGGCCAACTCGAGAATCGCCTGGTCGCATAAAGCTTCGGGCGTGGCCGGTGTCTCCGGCCGCAGCAATTTTTCGATTTCGTCGTTGGACAGGGCTTTGGGCAGCCGCTGCCAGCGCCGCGGCAAGGATAGGTTTTCCGCCACGTTGACCGGCAGCAGTTTTTCATTTTCCGCGAAGCGATAGAAGGCCCGCAGGGCGGCGATTTCGAGATACACGCTTTCACTGCTCAGGCGCGTGGTGGATGCCGGCGGCTCGCCCGCCAGCGGACGCTGGCGCTCCTGTTGCAGGAAGGCCATGAGATGCTTCAACTCGACCTGCTTCCAGTCCGCGATGTTTTGCCGTGCCGCCCAAGCGGTGAATTTGCCGAGCAAGGCGGCGTAAGTTTTTGCCGTGTTGTCCGCCTGCCCGCGTTCGTGCCGCAGGTATTGGAGAAAATCTTCGACGAGCGTTTGCACGTCATGAGAATAGCGAAAGCTGCGCGCCAGGGGGACGGCGAAATGAAGCGGCGGAAAGCTCGTTATTGTAGTTGGGAATGCCGGCTTTGCGCCGCGCCACTTCGAACATCTGTCCGATTTGGTCGGCGAAGATTCCCTCGCCGGACATGCGAATTCCCCACTGGGAGTTGTTCAATTTTCCGCCGCGCATGGCGCGCAACTGGTTCAGCACCTTCTCCTTCCGGTCGGGGAAATGCGTTTCCAGCCATTGTTCAAACAGCGGAGCGACGGCGTAAGGCAGCCGCACCAGACTGTGCCCGGCCGCCCTGGCGCCGGCGTCCGCCGCAGCCTGGAGAATGGCCGGGATTTCATGGTCCGTCAGTCCGGGAATGACCGGCGCCACATTTACGCCCACCGGGATTCCCGCTTGGGCCAGCTCGCGAATCGCCGCCAGCCGCGCCTCCGGCGGTGAGGTGCGCGGTTCCATGATCCGGCGCAGGCCCGCATCCAGCGTGGTGATGGACAGCCACACCGCGGCCGCCTGATGCCGCGCCAGTTCCGCCAGCAAATCGGCGTCCCGCGTCACCAGCCGGTTTTTGGTGATGATAAACACCGGATTGCGGAATTCGGCCAGCACGGCGAGACAACGGCGCGTCAATTTTAACCTGGCCTCGACCGGCTGATAACAATCGGTAACCCCGCTCAGGAAAATGACCTGCGGCTGCCACCGGGGCGACATCAGTTCCGCGCGCAACAATTGCGGCGCATCTTCCTTGACCATGATTTTGCTTTCGAAATCAAGCCCGGCGGAGAAACCGAGGTATTCGTGCGTGGGCCGCGCATAGCAATAAATGCAGCCGTGCTCGCAGCCGCGATAGGGATTGAGGCTCGCATCAAAGCCCACGTCCGGGCTGTCGTTGTGGGCGATAACGGTTTTGCTGTGGTCTTTGAAGAACTGCGTGCGCGGCAGGACGTCCTCTTCCGGGTTCCAGTTTGCGTCCGGTTCAAGCTTGAGCTTTTCGAACCGGTTCGGCGGGTTGTCCGCCGCGCCGCGATGCGCTGAAGCCATGTGCCCGGCTTGCATGAAGCCACTTTAGCACAAAGCGTGGAAATGGGAATATCCGGGCACAGCCGCCGGGAAAACGAAACCAGTTATTGGCAGTACGATGCAGGCTGGTTGCGGATGGGTGGGAAGTGTCCTAATTTGGGGATTTATATACAAATTTACCCTGTCGAAAGAGGCCGAAAATTGCCGTAAAAGGCAGAAAATCAGTGGGCTTGGGGGTGCCCCGTGAACATCCTCAAAGTGCGAGACGGGATTATTCGGGTTCCGAAACAATCCACGGTGGAGAATCCTCAAAGAGCATCATCTTGCACGGAACCGAAAAGCTGTTTGCCGCCGCAACCAACTTACCGAGAAATGGCATCCCGTCTTGCAACGGAATCAGCCATACATTTTCGGCAAGCCGTTTTTCTGGCCCGTTGTTCTTTTCGGTGTCAGATTGCGGCCACAAGGCAGAATTGTTCACGTTGGATTCAAAGTTCTTCCATCCGTCCAGTTGTTCTTTTGGGGCGGTTGGCTTCGGTTTGGTCAAAACAATCAAAATGTGTGGATTCATGCACGCCAGCAGACGCCAAAATAGAAGGGTTGTCAAATGCTGATAATGTGTCAGACCAGCTTGCGACAAGAATTTTGAATCTTTGGGATAAATGTTCCCCAATTCCCGATTTTGGCCGCCCCCGGATGGTTTGGCCATCCTGGTATTTTGTTCACGGATGCATTGAGTTATTGCGGAAGCGGGGGGTCTATCCGTTTCAAAAATCTGACACCATGCAGCGTGAGATAGGTGTGCGTATTATGCACGCCACTCCGCGTTTCAAAAGAAACGATGATCCGCTGTTCTTTTCCTTGTTTTTGAGGGTCATAAGGATATTTAAGAAACAGAACTTTTTTTGCAGTGTCATGCTCTATGGCACTTCCGAAAATGATTGGGTCGTCATCCAATTTTACAACGATTTCGTGTGTCGGTTCGCCAGCATCATCTACCAGCAGGATAACGGGGTCTCCCGCGTGCAAAGCCTCAACCGTGTCATGCTGGAACGAAAGGATGCTTTTTTCAGTAGCGGCGCACAAGTATTCGACTCCACCGTCTCGATAAAAGGCAATGTTCCACATTGCGGATTCACAAACGCAAAAAAACGGGGCATCGCCTCTGCGTTTGATTTCATCAAGCTTCTTATCCGTTCTCATTCTGGAAATGCGCTCCAGAACTGCCCAAAAAAAAGCAAGAACGGCAACAACTGCCGAAAAGGCAGTCCAGAAACTCTCCCAGTGGTTATCGTGGTTGATGGCAGTTATGGCTACCAGACAAAAGGCTTTCATTTCACCGGGTTTGGTTTGAAAAACGTCAGAATTGAACCTGAAAACATCAACATTGTCAATTCCCGCAAAAACCATTGAAAACAAAGGCAAAAATAAATCTAGAAATCTTCATTTTGACCCTTGACAACCCCGTCATTTTAGGGTAAATTGATTCCAGAATGAAAAACGAATTTGAGTTCAAGACGCTGACAGAGTTCACGGATTATTTTTGTGACGAGGAAACCTGCCGCAAGCATTTCACGGGCATCCGGTTCCGCAACGGCCAGTACTGCCCGCATTGCGGCCACAAGGAAATTTACACGTTCGCCAGCGGCAAGCGGTATCGTTGCGCCAAGTGCAAGCAGGATTTCACCATCAAGACCGGCACCGTTTTCGGGGACAGCAAACTCCCGCTGCGGAAATGGTTCATGGCGATTTACCTGCTTTCGACCAGCAACAAGGGGATTTCTTCCGTGCAACTGGCCAAGCAGGTTGGCGTGACTCAAAAGACGGGCTGGTTCATGGACCATCGCATCCGCAAGGCCATGAAGCAGAACAAGGGGCAATTGTTCGGAACGGTGGAGGCGGACGAAACGTTCATTGGCGGTCTGGAAAAGAACAAGCACATTTCCAAGCGGAAACATATCGGGACAGGCGGCAAGGGCAAAACCCCGGTGTTCGGAATGCGGGTCCGCAATGGCGAAACGCGGGCGCAAGTCGTCAAGAGCGTTCAAGGCAAGGAACTGAAAGCGGTGATCACGGCGGCGATAGCCAGCGGTTCAAAAGTGTTTACTGACAGCTATTGCGGATACAACAATCTGAAGGGCTACCGGCACACGGTAGTCAACCACACCGGCGGTGTTTATGTGAACGGCGATGTCCATACCAACAGCATCGAATCGTTTTGGGCATTGTTCAAACGCGGTTATCATGGCATTTATCACTGGATGAGCAGCAAACACCTGCAACGGTACGTTGACGAATTCACGTTCCGCATGAATCGCCGGGCCAGCGAAATGCAGACCGTCTTTTCAAACGTGGTGGAAAACATGGCCGACGAAAGCAAACTCGGTTACAAAGAACTGACGGCATGAAATATTCCAAACACAACGAAGCGAAAACGTTCGCGTCAATTTTCCTCAGTTCGGTCTTGCTGCTTGGCTGCTCCCGGCCAGCAGAGATAAAATACCAAACCGGAACGCTGGAGAGTTGGCGCTGGAACAACTTTACGAACTATACTTTGTTTGTCAATTGTACTTATAGTCACTTTCAGACGAATGTGGACACGCTCGACCAAGCAGCAAACATTCTCGGCCAATACGGATGGGAACTGGTAAATTCTGAAACCGTTGGGGGGCGGGAGGTTTATCATTTGAAACGGCAAATTCGGGATGGTGATGGCTGTGACTTTATTTTCACCCCAAACGTTGACCTTTCACGCGAGCCATAAACATTTGCGTAAACCACACACTTCCAAAAATCTATGAGCAGACCAAGAAAGATGCACAAGCCCATCAAGTGCGAGTTCAACAACATCCTTGCCGCCGTCGCAATGGGCAGCGGCAAGGGCAAGCAGGCTGCGGTTGAACTGCAAGCCAGCAACAAGAACATCGTCAAGGCGTCAACGCCGAAAACGAAATGAGGCCATGAAAACCATCAATTGTTTTCAGAAGATTCAGCAGGTCCGCCAGCGTCGTCTTTTCTGGCCAGTAATTGCAAAAATCCCTCAGTCAGTTCCAAAACATCAGCCACGTTTCGGTCGGAAACCTGCTGCCGTTTCTGGCTCCCATGCGGGTAAAAGTGCTCAGTCAGCATGAGTTCAATGACTTCAACTTTTGCGGCAATGTGTGCCAACATGAAGTCTCTTGGAGATGGTTTGTACTTTTCAAATAATGCGGTAATGGCGGGCGGTTCGTTTTCATTCATGGCGGTTTTGAGTTGTAGTTGTTTCGGAACCTGATTTTAAAAGTGCGGTGTGCGAAATTTCAACCAAAATGCCAGGGTAAATTTGTATATAAATCCCCTAATTTGCGGAGCGCGAGTTGTCCCAACTCGCAGCATGACCGACGGCCGTAGCACCTGCGGACTTGAGGGCGATTGACGCCCAGCAGGTCTGGAACGAGAGAGGCTTCCGACTCCCGCGCTGGTTTGGCTACCTGCGTGCTGCGGATTGACGCAATCCGCGCTCCCGGAGCGCGGCTTCAGCCCGCTTCACGCCACGAAATACTTTGGCCGATGAAGCGGCATAAATGCCGCGCGCCGGAATTTAGGACACCACCGATGGGTGAGCCGTCTTGATTTCCAGCCGTTTTGCCCTATTATAGCTGGCTCGAATTATGGAATTGAACAATGACGAAATCCGGCGTTACTCGCGGCACCTGATTCTGCCGGAAGTGGGCCTGGCCGGCCAAAAGAAGATCAAGAGCACCAGCGTCCTGTGCATCGGCACGGGTGGCCTCGGCTCGCCCATCACCATGTACCTGGCCGCCGCGGGCATCGGCAAGCTTGGCGTGGTGGATTTCGACACGGTGGATTATTCCAATCTCCAGCGCCAAATCCTGCATACGGAGGCGGATGTGGACCGCCCGAAAACCGAGTCGGCCGAAGAAACGCTGCGCGGCATCAATCCCAACGTGGAACTCGCGCTGCACAATGTCCGCATTACCTCCGAAAACGCGCTGGATCTCATCCGGCCCTATGACATCGTCGTGGATGGCACGGACAATTTCCCCACGCGTTACCTCACCAACGACGCGTGCGTGCTTTTGAAGAAGCCCAATGTGTATGGCTCAATTTTCCGGTTCGAAGGGCAGGCGAGCGTGTTTGCGCCGCACTTGGGCGGGCCGTGTTATCGCTGTCTTTATCCCGAACCGCCGCCGGCGGGCATGGTGCCGAGTTGCGCGGAGGGCGGTGTGCTGGGGGTGCTGCCCGGCATCATCGGTTGCATCCAGGCCACCGAGATTCTCAAACTGGCCTTTGGCAAGGGCAGCCCGCTCATCGGACGTTTACTGCTGTTCAACGCGCTGGAGATGAAGTTTCGCGAGCTGAAATTGCGCCGCGATCCGCAATGCCCCGTTTGTGGCGAGCATCCGACCATCACCGGGTTGATTGATTACGAACAGTTCTGCGGCATCGTGCCCGAGCCGGAGTTGGGCGCCAACCCGGACGAAGTGACGGTACAGGAGATGAAAAAGGCGCTCGACCACCCCGCACTGGGCATCAAGGTGGTGGACGTGCGCGAACCGGACGAATATGAAATCGCCCGGGTGCAGGGCGTGCCGCTGCTGCCCTTGAGCGAATTGCCGCAACGCTTCACCGAACTGGACCCGAACCAGCAATATTATCTGCACTGCAAGGGCGGCGTGCGTTCGATGAAGGCGGTAAATT
>JBEKMW010000037.1:0-40061 GCA_049523455.1 Verrucomicrobiota bacterium | reverse complement strand
TTGCATGAATCTTCCTTCTATGTGCCCCAATCAGCCCAAAAACCGGGGATTTTGGTCTCCGCCCACCACGGCGCACTGCGGCGCGAGCCCTCGGCCCAAACTCGCCAGAAGCGTCCGCAGATGCGCTTGTGTCTATCCGAAAGAGCAACCTATTGCTGTGCAGTAACTTACATCATCAGTTTAACTCACCTACCCTCGTTGAAGATGTGGGTAATGACAAGGCATGAATGCCGCGCTCCGCCGCAATTTAGGACACCACGGCCAATTCGGCGGGACGCCGAATTGGACCCGCCAGAGGCGGGTGCCACCGTATCATTTCCCGGTTTCCGGCCAAGCTTGGTTATCCGCGTAATCCGCGTCATCCGCGGTTCCCGACTCCGCAATGACTCAAT
This sequence comes from Verrucomicrobiota bacterium, assembly GCA_049523455.1. Taxonomy (GTDB): domain Bacteria; phylum Verrucomicrobiota; class Verrucomicrobiia; order Limisphaerales; family UBA11358; genus UBA11358. Next base: position 39,669 of record JBEKMW010000037.1, on the reverse strand, counting down.
CCACCAGTTCGCGTTCGATTTGTTCGAGGGTTTTGTTCCTGGTTTCCGGCAAGGTGAGGCCGATGGAAATGAACCCAAGGACGCAGATGACTGCATAGAGTGAAAAAGTGCCCGCCGCACCCAATTTTGAGTTCAAAGCCGGAAAGCTATACGTGAGTATGAAACACGCCAGCCATAAGGCGGCCACGGCGATGGACATGGCGGCGCCCCGTATGCGGTTCGGGAAAATCTCCGAGATGACCACCCAGGTGACGGGCGCCAGGGACATGGAATAACAGGCGATGGCCGCAAGCACGAGCAGCAACATGGGCAACCCCTGAACGCGGGCATGGTAACAAACGGCCAGGGCGGTGTAGATGACGGCCAAACCCGCCGCACCGAACAACAGGAGCGGACGCCGCCCGCCGCGGTCCACCAACCCCAGCGCGACAAAGGTAAACGCCAGGTTGACCGACCCCGTCCAGGCAATATTTTTCAGCACGCTCGAAAGGTCGTAGCCCGCGGACTGAAAAATTTCCTGGGCATAATTGAAGATGACGTTGATGCCACACCATTGCTGAAAAACCGCCAGGCCAACGCCCAGCAGAAGAATTTTAAGCAACTTCGGTTCGAGCAGGGCGCGAAAATTGACCTTTGCGGTTTCCTGCATGAGCGTGGCCTGGATGTCAGCCAGGGCGGCGGTGGAGTAGCCCGGCCCGCCAATATTCCGCAAAATGGCGCCGGCCTGTTGGGATTTGCCATGGCGGACCAGCCACCGCGGGCTTTCCGGAACCAGGAACATTCCCACAAAAAACAGGAGCGACGGAATGGCGGTAAGCCCAAACATCCAACGCCAGCAGCTTTGGCCATACCAGGAATGGCGAATGAATTCGTCGGTGGCGAGGGCGGGCAAATGGCGCCCGAGCGACCAGTTGACGATTTGCGCGAGCAAAATGCCGATGACGATCGTGAGTTGATTGAGGGAAACCAGTTTGCCGCGCATTTGCGCCGGGGCGATTTCCGCCAGGTACATGGGCGAAAGGTTGGAGGCCAGGCCGATGGCCACACCGCCGAGCATGCGCCAGGCAACGAAGACCTCAAAATCGGGCGCGAGCGCATTGCCGAGGGAGGTGACGGCGAATAAGAACGCGGAGGCGATGAGCAGCCGTTTGCGTCCGAGTTTATCGCTGAGACCGCCGGCCACGAGCGCGCCAACGAGACAACCGATGAGCGCGCAACTGTTGGCAAACCCGCTAACGCCGGCGATGGACCCGAGTCCCAGATGCCGCAGGAGCCAAAATTGACCCAAGGTTTGGGCGAGGGACGGCAGCTCAAAGTAACTTTCAAAAAATGGTTTGGCACCGCCAATGACCACCCAATCGTAGCCAAAGAGCAGCCCGCCAAGGGCGGCGACCAGGGAGATGAGCCAGATATAGCCGTAATGGTACTCGGCCTTGAGGCTGGACGTTGCGGCTTGACTGGTCGCGATCATTTGTTAGCAAATGACGGCCGGGCCAACCGCAATCGAGGGAGGTATTTTGAGCCACGTGCGGGGGTCGAGCCGGAAGTGAACCCCATCGTGCACGCGGCTGCGTGGATAACGAAAGCCAGTTGTGAAAATCATTCCGAGGAGAGAACTCCCCGAAGAATTCGCGCATTGAACCCCAGAACCTGCCGTAAGCCGCCAGTCTGTTGAGCAAGGCTCGCGGGCCGCTGGCTGTCCCCTCTCCGCTCCCATTCGGATGGGAGGGGAGAGGGTCAGGGTGAGGTGAGGGCTCCTTTTCATTCGATGTTCGAAGTTCGATGTTCAATGTTCGATGTTTCCCGGTTCATGGAGAGCCTCCTTTCGCTTTCGCGCATTTATTGGGACCATGAACCCGGTAGGGACGCGCTGCCGCGCGTCCGGCTGCTGCTTCTCTCTCTCCCCGCCAAACGGGGAGGGCTGGGGTGGGGGGGTCGTTTTCTGTCTTCTGCCTTCATTGGATGTTCGACGTTCGATGCTCGATGTTCGTTGTTCCCCGGTTCATGGGGAGGGGACTGGTGGAAATCAAACTCTCAATCTGGCTGGCGTTTAGTTCTGCTTTCGGCTGAAACGCCTTCGAATCCATGTAATCAAGCAGGCTCGCCCGCATTTGGCGGGAGACCGGATCACCGCCGCCTTGCGTCAAATCGAATCCGCAGATGACGATTTTACCGGCGCCAACGCGCCCTTCGACGACCAACGCGAGCGGGTGGGCGGTGACCCAATCGTCAACGACCCGGACGATGGGATCAAGGCCAGACGGCAGAAGATCCAGGCGCAACGCGCCGGCGCGGTGGATCAAATACCACCATTGCCAATCGCTGCAGTAATCGGTGGGAAAACCGGCCAGGGCGGGGTTTTGGGGATGGCAAAGGATGCCCAGGGTGGTTGGCGCCTGGCGGCTGGTCCAGGCGGTGTTCCAGAAGATGCTGGAGAATCCCAGCTTGACCGGGTCTTGATCATAGTTGCGCACTTCCGGGCCGGGAATCGTCAGCAAAACCTTGCCGCCGGATTGCAGGGACCGGCGGGCAGCGTCATCGAATCGAGACGTGACGAAAACGTCACGCGGTTCGGCTGGCAACTGCGACGGGTAAACCCAGACGTCCCAATCATTCTCAAATTGCCCGACACTGACGATTAACTGGAATTGCTCCGGCGCGGGCGCGTTTTCCAGGTCAATGCTGATATGTCCGAGCGCTATGCCGTTGTCCACAGGGACATCGGTGGCCGGCAATTGGCCGCGGGCGAAGGTTTTTCCACGGGCACCGACGAGTTGCCAGGTGGTCACGGCGCGTGGCAGTGGTTCGGCACTGAAGTTGGCGGCTTCGAGATCGGCCTGAAGTTTTTCACCGGTCGTGAAAACCCGTTTAGCCAGGCGGGCGAGCGGGACGGTGGAGTTGCAGAAGCGGCGGAATTGTTTCGCGGTCACGTAACCTTTTTGGTTCCAGAAGGCGTTGAGAACGCCGACGAGCGCGGTGCCTTGGCCGGGAAAATCGCTCAGGCCGAGCAATTCAAATCCGCCCATGCCCGGCGTGCGCAAGGCCGATTCGATGTCTTCCTTGTAGCAAAGCGTTTGCAACCGGCCGGAGGCCAGCAGGAATTCGTGGGCCAGGTTCCCCATGCCATTGGCATCCAATTGATCGCGGAAGATTTCAAAATTCCTGGGTTTGAGATAGCCGGTATATTCCGGGATTTCGTTGAAATCCGGATACACGCACCACTGGCCGATTTCATGGCTGATGACCGGCACATGGTGCGCTTCAATGTAGGAGCGGTAATCGGTGGTGGTCTCCGGAGGCCGGGCATTGATGCGCGAGGTCAACCCGGCGCCCCAGGCCTGGATGCGGGGATCCGAGGTGACATGAAATTGATTTGCGGGAATTTGCGGCCAGCCGGAGGCACTGGTCCACAGCCGCCGGGGGTCAGTGGCTTTGAAGTGCTCGACATATTTGGTGAAATAACCATTGTAGGCCGTTTGATAGTCGTAATCCCCATCTTTTACACGCTGCATATCCCTGCCGCCAGGCTCGTTGCCGTAAGGCATGAGGATGAACGAGGGATGGTTGCCGTAAGCGCGCAAGATCCGGTCGGTTTCGCGGTAAACCCACGCATCAACCGGTTTGCCGTCGCCCATGGTGGTGGAATGGTTGGCCCAGCAGGTTTCGACCTGAAGATAAAATCCGAGCCGGTCGGCGGCCGCGAACGCCGCCTCGGGAGGGCAATAGGAATGGAAACGAAAGAGATTTAGCCCAAAGGATTTGGCGACGCGGATAATCCGTTCCCAATCTTTCACGTCCGTTGGCGGATGGCCGGTGTTGGGAAAGACGCAGCATTCGAGGGTGCCGCGGAAGAAGGTTTTGCGGCCGTTGATGGTGAATTGCGTGCCGTCGGTGGAAATTTGCCGCAGGCCAAAGGTGACGGTGCGTGAGTCAGATTCCGGCGAATTCAACATGACGGTCAACTGCTGGAGAGCCGGGTGAAACTCGTCCCACCATTGGGCCTGGTCGCCGAGCGGAACCGCCAGCGAGACCTCGCCGCCCACCGCGTTCCAGTTGACCGGCATGGTTTCTTTTCCGATGGACACGGTTCCCGTTCCGGATGTGCCGGTGTCATTGCCGATGTGAATTTTTACCAGGGCGGATTTTTGTTCCACGTTGGGATACACCTGGACATCGTCCAGCCAGACGAGCGGGGTGGCGCGGAGTTCGATGGCGCCGACGATGCCATTCCAATTGCCTTGCGTGTGGTCACTGATGGCGTGGGAATTATCGCCGATATCCACCACCATCCGGTTATCCACGCGGATGGTTAGTGTGTGCGTTCCCGGGACGAGCTGCCCGCAATCATATTCATGGGGCGTGGAAAGCGAATCGTTCGTGCCAAGCAGGCGGCCGTCAAGCCAAACGCGGGTTTCCCAATGGGGCCGTTCGAGCGAAAGGACGATGCGTTTGCCGCTCCAGCCTTGGGGAACGTTGACCTCGCGCTGGAACCAGGCAACGCCGGCATAGTATTTGCCTGGTTGCAGCAGGAACGGCACTTTTACGTTGCCAGGCTGGCGATATTTCGCGTATTCGGGCGCGCGATACCAAGGGCTTTGTCTGACACCGGCCATCCATGGTGTGTCCATCGAAATGTCGTCGCCGATTCCTTGCGCGGGCAATGAGCCGGGCAGTTGAATTTTGTCCGGCAAGGCGCGGTCAAACCAGCTTTGCCCGATTCCAACATCCTCCCGGTCCAACTCAAAACGCCAGTTGCCCGCCAGTGAAAGGTTTTCCCCCGGACAAGCAACGCAACCGAGGACAAGGAATCCAACGAAGAGGGGTAATTTACGAGTCATTTTTATCAAATATTTCGGGCATCACTCCATCGCGATAATATCGCCCGCTTCGGCGGCGGCATTTATGTCTGTAAGGTTTCTCGGAAAGGTTGTATCTGGCACTGCATTTCAGACGAAGGGTTTCACGGTCTTTCCGTGTTGTTAATTGTCATAGGTTCCCGGTGAGGACCGGGCTTCGACGGCAATCTGGACTCGCCAACCTCGCAGCGCAATCAATTTGGGTTGGAATTTAACGGGTCCATCGGTTATAGAATGAGCCGCTGGCGGGTGGCGCAACCGGGATATGGCATTTTGCTTCAAAAGAAAAGAGACGGCCGCGAAGGCGGTGCGGCGATTGTTCAGCGAGCGGGCGGCCGTGGCGCTGGGCATGCTGGGCCGCAAGAACCCGCTCGACGCGGCGCATCAGGTTCGCCGGGAAATTAAAAAGCTCCGCTCCCTTCTCCGGCTCACGCGCGCCGAACTCGGCGACCCGCTGTACCGCCAAAGCAACGACGCCTTGCGCAAAGCGGCCGCGTATCTGACTGACGCGCGCGATGCGCAAGTGCGGTTGAGCGCGCTGAACGGGCTGGCAGCGCAATTCAAGGCCAAATTGCCGCGCCCGGCATTTCCGAAACTGAAGGCCGCGTTGCGCGCGAATTGCGACGCGGAGCTGCGGAAATTGGAGGACGGCAAGGCCTTTCGCGCCATCGGGCAAATCCTGCAGGAGGTCCGGACGAGAATTGAAGGAGCGGACGTGAAGGGAAAAGTGTGGCCGGTCATTGCACCGGGCCTGGAAAAGAGCTACCGGCGCGGACGCGAGGCGTTCCAGATGACCTGCGATGAGCCGGCACCGGAATCGTTTCACGCCTGGCGCAAGCGCGTCAAGGACCTGTTTCATCAACTGCGCCTGCTCCGTCCGGTCCGGCCGGGCAAACTGAATGCGGCGACGGCGAAGCTGCAGAAGCTGGGAGACCTGCTGGGGGACGATCACGATTTGTTCCTGCTGCAGGCGTTTGCCGGGCAGTGGGGTGACGCCGAAGAAACGCAATTGCTGAATCATCTGATTGGGCCGCGGCAACAGGAATTGCGCAAGGCGGCGTTGAAGGTGGGATCGAAGTTTTACCCGGAGAAACCCTCGCGCTTCACTCGGCGGATGGGCAATTACTGGAAGGCCTGGCGCGAAGGGAAATAGAGAGTGAGGTGTCCAATTGGCGCAAAACGTCGCAAAGGGCGGGACGCGCTGCCGCGCGTCCGCCCGCCGCTTCTCCCTCTCCCCGCCAAACGGGGAGGGCTGGGGTGAGGGGTTCGTTTTGGGTCTTCTGCCTTCATTAGGTGTTCGGCGTTCGATGTTCGATGTTCGATATTCCCCGCTTCATGGAGAGCTCCAATTGGCGCAAAACGTCGCAGAGCGCGGTCAGGCGCGGGACGGGCACGCCGGCGGATTGCGCCCGGCGCAGCGGCTCCAGAAACATGCTTTCCAACTCCAGCGGCTGGCGGCGTTCGAAATCAATGAGCGTGGATGCCTTGTACGCGCCCATGATCCGGGTGCGACTGATTTGCTCATCCACTTGCAATTCGGATACGTGGTGGCCCAGCGCGTTGGCGGCGGCAATGACTTCCCGCATGAGTTCGCGGACTAGTTGCTCCCAACGCGGATCGCCCAGCAGGAGGTCGGTGGTCAGGACGGCGGAGCGGGGAGCGGGGAGCGGCAAGCGGTGGGTGGGATTCACCAGCGCATTGTAGCCGGCGGTACCCGCCACGCCGAGGCCATTGAAGGGAATGTTCCAGATCAATTTCTCCCAATGACTGCGGGCGAGATCGTCGGTGAGTTCACACACGACGCCGGCGCGGACGAGCAGCGCGGCCAGTTCGTGGGTGCGCGCCTGGGTGGGACGCTGAAATTCACCCAGCACCACCTTGCCATGCGCCGTGTGATGGATCACGCCCGATGCGACCCGGTTCAGGCAAACGAAACAAAGTCCGCCCAAAATTTGTTCCACCGGCAAAAGGCGGGCCAGTTGCTCTTCGTTGCCCAAGCCATTTTGCAAGGTGACCACCGCCGAGTGCGGTCCGGCCAGTGGCGGAAGCAGCCTCGGGAACTCCGCGTTCGCAGTGGTCTTGAGTCCAATGACCACCAGGTCACAGATGCCGATTTCCGCAGGCGTCCGCGCGCAGACGGGTTGGACATGGAAATCACCGTCCACGCTCTGCACCGTGACGCCTTTCCGGCGCACGACGTCGTAATCCGAACGGAGCAGGAAATGGACATTCAGCCCAGCCCGGCAGAGCTTGGCGCCATAATAACTGCCCAAGGCCCCGCAGCCGACGATGCCGATCTTCATGGATGGATGGCCGAAGGGATTGACGGATTCACGCGAGAGCGGCGGCGGCGCCTTCCACTCGCCACACCGGCATGGTCCCCACGGCGGCACGGCACACCACCGTTGCCGGCGCCCTCAATCGCCCAACAAAAAAGGCGCTCCGAAAAATCAGAGCGCCGGTTAAAAACGGAAAATTACTTGGCGCCGAGGATGGCGTCTTTGGCGGCCTTGGCCACGCGGAACTTCACGACGCGCTTGGCGGGGATTTGGATGGTTTCGCCGGTCTTGGGGTTGCGGCCCAAACGGGCGGCACGGTTGCGGAGCACGAGCTTGCCGATGCCCGGCAGCGTGAAGGTGTCCTTCGCGTGCTTGTAGGCCAGCTCGGCAATGTAATCAAGGATTTCGGTCGCCTGCTTCTTCGACAGTTCCGCCTTTTCGGCGATCGCCGCGGCCAATTGAGATTTCGAGAGTGCTTTTGCCATATCGGTGTCCTTCAATTTTTGTTGTTGTTCTTGTTTTCGTCAGAAAAACATGTGACGTGGGTTGAATTAAAGGATTTCCACCGGTTCGTGCAAGAAAAAAAACTAAAAAAATCGCGCTTTTTGCCACTGGGCGAGCCCGGCGCGGCACAGGAACGGCGGCGGCGGGGTTCCCGGCAACCGGCGGCTCCCGGTGCTTGGCAACGGCGCCCCTGCCCTCGCGCCACCGTGATGGGCCCCGGCGAACCCGACGATTGCCAACTTTTATCCGTGAAATCCGCGGTCAAAGACCCGCGTATCAACAATTTTGTCCGCTGCGTCCGCGACAGCCAATAGCCGGGGCGCCCCGTTTCCAGCCGACCGCTCAACGAACTAGATCAGATTCGGGCGGACAAAGCTGTCCGCGCTCCTAAACCAAGTTCATCGAGAGCCTTGAGTGCGGCGACGTGTCGCCGCTTTCCTCGACGCGACGTGTCGCGTCGAAACAAAGCGCGGACATGTCCGCGCACTCCCCACAACCTGCGGGTGGCCATCCGGTTCATGGAGGGTGACCTTTAGCGCCCGTTAGTGCCCTTTATTGCCCTGATTTCGGTAGGGCGTGATGAGGTACGGCGGGACGATACGGCTCGGCGGGCCACCCTTTGCCGTCCATCTGCGTCTATCTGCGTTTGGCAAACGACAATTAAAATTTTCCAGCGGAAAGCAATAATTGTCGTTGACCAGGCCGCCGCTGTTTGCCCGCTTTAACTGCACAACGAGATTTGACAATGGCGACGAGCGACGTCGAAAGCCGAACCGACTCCCAAGCGTGAGACCGCAGCATAAGGATTAAGGGCGGAAGTTCCGGTTATATCCGGTTCCGGTTTTTGGTATTCATTTCGGTAGCAGCGAGGGGGGGGTCCAGGTCCAAAAACCACTAAAACCCTTCGAAAATCTAAGAATTTGGAGGCTGGAGGCGAGGGTCGGAATCGGACTTTAGTCGCACGAAACGGTCCGGCCTTCGGCCCAGCGCCGCAATTCGGCGATTTTCTCGGCCATGACGACCGACAGCGGCCGGGTCTGCTGGATTTCCGCGAGCAGGTCTGCCTGGGAAAGTTCACCGCCCCGCGCGTGCGCCGCGTACATGGCCGACACCACGGCCTGTTCGATTTCGGAACCGGAAAAGCCGTCGGTCGCCCTGGCCAGTTCAGCCAGATCGAACTTCGCCGGCGCCAGGCCGCGTTTGCGAAGATGAATCGCCAGAATGTCGCGGCGGTTTGGAGCCGGTGGCAAATCCACAAAGAAGATTTCATCGAACCGCCCTTTGCGCACCATTTCGGGCGGCAAGCGGGTAATGTCGTTCGCCGTGGCCACGATGAACACCGGCTCCCGTTTTTCCGACAGCCACGTGAGCAACGTTCCCAGCACCCGGCGCGACAGGCCGTCGTCCTCGCTGTCCACGCTCAGGCCCTTTTCGATTTCGTCCATCCACAGGACGCAGGGAGACATCACCTCGGCGGTTTCCAGCGCTTTGCGGAGGTTGCGCTCGGTTTCGCCGTAGTATTTGTTGTAAAGCACGCCGAAATCGAGCCGCAGCAATGGCACGCTGAAGATGCCGGCGGCGGCCTTCGCGGCCAGGCTTTTGCCGCAACCCTGCACGCCCAGCAACAGCATGCCGCGCGGCGGATCGAGCGTGGGTTGCACGCCCAGGAAGAAATCCTTTCGCAGCGTGAGCCAGTTCCGCAGCCGTTGCATGCCGCCCACTTCCGTGAACGGGACCGTCTCGTGTTCAAACGACAGCAGGGAATCCCGGCCCAGCAATTCGTATTTGGCGCGCATGACCTCGGGCATGTCCGACTCGCCAATGGCGCCGTTGTCATTGATGGCCTTGGAAGCCAGCCGGCGGGCGTCGCTGGTGGTGAGACCGGCGAGATTGCGCACGAGCAAGTCCAGGGCTTTGTTGGTGGTCTGCACGTCGCGATGACCATGTTCGGCGCCCCATTCGCCGGCGACGTCAATCACAATCCCGCGCAATTCGGCCAGGGTGGGCAATGGCAGCCGGAAATACGCGGTGAACGGCTGCAGTTCCTGCGGCAGTTTCAGCGCGTAACCGACGATGAGGACCGTCGAATAATGAGTCGTCGCGGTCAGCGCAATGTCTTTGAGCCGCCGCACGTGCACCGCGTCTTCGAGATAGGGATGAAAATCCAGCAGCACGAACAGGGAATATTTGGCGGCAGTCTTGATGTAATCCAGGACTTCCTGCGACTTGAAAACCGATTGCTGGGGCTGGTCGCACGGCTCGAAGGCCTGCAATCCTTCGGTGACGGTCCAGCGATACGCCTTCAACTGCAGCCGCTGGCCAATTTGCCGCACCATGCGCACGATCTGCGGCTCCTCGTTACTCTCTACGGCGATGAGCGGCGTGCGCGATTTGATGAGAACTTCCAGATCGTGCAACGGGCTTTCCGTTGCCATCGCGCCGGATTTGCTGAGTTTGGCCGAGGGCAAATTCATTTGTCGTGCTCAGAACATCCGGTTACGGCGGGGACAATCAAGCAAAAACGCTGCAACACTTTTGGCCATTGGCAAGCCGAGGGCGGCAACTTATGCTTGTGGCGTGAGCATTCTGGAAGAACTCAAATGGCGCGGACTCATTGGCGATTGCACCGACGCGGCTGAACTGGACAAGAAGACGGCTGCCCCGATGACACTCTACTGCGGTTTTGACCCGACCGCAGACAGTCTGCATGTTGGGCACCTCATGGGACAGGTCCTGCTGCGTCGCTTCCAACTGGCCGGCCACCATCCGATTGCGCTGGCGGGCGGCGCAACCGGCCAAATTGGGGACCCCAGCGGCAAGACGAGCGAACGGCAATTGCTCACGCGCGAGCAAATCAGCCATAACGTCGAGTGCATCAAGCGCCAGCTCTCGCGGATCCTGGATTTTGACGCCCAGACCAACCCGGCGCGGTTGGTGGACAACGCCGCCTGGACCGCGCCGCTGACGTTTTTGGATTTTCTGCGCGACGTGGGGAAGCATTTTTCCGTGAATCAAATGGTGGCCAAGGAGAGTGTTCGCGCCCGGATGGAAGATCGCGAGGCCGGCATTAGTTACACGGAGTTCAGCTACATGCTATTGCAGGCCCACGACTTTTATCATCTGCGGAAGGAATTCAACTGCGAACTGCAAATCGGCGGCAGCGACCAATGGGGCAACATCACCGCGGGGATTGATTTGATCCGCAAGAAGCTGTCCCTGCCGGCGTATGGCCTCACGTTTCCGTTGCTGACCAAATCCGACGGCACGAAATTCGGCAAGACCGAAGGCGGCGCGGTGTGGCTGGATCCTTCGAAAACCAGCCCGTATCGGTTCTACCAATTTTTCATCCAGGCGGAGGACGCCAAAGTGGTCGAATATCTCAAATGGCTCACGTTATTGCCGAAAGCGGAGGTTGACGCGTTGGCGGAACAGCATCGGTCGAATCCGGGCGCGCGCGAAGCGCACCGGGCTTTGGCGAAGGCGGTGACCGATCTCGTTCACGGAGCCAACGCCACGGCCGAAGCCATCCGCGCCAGTGAGATTCTGTTTGGCGGCGAATTGAAAGGCGTGGCCGAACGCACCTTTGACGAAATCGTCGGCGAAGTGCCGACGAAAGAGGTGGCCAAATCAAAACTCGACGGCGCAGGCATGCCGCTGGTTGAACTGCTGGTTCATGCCGGCCTGTGTCCTTCCAAAGGCCAGGCGCGGAAAGATATCGAAGGTGGCGGCGTGAACATCAACAACGTCCGCGAAACCAGCGCCACGCGCGCCGTGACGGCGGCCGATTTGCTGTTTGGCAAACACGTTCTGCTGCGCAAAGGCAAAAAGAATTACGTGGTCGTTACGGTGCAGTGACGCCGGAATTCAGTTTGAAATGGTGGACGGATGAGAGCGGAAGATTATTTCCGCGCCCCGGGAAGTTTCGCAAAAATCTGGTTGGCCTCTTCGAGTGTCTCTTTTGAGCCGATGTCAAACCACAGGCCGGGCACGCGCCAGGTATAGACCGCCGTGCGGGGATAAAGCCATTGCACCAGCCGGCCCGGCTGGTCGGGATTGTTTCGCTCGGCGATGTACTGCTTGATGAGGGGGATTATCGCCCGGGGATAAAAATAAAGCGCTATGCCGGTGAGCGTGCTGGTGGGGTTCTTCGGCTTCTCCTCGAAGGACACAATCCGTCCGTCGGAATCCAGGGATATCGAACAATACTTTTTGATTTGCTCCAGATCGCCCACGTCATACAGCGCCAGTACCGGCGCATTTTTTTCGCGGCAGAATTCCCCGAAGCCGCCGAGTTTTTTGCTGAACAGATTGTCACCGGCCACGACGACCAGATCGTCGTCCACGTCCTGGGTGGTCAGCACATGATGGACGTCGCCAATGGCGCCCAGCTTGCTTTCGTCGCTGGTGGTGCCGTCGTTGACGACCGTCAAATTCCAGTTGGCGCCGGCTGGATGGTAGTGTTCCGACCATTTCTGAAAATGGCCGGCGAATTTGGCGTTGGTAACCACGTAAACGCGGTCTATTCCGGCGATAGGCGCAAGGTTGTCGAGGACGTGCTCAATCATGGGCCGGCCCGCGACGGGCAGCAGCGGTTTGGGCTGCGTCAGCGTGAGCGGATACAGACGGGTGGCGTAACCGGCGGCTAGAATGATGACTTTCATTGCTGAAATCGGCAGCGATAAGGAAATTCTGGCCCGGCGGTCGAATCAGGCGAGGGCCGAACACCCAGCCTCTTTGCCGCACTGGTTTTTTGCGCACTACGCCCTTGCTTGATCATATTCTTTAAACTCCCTGGTTTCCCAATCAGGGGTCGTGAAGTTAAATAACAGGTGTTGGGCCTGTCAAGTTCCGGCTTAAAGTGACCGTTGATTCAGGCGGCGAAGTGCTCCACCGCCTCAGCCGCCCAGCGAACCCGGGTCTCCCACGTCACCTTTGTTGAACTCCACGTAAGCCTCGGTCAAATCGGCCGCGTAGATCACGGCGCCGGCGGTCCCCAGATTCAGGGCGATGTGCAATTCAAATTCCCCGGACGCCACCGCGGCGCAGAGCTCCTGGAAGGTCGCCTTCGTCGGCTGGCCGCGTTTTACGCTCCACAGAATTTTCGCCGGCCGCCCCGTGGCCGCCCGGGCAGAGACAGGCCCAGGTGTGGAATAGCCGATGTCCACTTTGTCCTCGACGATTTTCGCCGCGGAATAGCCGAGGGCGTCCATGATGCGGCCCCAATTCGGGTCGCCCCCGTGCCAGCTTGTTTTCACCAATGCGCTGTTCGCCACCGCGCGCGCCGCTGCGTCGGCGTCGGCCAAAGTCTTTGCGCCGGTGACGCGGACGGTCACGACGCGATGGACGCCTTCACCGTCGCGTACAATCATCCTGGCCAGCTCCAAACAAACGTGGTCCAGCGCAGTCTGAAAAACTTCCCAATCGCGGTGGGGCGAGGCTGCTGACGAGCCGGCTCGCGAGGACGCTCGTCCCACGATTTTGGGATTTCCGGCCAGCCCGTTGGCCAGTACCAGCACGGTGTCGTTGGTGCTCATATCGCCGTCCACGGTGATGCGATTGAAGCTTTGCGCCACGGCTTGCCGGAGGGCCGCCTGCAAGGGCCCGGCGGCGATGGCGGCATCTGTGGTAATGAAACAGAGCATGGTGGCGTGAAGCGGCAACGCGGCCGGGCGGGCGCCGGTGGCGGACATGCCGGGTTGAATCATGCCGGCGCCTTTGCAGATACCGCCGATGCGCACTGTCCGGCTGCCGAGTTTGCACTCGACAGCAATTTGCTTGGGCCGGGTGTCGCTGGTCATGATGGCTTCAACGGCCTGGGCGGCGCCGGCGGATGAATGGTCGAGCAATCTGGCCGCCTCTTTGATCCCCACCCGCACGTTGTCCATCGGCAGCGTCACCCCAATGCGGCCGGTGGAACCAACGAGGACGTGTTGCGGAGAAATGCGACGGCCACAGGCTGCCGCCACGGCAGCGGCCATTTCGTAGGCGTCCTTCAATCCTCGTTTGCCCGTGCAGGCGTTGGCATTGCCGGAATTGACGACGATGGCCTGCGCCACGCCTTTTTTCACGCGTTCGATACAAACCTTGACTGGCGCGGCACATACCTGGTTGGTCGTGAACATGCCGGCCACCGTGGCAGGCACTTCGGAAACAATCAGGGCGAGGTCGCGTTTTTGTCCCTTGTCCGAACCTTTGCCGGTGCCGAGGCGTTTGATGTCGCAAAAAACACCGCTGGCGAGCAAACCTTGCGGCGCCACGATGGAACCGGGAATTTCTTGAAATAGATTTCTGTCCATTTTTCGCGGGAGAATTTGCAGGCAGCGCGATACGTTTTCAATGTGAATGTGGACGCTTTCCTGATCGGGGGCAAAAGCGACGCCGGCCCCAGCCGGCGCCAGACCATTTTTAGGTTGCTGCTCCAAAAGTTCGGAGCGAAAGTTATTCCATTATCTTGCCAAGGATGTTTTGTCGCGGGACCGCCCCAAAGGTGCGGCTGTCCATGCTGTTGTTGCGATTATCACCCATGACAAAAAACTCATTTCTCCCGATGCAAATCAATTCGTCTTCGCTTTTTTCGTAGGCGTAGGTGGGCGTCCCGCTCGGAATGTAAGGTTCGCGCAGCAATTGGCCATCCACATAGACTTTGCCTTTTTTGAGGTAAACGGATTGGCCTGGCGTGGCGATGATGCGTTTGACCACTGGACTTTGATCCTGTGGGTCCCTGAGGACCACGATGTCATCCTGTTTCGGCTGGTCCACCACGTAAGCCAGCCGGTTCAACCAGTAACGTCCTGAGTCCGTCAATGTCGGATACATGCTTGGACCATCCACGCGAATGGTTTGAAAGGCAAAGTGATTGATCAGCAGGTAACTCAATGTGCCTCCAATTGTGAAAACCACGAGCACCCAGCATTGTTTGAAAAACCACCCCCACGACAGCCGCCAGCAGCAATCCTTAAAGAAGCAGGAAACGGGACCCGCAAACGTTCTGATGGGCACTGACACCGTCATAAGTCACCTTCATTACAGCACTCACATTTACCAATAGCTCTTTTATTGCCTAAATCTTAGACAAGTTTGTCCCATTTTTCAACAAAAAAAGCGACAAAAAAAGCGGATTCGGATAAGTTGCTTGTTTACAGGCACTTGAGATGGAAATCGCCAGATCCAAATGATGATTGAGCGAGGGTGAGCCCGGATATTTCGCAGAACGGAAAAGCCCGCTGGTGAAAGCGTCAACGTGTTTTCATTGGACCCTCATTAAATCTTGGTGGCCTCAATTTCCAGCCGCACCATGCGGACGTGCACCCGGCCGCTGGTGTCCGGCGGATGTTCAGCCACGTAGCGGTCCGCCACGGCGGCGATGAATTCTTCACGCAGATTCTCCGGCACGCGCTGGACGTAAGGCAGCCATGTGGTACGCAACCAGGTGGCAAAACCCTCGCGCCCCTCGTAGGTGGCATCCTTCGGGACCAGCTCAACCACGCCCGGTCGGAAGCCGAAACGCGGCAGCCATTCGCCGTAATCGTCCGGTGAGTAAAAAAAGTATGGCTTGGGCATCCGGCGAAAAAATTCACGCCAGCGCTTCGCTCGTATTTCCGGTCGCAACACGAGGAAGACATCGTGGGCATTGCCCTGGCCTCCGCAGGAGACGACGAGCCGGCCGCCCGGCTTCAAGACGGACGCGGCGCCGCGCAGAATCGCTTCGTGATCGTCCACCCAATGCAGTGCGGCGTTGGAAAAAACCAGATCAAACTGGGGCGGAAATTTGATTTGCCGCGCGTCCATCACGTGAAATTCGAGGTTCGGATGTTGTTGCGCGGGAAAGGCTTCTCGTGCGAACTGAATCATTTGCGGCGACGCATCCACGCCGGTAACGCTGCCGTGCGGGACGGCGTGGGCGATTTCGGCCGTCACTTTCCCGTCGCCGCAGCCGATGTCCAGCACGTGCTCGTGGCCGTGCAGGTCGAGCCGGGCGATGAGTTCGCGGGCCCAGGTCTGTTGCACGACGGAATTCGCGGCGTAGTCAGCCGCATTCCATTCCGTTGGTTTCGAATTTGCACTCTGCATCCGATTTATTTTTCCGAATTCGTTTTACCTCAAACCAACCCTGCCGTTTCCGGCCAGCCGCACACAATGTTCATGCTTTGCACCGCCTGGCCGCTCGCGCCTTTCACCAGGTTATCTTCGGCGCTCATCACGATGAGCCGGCTCGTGCGCGGGTCCTGCCGCCACGCGACTTCGATGACATTGGTGCCGACGACATTCTTCGTGTCGGGCAACTCCTTGCCTTCCAGCAATCGAACAAACGGTTCGTGGGCATAATTTTTCCGGTAGCACGCGGCAATTTCATCGGCATCGGCGGACCTTTCCGGCGCAAGGTAAAGCGTCGTCAAAATGCCGCGATTTACCGGCACCAGATGCGGGGTGAACTGGATGGTTACCTTCGTCCTGGCCGCAAACGACAATTGTTCCTCAATTTCCGACAAATGCCGATGCTTGGGCACGCTATAAGGGCGCAGGCTCTCATTGCACTCGCAAAAGAGATAATCCGTTTCTGCCTTGCGCCCCGCGCCACTGACGCCGCTCAGGGAGTCGGCGATGATGCCGTCCGGCTTGACGAGCCCGGCTTTGAGCAGCGGAATGAGCGGCAGCAAAATGCTCGTCGGATAGCAGCCCGGCGAGGCGATGAGCAGCGCCTTCTTGATCTCGGCCCGGTGGATTTCCGGCAGACCGTAAACGGCTTTCTTCAACAGTTCGGGCGCCGGATGGTCGTGGGCATAGAATTCCTTGTAAATTTCGGCGCTGCGGAGCCGGAAATCCGCGCTCAAATCAATGACGACGCAGCCGGCGTCGAGCAGGGGCACGGCATACTCCGCGGCCACGCCGTGCGGCAAGGCGAGGAAGACCACGTCGGCCTGCTTGGCCAAGAATTCCGCCCTGGGCTCGGAGAAGCGCAGCGTCTGCGATTTCGCATGGCTGGCAAACTTGGGAAACACCTGCGCCAGCGTCTGGCCGGCGTTCTGACGCGAGGTCACCGCTGCCAAATCCGCATGGGGATGATGGAGCAGCAGCCTGACCAGTTCTTCGCCCGAATAACCTGAGGCGCCGATGATGGCGACTTTCTTAGTTTTCATTACGAGTCTTCAACGACATGTTAACTTTGAAACAACGCCGGCAGATCCATCCCTGCAAAGCGCACACGCAATAGGACGAGACTGTTCCCATCCACGCGGTAAAACAGGAGATAATTTCTGAAGTCCGGGATTGGCAGTGAACGAATGCCTTCCGGCTTCAAATCCCGCCGCGCCCGGCCCAGTTCCGGGTTTCGGAGCAGCAACTTCGCCAGTCGGGAAATTGAATCTTCAAACTGGCGGGATACCCCGGTCCCGGCCTGTTCGAAAAAGTACCCCGCCAACTCCGCAAAATCGCATTCAAAAACCGAACTGAAGACCAATTTCACGCGGCGGCCGCCCTTCGGGATTTGGCGGCAATCTGGCGCAATCGCGCGACCGAGCCGGGACGCATCACCCCCGCCAGCGCCTCGTCAATCCATTTCTGCTCGCGGTTGGAAATCAGCGCATCTTCCAACTCGAAACTGCGTTCCAACCGTTCCAGTGCCTCCTGGTTGAGGCTGCGATTATTCTTCTCGGCGCTGGCGGCGAGCCGGCTTTTCAGCACCGGCTTGCAGCCCTTGATTTGCAACAGGTCACTTGCCATAGCGTATGCGTAACACCTGCAAAAAGAATGTCAATAGTATCCGCACCCAACAACAAAAACCCGCAGGGTTAACCACTTTCCGGCCGGCCTTCCATAAATCGTTCCGGGTATGCCAGCGGCTGGAAGCCAAACCGCGCGTAGAGCCCATGCGCGTCTCGCGTGCCGAGCATCAACCGCCGCAGCCCCTGCAATCGGGGATGGGCGAGCACCGCGGCGACCAGTTTTTTGCTGAACCCTTGGCCCCGCTTTTCCTCGACGATGAAGACATCGGCGAGCCACCCAAACGTGGCAAAGTCCGTGACCACGCGCGCAAAGCCGATTTGTCTGCCGTCTTGATATACTCCCAGGCACAGCGAGTTGTCCACCGAGCGATCCACGATTTCACGCGGCACGTCCCGCGCCCAATAGCTGCGGTCGCGCAAAAACTCGTGGATGAAGCCCCGATCCAGCCGCGCCGGATCGTCGGATATCAGCAGCCCGTTTTCATTTATTTCATAGTTTTTCATGGCAACAAAAAACCCCGCCGGTTGGGCCGGCGGGGCTTGGAAAATTCCAGTGCGTTTTAACGTTTCGAGTATTGGAACCGTTTGCGCGCGCCCGGCTGGCCGTATTTTTTCCGCTCGCGCATGCGCGGATCGCGGGTTAGCAGACCCTCCGCCTTCAACATGCCGCGCAGGCTGGCGTCGAAATGCAACAGCGCCCGGGCAATGCCGTGCCGGACCGCGCCCGCCTGGCCGTTGGGGCCGCCCCCGGTCACGTTTACCCGCACGTCCAGTTTCTCCGTGGTGCCCGTCACGGACAGCGCCTGGCTGGCGGTGGCGCGCAAGGTTTCCAGCGCGAAGTAATTGTCAAACGACCGGCCGTTGACGGTGATCTTGCCGGTGCCGGTAGCCAGGCGGACCCGCGCGACGGCAGTTTTGCGCCGGCCGGTGCCGAGAAATTCGTTTTTGGTTTCTGTCGCCATAGTTTCCTTGAAGCGTTAAAGGGTTGCGGCGCCAATCAGGCCGCGGCCTTGAGCGGTTCGGGTTTTTGGGCCGCGTGCGGATGCTTGGGGCCCTTAAACACTTTGAGCTTGGTCAACAATACACGCCCCAGGCGGTTTTTGGGCACCATGCCCCGCACGGCGCGATGGATGAGGTCCTCCGGATGCCGCGCCCGCAATTGCGCCACGGTGGTGTATTTTTCGCCGCCCTTCCATCCGGAATACGTCATGTATTCCTTCTTGGTCTCTTTCTTGCCGGTCACGCGAACTTTTTCCGCATTGATGACAATGACAAAATCACCGGCATCGAGATGCGGTGTGAATACCGGCTTGTTTTTGCCGCGCAAAATGTCGGCAACTTGCGCGGCCAGCCGGCCAAGCACGGCGCCATCCGCGTCAATTATGTGCCACTTGCGCTGGTCCAAATTTACTTTGGGCAAATGCGTTTTCATTAAAGCAAAGAAGTGTCAAATCTATCAAATGCGCACGCAAAGTCAACAGGCCATTTTGGGCGGTAGTGTCCTAAATTCAGGAGCGCGGCTCTATGAGCCGCAGCACATCCCCATGCAATCCAAGCCGCTGCGGGTCGCAGACCCGCGCTCCGAAAACAAATCGGGACACTACCTTTTGGGCGTCTGAAGAATTTCGAATCGCCCATTCGAGCCGGCGCCATGACCCCTGCTACGCCAGGACTTCGCGGCTGGCGGCTTGCAGCTTTTTCAAGTTGGCCTTCGACTTGGCTTCGATATAGCAACGGATGAGCGGTTCGGTGCCGCTGGCCCGGAAGGCGACCCATTCGCCGCCGGGCAGGAGGAATTTGTAACCGTCGGTGGTGATGAATTTCTCCACCCGAAACGCCCCGATCTGCGACAAGCCACCGCCGAGTTTGGCCAGCAGCGCGTCCTTTTTTTCCGGCACAAATGAGACGTTGAGGCGGTCGGTATGGAAGTGGCCGATTTTTCGGGAAAGCTCCTTGAGAATTTGACCGAGCGATTTCTTTTCCGTCGCCACAAGTTCAGCCATGAGCAGGCAGGCGAGAATGCCATCCTTTTCCGGCACGTGGCCTTTCACGCTCAAGCCGCCGGATTCCTCGCCGCCCACGATGACCGGCCCGGTCTCCATCAGCGCGCCGATATATTTGAAGCCCACCGGTGTTTCACGGACGGTCACGCCGAGCAATTTCGCCACGGCGTCCACCTGATGGCTCGTGGGCACGGTGCGGACGACCACGCCGGTCCAGCCGCGTTTTTTTTTCAAATGATACAACGCCAGCGCCAACACCTGGTTCGGTGTCAGCCACGTGCCGTCCCGGTCCACGATGCCGAAGCGGTCGGCGTCCCCATCCAAGCCCAAGCCGATTTGCGCCTTGCCGCTGCGGACAAATTTGCTCACGTCCGCCATGCCGGTGGCGTTCGGTTCGGGATGATGGCCGCCGAACAATGGATTGGGTTCCTGGTGGAAGACCGTGACCTTGGCGCCGACGCCTTCAAGCAAATGATCCAAATAACCGCGGCCGGTGCCGTATTCCAGGTCCACGGCCACCTTGAGCTTCGCTTGCTTGAGCGCGGCAAAATCAATGAGCTTGCGGAGTTGTTTGAAATAAGCCGGTTGCGGATCAAACGTGGGGCATTGATACGTGCCGATGACCGCGCCGGGGAACGACCATTTGGCCGTCTGGCGGAGGGCGATGTTGGCCTCGATTTGTCCGGTCACTTCCGGCGTGGCCGGCGCGCCGTTGCTGGTGGAGAACTTCAGGCCCTGATACTCCGCGGGATTATGACTGGCGGTCAGGTTGATGCCGCCCAGCGCCTTTCGGTGGCGAATGTTGTGCGCAATCACCGGCGTGGGCGTGTCGCGGTTGCACAGGAGCGGCGCAAGTCCATTGGCGGCCAGCACCTCGGCGGCGGCCAGGGCGAACTCCCGTCCCAAAAACCGTGTGTCATGCCCCAGAATGACCACGGGTCGGCGCCCTTCCAGCGCGGAGTGCGGAGCCTGGAGCGCGGAATTCAGGTAGTCGGCGATGCCCTGGGTGGCGAGGCGGACGTTGTCGAAGGTGAAGTCGCGCGCGATGATGTCGCGCCAGCCGCTGGTGCCGAATTTGATGGTCATGGGAAATCCGTGTTGCGTTGGCGTGGCGCGTCAAGGATTCGGCGTGCGTTTGCCCTTTGGCGAAACCTGCACCACGCACGACGCGCCCCGGCTAGCTTTTCCAATCAAACGCCTTTTTTGTCAGCGCATAGAGGTACCCGGCGAACAAAATCACAAGGAACGAAACCATCGAACCGAGGATCAAATTGCGGGTGGCGTGCTGGGCCAGCATCTCGCGATATACTACCGCCCACGGATAAAGGAAAACCACTTCGATGTCGAAAAGGATGAACAGCATCGCCACCAGGTAGAATTTCACCGAGAACCGCGGGCTGCCTTCGCCGATGGGGTCCTTGCCGCACTCGTACGCCGTGTCCTTGGCCTTGGTGCGCCGGCCATATTTGCCGAAGAGCACCGACACCACAAGCGTGCCCCCCGCGAAGCCGACGGCCACGAGGAAAAGGATCAAAACCGGGATATACTGCGCTAATTGCGATGGCTGCGAATCGTCCATGGGAGCAAGTGTAAAACGAATACTGAAAAATTCAATCATTTCCTGAACAACCAAAGCAGCGGCGTGACAAGACTGATTTTTGCATGGAATAATTTTTGGCGAACCGCTTTAATCAAGTCAATCCACACGATGAATATTCAGAAACCGCCTGCCAACCCGCTTGGCTGGACGAAATCCTTCCTCTGGCTGGCGGTGGCGGTTGCGTGCTTCCACACGGCCTATGCGTCGCTCCGGTTTCCTTCGGCCGGTTGGCTCATCTTCGGTTACGCCTTGGGGCTCGTCCAACTGAGCGACCAGCCAACCGTCCGGCGCGCATTTTACTTCGGGCTGGCGGCGGGGTTCTTTTGTGCGGCGCCGCAAGTGTTCTTCTTTTGGACCATTTTTGGACCGGCGGCGATTTTGCTTTGGCTGGTATTCGCTTTCTGGATTGGACTGTTTACGGCACTGGCTTGCGGCTGCACCAGGCGCTGGGGGAAAATCAGGGCCGCGTGGCTGATTCCTTTCCTTTGGACGGGCATCGAGTATTTCCGCAGCGAGCTTTATTACCTGAAGTTCTCGTGGCTGAATATTGGCTATGCCTTTCCCAACCATTTCTCAGCGCCACTCATAAAGTATGGCATGTATGGCGTCGGTTTTTTCATTTTTGCGGCTGCCGCTTTGGTTTCCTGCGCGCCAAGACTTAAGTGGCGATGGATCGGGTGGTGGCTGGCACTCGCCGTATTGCTGGCGGGCTTGGCGGTCATCCTTGCGGTGGTTTCCGCCGTCAGATTCGAGAGACCCTACTCGCCGGTTTCCATTGCGGGAATTCAACTGGAATTCCCATCTGACAAGATCCTCCCGAGAGTTCTCAACCAGGCGCTGGCCAAATTTCCCGATACCCAGATTTTCGTCTTGAGCGAATACACGCTCGATGGTCCGGTGCCGGATTCGCTCAAAGCCTGGTGCCGCGAACATTCGCGCTTTCTGGTCGTGGGCGGCAGGGATCCCGTGGGCACCAACGACTTTTACGATTCGGCGTTTGTCGTCGGCACGAACGGCGACGTCGTGTTTCGGCAGGCGAAATGCGTGCCGATTCAGTTTTTCGATGACGGTCTGCCAGCAACGGGGCAGAGCCTGTGGAATTCGCCTTGGGGAAAAATCGGTTTTTGCATTTGCTACGACTTGAGCTACGCGCGGGTCACTGACCGCCTCATGCAACAGGGCGCGCAACTGCTGATTGTGCCGACAATGGACGCGGAGGACTGGGGCCGGCACGAGCACGAACTCCATACGCGGGTGGCGCCCGTTCGCGCAGCCGAATACGGCGTTCCCATTTTTCGCCTGGCCAGCTCCGGTATTTCCCAAGCCGTCGCCGGCTACGGTAACGTTGTGGCAACGGCCCCATTTCCCGGCAATGTGGACATGCTCTCGGCGAAGCTCCGGCTCCCCATGGGCGGTTCGCTTCCGCCGGACCGGTACGTGGCGCCACTTTGCGTTGGAATTACGGCGGTTGTCCTGGTCGCGCTGTTGTTCCTTCATTGGCGCGACCGTCACCGCTCAGGGTAGCCTTTCATCAGTGCCAGCATTTCCTTCACGGCCTGGTCCAGGCCGATGAATACTGCGCGGCTGACGATGCTGTGGCCGATGTTCAATTCCACCAGATGCGGCACGCGATGCAGCAGCGGCAGGTTTTCGTAATTCAAGCCGTGCCCGGCGTTCACCTGCAATCCCAGCGCGTGCGCCTGTTTCGCGGCGGCAATCAAGCGTGGCAATTCCGTCCCCGCCCGCCCTCCGGGGAAAAATTCCTCCGCGAATCGCCCGGTGTGCAATTCGATGAACTGGCTGCCGGTGCGCGCGCTGGCCTCGATCTGCTTTTCGTCCGGCCCAATGAACAGGCTCACCTGGATGCCGGCGTCGTTCATTTTCTTGCGCGTGTCGGTGACGGCTTTTTCGTTGGCCACCACGTCCAGGCCGCCTTCGGTGGTCACTTCCAGCCGGCGTTCGGGCACGATGCAGACGATGTGCGGTTTTAACTTCAACGCGATGGCGATGATTTCCGGCACGACAGCCATTTCAAGGTTCAGCCGCGTCCGAATGGTTTCGCGCAACGCCCAAAGGTCGCGGTCCTGCATGTGGCGGCGGTCTTCGCGCAAGTGGGCGGTAATGCCGTGCGCGCCGGCGGCTTCGCAAAGCTTCGCGGCGGCCACGGGATCGGGCTCGCCGAATCCGCGTCCGCGATAGCGCGCCTCGCGCAACGTGGCTACGTGGTCAATGTTGACGCCAAGTTTGAGCATATTTGACCGTTTAACAGACCGCAAAATACCCGGAAAGGCAAATGCCTAAACCATAAATCCGAATGGCGTAAGAATGACGAATGACGAATGCCGAATGGATACCGGCCGGCCCGCCATTTGTCATTTGGGTTTTGTGATTCTTTAGTCATTAGGATTTGGTCATTCGTCATTCGCCATCGCGTGGTCCAAATCGCCTTTTCCATAATCATTTCGTTTTTGCCGGCGAGGGGGCTGGGGCGGTTAGCGTGACCGGGGCAGCCGGGTGAGCGAAAGGGTGTGGGCCCCGCTTGGGCGGGGGCAGCGGAGTCAGATCGCAACCGGGAAAATTGGGAGCATCGAGCCAAGTCGCCAGCGCGATCAACTCCAGCGCCGTTAACCCGGCCGGCGCGGTGCGCCGGAAGGTCACTTCGTTCGGCGCGGTCAGAGTGGCGTGGGTGACGGAAGGGCCGAGTATCGGGTCAATGCGATCAAGCCATTTTTGGGCAGCGGCGTCCTGCCCGAGCTGGCGGTGCTGCGTCAACAGGAGCAAAAGCTGGGTCAACTGCGGCAGGTCCCGCAACCGGGCGCTGGTGTTTTCCCACTGGTAATAAACCAAGTTCGGCGCGTTCAGTTGTCCGGCCAATTCCGGCGACAACGGCTGCGGGCCCGGCAGGTATTGGAAAAATCCGCCGAACAAATAGTCGCCACCCGGTTCGTGCAGGGGCTGGACAAACGGTGTCATGATCGGAACATCGTGCCATAGAATCTCGCGGCTGGTCATCGTCATGCTGATTTGACTCAGAAACGGATTATTCCGGTGCCTGGCGAAGGCGGCCGACAC
The DNA here is from genome assembly GCA_049523455.1 of Verrucomicrobiota bacterium. Taxonomy (GTDB): domain Bacteria; phylum Verrucomicrobiota; class Verrucomicrobiia; order Limisphaerales; family UBA11358; genus UBA11358. The sequence continues at coordinate 15,633 of JBEKMW010000037.1, read as the reverse complement.
GGCGCTATTCAGGCTCACAAGCGAGGCATTGGTGTCCTTCACCGGCGTGGCGGCATAGGTTAGAAACGGAAGGTCCGAGAAAGCCCAGATGAAGAACTGGTCCGGCGGCGGCTGGAACTCAAACGACTGCGCCCAGCTCTGCCGTGCCAGCCACGGCCCCACGCCGCGCACGGCAGTGAAGGAAACAACCGGCGAACGAATTACGTCCGGCAGTTGCCACTTTGCCAGCGGGGCCAATGGCTGGGCCAGGTTGAAATGGCCGTTCAACTGCAAATTGCCGTCACGCCCCATGACTCCCAAATCGAGTTTCGGAAAATCGAACTTCCCCAGCACGGGAAACCATTGCGCCAGCCGCGGCCAGTTCAGATTGGCGCTGACCCAGTTATTGTCTTCCGGAGCCACGAGCGGTTTGCCCGCCGCGAGTTGCTGGGTCAGGTCAGTGGTCATGGGCAGTTCGTTTTCGCCGCAGCCGATTACCACCCAGTCGCCGACGCGGACAAAGCGGAACAAATTGGGCGGCAGATCCTTTTTCAATTGCCAGCCGCCGGGGATGGTCTGGATGGGCAACTGGGTCCACGACTTCAGCAGGCCCGTCAAATTGTTCTGCCAAAGGGCCGCCCGCGAGCTGTCCAGCCGGATGGCCAGCGTGTACTCCAGCGTGCCGGCGGCAGCCTCGCGCATTTCGAGCAGCCACTCCGAGTTGAAGAAATCATCCAACAACGGGCGCAATGGCGCCGAGCCGTCGCCGGCCCCCGGTGCAATTTTATTGGTGAACCACGCGCCCGGCGCACGGGCCAGCTTGTCGAGCGTCTGCGCCTCCAGGGCCCTGGCCTCGGCGGAGCAGAAGATATTGGTGAACGCGGCGGAGTTGCGGTCGGCGGAAATCCGCGCCGCCCCGGCGAAATGGACGCGCGCGATGACGTCTCGCGGCGGCGGCGGCGTGCCGGTGGTGGACGTCACGCTCGCGTCCGCTCCCCGTGAGGTGGCGGTGGAAATGGCGAAGCCCAGTAAAACGGTGAAAAATGTACGCATTTAGGGGCTTTTCTGTGCCAAATGCGGCGACACTTGGCAAATGCAATTGCAAACTTTTCGTTGGCGCAAAGCGGGCTTTTTGGGTCTTATTTGCCATGCTCGACGTTCGCAAATTTCTCAAGAACTGGCTGCCGGCGCTCGTATGGATGGCGCTGATCTTTACGGCGTCTGCCGATACGAAGTCGTATCAACATTCCTCCTGGCTGGTCGAGCCGTTGTTGCGCTGGCTGTTTCCCCACATGCCTGAGGAAGAAATTCAGGCGATTCATCACTTTCTCCGCAAGTGCGCCCATAGCGTGGAATATGCCGTGCTGGCTGCGCTGCTGTGGCGTGCGTTGCGCAACACGGTGAACCGGGTTTTGCGGCCGTGGGACTGGCGCGTGGCCGGCCTGACTCTGTCGCTGGTCTTTCTTTATGCCGCCAGCGACGAATTTCACCAGATTTTTGTGCCCACTCGCACCGCGCGGGTGACGGACGTGCTGATTGACACTGCCGGCGGCGCGGCGGGATTGTTCATCATTTGGATAATTGGGCGGTGGAGAAAACATTGGTAGCCTGATCGTTGAAACCCACCCCCGCGCCAGGATTGCGCGTAAGGGCGGTGGGATGGTTCTGCCGCCGGACGTCCGGCTGTGGCGGCGGGCGGAGGATGTCTTCGTATCCGGGAGAAAAATGGGCTTGGAACCACAAAAAGGCGCCGGAACAGTCCGGGGCCAGAGAATAATCGGAACGGACTGGAAAAATGACTTGCAAACCGGTGGAACCGGAAGAGAATCACGAAGAACCCGAAGAACCACCAGAAAGTCCGCGCTGGTCGCGGGCGAGAAACCAGATGGGGAATCGCGGTTAAAAATAAGAAACCCCCGCATTTATGAACGAACCAACCATCACTCAAATCAAAGACACCACCGCGAATCCCGCGCCGCTCGGCCTGCTCGGTTTCGGCATGACGACCGTGCTGCTGAATCTGCACAACGCCGGCTTTTACGAGCTTAATGCCATGATTCTGGCAATGGGCATTTGTTACGGCGGCATCGCGCAAATCATCGCCGGCATCATGGAATGGAAAAAGGGCAACTCCTTTGCCGCCACCGCTTTCATTTCGTATGGCTTTTTCTGGCTGTCGCTGGTGACGCTGATCGTTTTGCCCAAGTTGAATCTGGTCGCGGCGGCGGATGAAACTGCCATGTCCGCCTATCTCGCGCTGTGGGGACTGTTCACCGCCGTCATGTTCCTCGGCACCCTCCGGCTGAACCGCGCGTTGCAGGTGGTCTTCGGCACGCTGACGATCCTTTTTTTCCTGCTGGCGATTGGCGATTACACCGGCGCGGGCGCGCCTTTCAAGCATTTTACCGGCTACGAAGGGCTCGTTTGCGGCTTTTCGGCAATTTACACCGGCCTCGCGCAAGTGCTGAATGAACTCTACGGGAAAGTCGTTCTGCCGCTTGGCATGGTTCAAAAATTTCCGGTTGAGTTTGAGACCGCTTGAGGGATGGTGACTTCAGATTCGGTTTGCGGTAGCCTGGGCGGGTGAAACGGTCGCTCGTTGCCGTCGTTTCGTGTTATGCCCTCGGTTTGCTGCTCGCCGGAATTTTTCACCCGCCACCCGGTGCGCTGTTTATCGCTGCGTTTCTCGTTTTAATTCCCGCAATCCTGGTCGGACGGCTCCGTCCGTGGCTTATCTGGCCGTTACTGGCGCTCGCGGGCTGGGTCAATCTCGCCAGCCGCACGGCCATGGTTTCGCCGAACGATTTGCGCGTCTTGTTCGGCATAGATCCAGCCATCGTGACGGTCCGCGGCACGTTGCAGGAAACGCCGCGGGTCAAAATTTTCGAGCACGATGACCAACCGTCCGAACGCTCGTTGGCCCAAGTGCGGGTCACGGAAATCCGCCGCGATGAAGACTGGCAGGCGGCGGCCGGCAAAATCATGGTGGCGACGCCGGGCGTGCCGGGGAAGGCATTTTTCGCCGGGCAATCCGTGGAGATTGGCGGCGTCATCGCGCCGCCACCGCTGCCGATGGCGGAAGGGCTTTTTGATTACCGCGATTACCTGGCCACGCGCGGCATGTATTACCAGCTCAAGGCGGGTTCGACCAACGATTGGCAGGTGCGCCCGCCCGGCCTGGCCGCCCCACCGTTGACCGACCGGTTCTTGGATTGGTCGCGGCGCGTGCTGGCGATCGGCCTGCCGGCGGAAGACGAGCCGTTGCGATTGCTGTGGGCCATGTCGCTGGGCTGGCGGACGGCCTTCACGGGGGACATCAGCGAACCGTTTCTAAAGGCGGGCACGATGCACCTCTTCGCCATTGACGGCCTGCGCATCGCCCTGTTGTCCGGCATGATCGTTACGGTGCTGCGGGTGCTGCGCCTCTCGCGGGCCTGGTGTGGCGCGGTGGCGATTCCCCTCATCTGGTTTTACACCGCCGCCACCGGCTGGGAAGCCTCGGCCATCCGCGCCTCGGTGATGATGACCATCGTGCTGGGCGGTTGGGCGTTGAAACGGCCGGGCGACACCGTCAACTCGCTCGCGGCGGCCGCCTTCCTCCTGCTGTTGTGGGATCCGACCCAGATGTTTGAGGCGAGCTTTCAACTCTCATTCCTGGTGGTGCTGGTCATCGCGCTGATGTTGCCGCCGCTGAACCGGCTCGTGGACCGGTGTTTGCAGCACGATCCGTTTTTGCCGGATGAGTTGGTGCCGCGGTGGCGGCGGGCGTTGAATGTACCGTCGCGGTGGTTTGGGCGTTACTGCGCGCTGTCGCTGGCGGCGTGGGCGGGTTCGATTCCGCTGGCGGCAAAATATTTTCACCTGTTCAGCCCGGTCTCCACGCCCGCCAACATCGTGGCCGTGCCGCTGGGCACGCTGGCGCTCATGAGCAATCTGGCGGCGCTGGCCTGCGGCACCTGGCTGCCGTGGTTGACGGAACTGTTCAATCACAGCGCATGGTTTTTCATGGTGGCCATGACGCACGTGAGCGAATGGTCGGCCAACCTGCCGGGCGCATTTTTCTACGTCGCGGAGCCGTCGTGGCGGGACATCGGCATTTATTATGGGTTGCTCATTGGGGTGGCGAGCGGCTGGCTGTTCGCGCCGCGGCGGCGCGTGTGGAGCACGCTCGGGTTGGTGGTGCTGGCGGCGTTTTATGGCTGGCGGTGGGAACGGATCTGGAATGACACGCAATTGACAGTGCTGCCGCTCAGCGGCGGCCATGCCGTGTGGGTGGACGCGCCCGGACGGCGGAATGACTGGCTGATTGATTGCGGGAACGAAAACGCCGTCAATTTTACCCTCAAGGATTTTTTGCACGCGCAGGGAGTGAACCGGATTCCGCGCCTCATGCTGACGGAAGGCGAGGTAAAGACCTGCGGCGGGGCGGTCACGCTGGGCCAACTGTTCGGCGTGGGCGAGTTGTGGACGAGCCGCGCGAAGTTCCGGTCGGCGGTGTACCGGCGGACGGTGGCGGAATTTGAGCAGGCGCCGTCGCGTCACAAGGTACTGGAACGGGGCGAGGCGGTCGGTGCCTGGCGCGTGCTTCATCCCGGCGCCACCAACAATTTCCCGCGCGCGGACGATAATGGGCTGGTGTTGATGGGATATTTTCGCGGGATGCGGGTATTGTTGCTGTCGGACCTGGGTCGGTCCGGCCAGGATGAGTTGCTATCACAGACCAACGATTTACGGGCGGAGGTGGTCGTTGCTGGTTTGCCGGATGTCGGCGAACCGCTGTGTAATGCGCTGATAGATGCGGTCCGACCGAAGGTGATCGTGATTGCCGATTCTGAATTTCCTGCCGCCCGAAGGGCTGGTCGCACCTTAAAGGAGCGCCTGGCACAAACAGGAGTGCCGGTGATTTACACGCGCACCGCCGGATCAGCCAAAATCGTTGTGAACAAAACCGGTTGGAAAGTACAGACCATGGATGGGCAGAAGTTCGCACCTTTAAAGCAGTAACTTGGAGTGCGCAGACATGTCTGCGCTTTCATTGGATGTTCGATGTTGGCTGTCCGCCCCGACATCCGATGTCGGGGTTCATGTTCCCCGGTTCATGGAGAGTGCATTGGAACACCCCCCTGTGCCAAAGCGGACCGGAAAAAGAGACTTGCAAATCTATGAAGCAGGACGAAAGTCACGAATTAGGCCCACGCCGGCCGTGGGCCAGATATCAAATGGGAGGTGTCAAATGAAAAACCAAATTCAAAATCTGTTCGCTGCGCTGGGTTTCCTGACGCTTCCAATCACCTGTGCCCCGGCCGGCGCGGCTCCCGCGGCTGGCAATCCCGTGGTTGCACCGCCCGCCGCCGCCATACCCTTCAACTAAATCGGAGCGGTCGCCGGCAAACAATACTCCGGCGATGGCCTGGCCGTTTCCTCCACGCCTGACGGCGCTCACCTGCGTTGCGTCTTTCAGCGATTGAATGCCGATGTGACGGCGAGGCCAGCCTGGCTCCCCCATTGATCCTTTCCATGCCGACGTTCCTATCCAACAGCCAATTTCAAATGACCGTCAATGGTTCGGCGGATCAGAGCTACACCGTTCAAATGTCCACGAACCTATCCTCAACCAACTGGGTGTCGCTTTGGGTCACCAATTCCTCGAGCACCTCGTTTGTGTTCACCGATATCAACGCCACAAATCGGGAGCGGTTCTACCGGGTTATGGGCGGGCCCTGATGCGAAGGCGCACTCTCGCCCACCAGGAGCAATAACCTGACGGCAAATACATTTTTCTGCGTTCAATTGCGTTAATCTGCGTTCATCTGCGATGTTTCCCGCGGCCTCGGCGATGTTGGCCGGCGGAGGAGGTGTATTTACCCCCCTGGAGCCGTCCCGCCGTCCCAAGCCAATAAAGACAGCGCCGCTTTCGTTTAGCACGGCCGAGGCAGTTGGTTGGCTCGCGGCGGGCGAGTTGAACGTGCGCAATGGATTTGGGTTCGCGGAAATTTTTGACAAAGCGCGTTTTCAATTGACGAAATTTGCCGTCAAGCGCAGCGTCGGCAGCGCCACGAACCTGAAATGACGGTTGACAATGGTAACACAAATGCTACTATATGAGCGGCTCTTTTGAGATTCGGGAATACCTCGCGGGCGGACGCTCGCCATTCGCTGAATGGTTCAACGGATTGGACGCGATGACGGCGGCGCGGGTGGACAGATACATCCGCCGACTTGAAGCGGGCAATTTCGGCGCGGCCAAATCGCTGCGCGACGGCGTGTTCGAATTGCGGTTGGATTTTGGCGCGGGCTACCGCGTGTATTACGGACGCGAAGGCCGGACAATTATCATTTTGCTCGGCGGCGGCAGCAAACGTCGGCAGGACGCCGACATTACCGCCGCAGTAGAACGCTGGAAACGATACAAACAAACGAAAAATTAACATGGCACTGACACGAGATTACAAAGAAACCGTCGTGGCGCGCATCAAACGCGACCGCAAATTTGCGCGGGCGCTCTATGCCCAAGCCGTGGGCGCGTTGCTGGAAGGCGACACGTCTGAAGGACTTTCCATACTGCGCGATCTGGTTCACGCCGAAATCACTTTCAAGGAATTGGCGCGGCAGACCGGCTTGGGCGAAAAAACGCTGCACCGGATGCTGAATCGCAACGGCAACCCGACGGCGCGCAACCTAGGCGTGATTGTGCGGAGCATCGCCGAGGATTTGCATATCAAGCCGCGCGTCGAAGTGGCAATGGCGTGAATCATTGTGCGCGCAGATGGGTAAATCATGGCAACTTTCGGATCATTCCCCTGCTTTTCCTCCTTCAGCCTTTAGCCTTCAGCCTTCGTTTCGCCTTCCCACGTAACGCCGTCCCAAGCCAATAAAGACGGGCCTTTTCTCATTTTCGAGCCGTCCCAAAGCCGTCCCAGAGCCGTACCGAGCCGTACCAGACCCGCCGCACACAACTGCCGAACCGCCTGAAGGCGGAACATTGTCTTTCAACAAAGGGGATTACGCTGCCAATGCGTGGCGGCGAAACCGGTCACGCACGCGCTTGATGCACGCCCCTTCCAGTTCTTGCATTCGCTCCGTTCGCTGGTTCCGGCTTTCAGCCTGTTCCACCCATTCCTCGCTGATGCCCAGGAATGCGGGGCTGACTGACAAATCAATGTCCTCGGAAAACCGTTCGATCACGCCAAACACCTTCGATAATGAAGTCCCGCCTTTGAACACCAGTTGCCCGCCGAACTCCGGATGCTCGAATAACACCGCCAGCGTCCATGATACCCAGAAATCCTTCTCGACCATCAAGGGCAACAAGCCGCGCCGCGCCGCCGTCTCGCGGATAATCAGCGCCTGCTCCGGCGCGGAACGTTTGAGAAATTCCAGTTTCACAAATCAACTTCCGGCAAGTTCACGAAAGAGCGGATGCATCCAGGCAGGCGCCAGCGGAAGGTCCCGCAACAACTGCCTTCGCTCGTTGGCGGGCAACGTGCGTTTCAAATGCTCCACGTGCGCCGGCGTGATGTGCTCTTTGCCCAAATGCCGCAAAGCCTGTATCAGCAAGCCGCTCAATCGTCCCGCGGTCGCCATGTTTTTCGGCGTAGTGTGACGCAACTGGATTTCCTGCCGTCCAATCTTGATCTTCACCGTGCGCGATGGGCCGTCCGTAAAGAACACCACCTTGGCCGGCACTTGCTCGGACAGCCCCAACAGGTTTGTTGCATAAGCTCCGGCGGGTTGCAGTCGAATCCGATCTTTCCCGGCCAGTGCCTTCGCCACCTTCTCAATATCCGGCGACAACACCCCCAATTCCGAATGCTTCAGTGGATAGTCATAAAGCCCCCACGCCAGCCGGCGGATCGTTCCCCTGGCCGCCAGACGCGACAACACCTTGTCCACAGCATCCCGTCCGGCGATGTCCAAAAAATCATTCGGGGTGAAGGCTGAACCCCTCCCGCTGCCGTAAATGCGGCTTTTCAATTTGAAATCAATGGTTTTCACACATTTCTTGCTCTGCATCCTGTCAGAAATACTGCCTGCTTTTTCTGACAAACTCGGTCGCGTTACAAGCAGGAAATTCGCTTGTTTTCTTGACCGCTGCCCCTTAACATCGCATCGGACGCGGTTTTACAGGCTCGGGTCACCAATACAGATAGCAATCTTCCTTTGCATCTTTTTCACTGATCTTAGCGTTTTCGGACAGCCAATCTTCAACAATTTCCCTCGCAACGCTGATGGGATACGAAACATTGAATGTGCAGTCCAGCCCGCCCTCGTCGTTGAATTCAGCCAATGAAGGCGCGGCGGGTTCACGATAATTCTTATTCGGGTAGGCACAGAATGTTTCCCACAAGGACGTGGCGTCCTTCGTGAGCATTTCCTGGCTGGGCGCAGACACTACTACTTCGACTCCGTCCACGTCGTCTTCAATAAGGCTGATTTGTTTTCTCTTCATGGGGCTCTATAGTTCTCCTTTAAAGGCGCGGCGCTGGAGGCTAGCGAAGAGCGCGTCCAAGTCTCTCAGTAATGAGCGGTTGTCGGGGTCCATGGTTAATTTTTCCCTCCGTTCCCTCCATTGCCTCCTGTTCAAAAACATCGTTACGGCTTTCCGCCCTCATTTAACCAATTACCACTTAACGCTTTAACCCCATTTCTGCTTTCTGCTTTCCCAATTTCAGCTTTTGTTTTGGTGATTTTAGCTTTTCAGCTTTTTAGAATGTCAACGTTTTAGAACATTTCTGCTTTTAATTTGGCCGACCCCTGACACCGAAACACCGAAACACCGATCTCCGATCTCAGCTTTTCATCGTTTCCGACCGTCCCGTGGTCTGCAGTGCCCATTTCTGCATTCTTCCTTCTGCCTTGGCGGAAATCCGCCCGAATGCGCGACCGTCGCCTATTCCTAAACCCCAAACTGTGCTTCAATCGCCTTCATGACAACAAGAAATGGAAAAATCGCCCGTCTCCCCCACGCCATCCGTGTCGAATTGAACCGCCGCCTCCAGGACGGCGAACCCGGCAAGCACCTCGTCCACTGGCTCAACCAATCGGACCAAGTCCGCAAAATCCTCAACCACGAGTTCGGCGGACGCCCCATCAGCGCGCAGAATCTCTGTGAATGGAAGGCCGGCGGCTACCTCGATTGGCTCCGCCACGAGGAATCCCGCCAACTCGTCACCAACCTTGCTGAACATCAGGCCGACTTGAGCGATGACGCCCACGGCATGGCAATCAGCGATCGCTATGCCGACCTGCTCGCTGTCGAACTGGTCAAGCTCGGCGACCAATTGCTCGCTGACAAAACCGCCCCGGCGGAACGCTGGCAATGCTTGCGCGAAATCCTCGGCCAATTGTCCCAATTGCGCCGCGACGACCATCGCGCCGCCCACACACGCATCGATCGCGAGCGCTGGCACCGGCAAGTGGAGACCGAAGATGCCGCCAACGCCGAGCGCGCCCGGCAGAAGGAGCGGCAGAATGAACTCGGCAGCTATGAGGCCGCCGCGGAATTGGAGTTCCGTGCGGAAGGCGGCGGCATAAGCGGCCGCGAGGTGGCCGCCCACCTCCTTGAACTCGAGCGAGACCTCCCGCCCGGCACCCTCAACGGACTGGTGGACCTGCTCAATTACACCACCAACGCCAAAACAAATGATCCCGATAACCTCGTCCCACCTGGTGGGGCGAGCGTCGGTGGGGCGAGCGCCCGCCACGCCGTAGCTTCCGGGCGGAGGCCGGAGCGGAGGCCGATCCACGCGAGCCGAACAAGTCCAATTGGCCCAGGTGCGGCGGGCCCCAGCCGCGCCCACCTGCCGCGCCGTAGCCTCTTGGCGAAGGCGGGAGCTTCTGGTTCGGAGTTCGGCCTTCAGGCAGCTTCGGCTAACCCGCACAGTCCCCGGATCCCAGACCCCAGACCCCGGATCCGGTCAAACCAAATCAAACCAGATCAAACCGAATCAAACCAAAAATCTTCCGCGGTTGGCGACGGTCACAGACCACCGGAAGTCCCCGCCACTGGCGTGTCGGAACCCGACCCGGGTAAAGGTAGGTAAAGGTAGGTAAAACCACTTTTTTTTCATGCACAAACAACCCCAATTCCCCGTAACCACTTGGAACGCAGGTGCATCTGGTTTGGATTTCTGCATTCTTCCTTCTGCCTTCTGCCTTTGTTCCGGCCGCCTTTGGAACTTCGCCCCGCCTCCGAGCCGGACGGGCCGTTCAGTTCGTAATGGACAGCCTGAAGAACGTCTGTATCGAGGAGCTAACGCTGTTGGTCACCCAAACAGTCGCGCCTGTGCCGGCAACCGGATTGCCGATCGGGGACCACACTCCCGAACTGAGGTTCGTGCTATAGTCAAGCTGGTAGCTCTGCCCGACAACGGTCGGGTAGCCGTTGTAAGAAGAGTCGGCGCCCAGGACGACGACCGCACCAACCTTGATCGTGGGATCAAAGGCTTTCGAAGGAATAAATTATCGGGGTCTGGCCGTAACCAGCCACGGCGCTTGCGGCGAGAATCAAACACGCCAGACGAGCCTGGAACCAGCTTCGGTTTGCAAATGCTTTCATAATACACTCGCGTTTAAGGGCTTAAAACCAATCGGATTCGAGATGGAGTCTCGTGACCTCGACTCCTACTGGAAAATCGAGATGGAGTCTCGTGACCTCGACTCCTACTGGCGAACACAGCTCACCGAACAGGCTCCGGCAGCGGCAATACCGCTTGCACACGGTAAAATCTCGCGGGCGCCTTCGTGTCCGTGAAACCGGCAGTCGTGGACGACCCTGCCGACGGCGCTATCAATCCCAAACCACTGTCCAACCAATTTGCTGTCGCCAAATTCGTATTTTCCAAAATGTAATACTGTCGCGTCGGCTCGCTGTCCCAGGTGAGGCTGGAGCTCGTCCCGCCGGGGGTGAAGCTCTCGGCGGTTATGAGCAGGACGCTGTTGACTTCATTCGGGTTGGTGCCGGCCAGGTAGTCCTGCGCGATGGTCATGCCTTTGCCGGTTGGGTCGGCATTGGCGTTGACATTGGTGGTGCCAAAATAGGTCAGCAACCAGGCAAAGGGCAGGCCGTCGGAAGCGAGCGCGCCGGGATACAGATAATCGGTCTGCACAGAAGCCACGGCGTTGCTCAAGGAAATCCAGCCGCAGTTGGCGCTCCAGGCATAGCCACTCATCTGGCCGGTAATCAAATTTATCGTGGGCGCGCCGTTGGTAATGGTGAAGTTAATCCAGCCGATGTTCGCGCCCCAGGCGTAGCCGCTCAAATTGCCCAGGCCGTCCTGATTGACGCCGAAATCGGCGGCGGAATTGTTCTGGTATTGAATGCCGTTGGCGGGGGAGCCGCTGCCGAGGTTGATCCAGCCGACGTTGGCGGAATAAATGTAGCCGGAGCAGACGTATTCGCCGATGACCGCGCCGTGATTAGTGTCACCAACCCAATTCAGCCAGCCGAGGTTCGCGCCGTAGGCATAACAATTGACAGAGTCAATCGTCGTGGCGGCGCGGACTGATGACGCGGCCCAACTCAACAAGACAATTAACGTGAAGCTGATGGCTTTCATTTGGATCCCCATTAGAAATTTGCCCACGGACTGGTGGCCGTGCTGGGCGTCTGGACGGGCCCATAGTCGGTATTTCCGGAGGTGTTGAAGTAATTAGAAGTGCCGTTAGCGGGCGCTGAATTGCGGATAATACTGTTGCCTGCACTCGAACTGTATTCGAGGATGCCGTAAACGCCGTTGGCACCCACTATGTTTTCGTCAACCCGGTTCTGGGTGCTGGCAATCGCGATGCCGGCATCGCTATTGCCGCTGCAAGTATTCCCGGTGATCAGGGAATCGTTCCCGACGACATAAATGCCGGCGTAGTTGTTGTCGCTCGTGCAATCCCTGACGGTGCAGTTGTTTGCGACCTCAATGCCGTAATTGGCGTTGTTCAGTGCAACGCAATCGGAAACAGCGCCCGTAAGCACATAAATGCCATTCGAGGGGCTGTTATAACAAGTGCAATCGCGCACCACACCGGAACTGTCGAGATAGATGCCATAATGGCTGGCGGAAACATTCAGGCGCTCCAAAACGACGTTATTGGCGTAACATTCAACGCCAGAGTAGGTGGTAGAGCTGGCGCCCCAGCCGTTGATGTTGCCATTGCGCACGGTGACGTTGGTGTAGCCAGCATGAATGTAAACTCCAGACCAGGCGCCGGAAATGCCCTGCACCAAAAAGCCGTTCAAATCCAGCGTGACGTTGTTGGCCGAGATGTTGATTCCGTTTTCGCCGCTTATGCCAACCACGTTCGTGGTCAGGTAATAAGAACCGGGCTGGGTGATGAGGAATTCCGAACTGCCGCCGCTTCCGGTATGAGCGGCATCCACCGGCGTGCGCGGCTCGATTTGGTTGAGCGTGAGCATCGTCGGCGCGGGCGCGCCCGGCGGCGTGAGGCTGCCCTGGGGAAAAGCGGAAAACTGAAAGCTGAAAGCTGAAAGCAACAACGGGGTTGCGAATGAAACGAAGTGTTTGGATTTCATAATGGAATTAGGATTCAATTGTTTAACGTTCAACACATTTACCTCTAATGTTGACTATACGCCCGACCCAAGGGTAATGCAAATAAAAACTGCAACTGAAGCCTGACCGGCTGCTGAAAAAACTTTGAATCGCGATTTTTATGCGCGTAAACGGTTGATTATCAACGCCCGCTTTTTTGCGATTTTCAAAAGGCATAGGTTTTTTCATCATCCTGCCAATCACTGCGACTTCCATCAGGTGTTTCTTAAGAGTCTCTGGCTCATTGCCGATTGCCGGTTGCCGATTGCCGATTTCAGATGGAGTCTCGTTACCTCGACTCCTACGGGGGAAAACGCCAGGGGTGCTGGCGGCACTCCATGACACTAGCGCGCGGGCTTGGTGAGTTTGACGGAGACGTGGGCGGCTTGCGGGATGGGGAATTTTTTGACTTCCACGGTCACGCTACGGGGATGGAATTCACTGAGCACAAAATCGGCGAGGTCGGAGGCGAGTTTCTCGATGAGCTTCCATTCGCGGCGGTCGCCGAATTTCAACAGGCGCTGGACTACCGTGAAGTAGTCAATAGTCTCGTCCAACTGGTCGGTTCTGGCGGCGGCGGAAAAATCGAAATCCATGTCCACGGTGAGCAGCAGGCGCTGGGGCTGGGCACGTTCCTGATCGGGTACGCCCACGCGATAGAAGACTTCGAGGTCAACGATGGAAACCTTGGGCATTTGCGATTTACGATTTACGATTTGGGGGTTTGGGACGCACGCGGCTAGCGGGCGGTTTTCGGCCTCGTTGCGAAGACTTCGCCCCGCTTCTTTTGGTTTGGTTGGCCGAAGAATCCGGCGCGACGCCGGATTCGACACGCGGGACGCGTGTGCTACCCTCTATTTTCAAGACGGCTTTCAGCAAAATCCGGGTGGGCGTGTTCAAATCCATTTTCAAGGCGGCGGCGGGATTGACCCAGCGGAATTCGCGGCCTTCTTCGTTGAGGACCACGTGGGGGCGGCCCGCGCAACGACAGGTGTAATTCAGCAAAACGAAATGGGCGTCGCGATAGAATTCCCGGGAATGGATGCAGTCCTGCACGAGCGCAAACCGGATGTCCTTCACATCCAAATTGGTTTCCTCCTTGATTTCGCGGCGCAAGGCGGCCTGGGCCGGTTCGCCCCATTTGATTTTGCCGCCGGGAATGCCCCAGAGGTTCGACCATTTGTGAGTCAGAATCATCAGCGCTTCGCCGGCGCGATTGAAAATGAGGGCGCCGACGGTGGATTCGGGCGGGCGGTTGGGATCGCGGCGGTCGTCGGTCGGCATCCAGTGCAGATGGTTTTGCTCGAGCACGCGGCGCAATTCGCCCAGGTGCTCAACAATCAGGTCCGGTTGCGCGGCGCGCAATTGGTCCAGGGTGTTGTAGCCGGTGAGCACGGCGCAGGAATGAACGCCGCCGTGGCGGGCGGTCTCGATGTCGTGCTGCATATCGCCCACGAACAGGGTTTCGTCCGGGCGCAGGTGGTTCTCGGCGAGGATGGCGTGGATTTTTTCCCGCTTGTCCCAAACGTCGGTGTACGGCTTGTCGAGGAAAGCGTCGAAGCCGGTGACGCGGCATTGGGCGGCGAAATAATCACTGTGGACGGTGCTCAGGAGGAAGGTGCGGAGTTTGCGGGCGCGGCAGAATTCGAGAAAGTCGCGGGCGTGGGGCAGGGGGCAGACGGAGTCCTGCGCTTCCCGGAAACTGGCGTGGAACCAGGCTTCGAGCTGGGGCATGGGCACATGGGGCGTATGGCGCTGGTAAAAATTGGTGAACGGCAGGGAAAATTCCGCGCGAAACTCCTCGAGCGTCATTTCCTGTTTGCCGGCCTGCGCCAGGACAAAATTGGAGGCCTTCAAGACGGCGGGCAAATCGTCCACCAGCGTGCCCGACCAGTCGAAGATGATATTGTGAATCACGGAGCCAAATTAACCGCAACCGGCATGGGAAACCAGAGAAACCAGAGAGATTGCCCGAGTTCCCACGAGGGCCAGTCATGGCCACGTTGGTTCACCGGGGCAGGGATATATGCCAGTTCGTAATGCCCTTGAGTGGAAGGATGTCGCCGTTAGGACCGAATTCCAAAGGCTCCCAGAACTGAAAATCGTGCCCTTTGTAACCGTCCGGGCTTGATTGCCATCGGTCGGCCATCCAAATGAATACCGGACCTTCGGGCGTGGGAATTTTTGCGACCCAGGTTTCCTGGCCAGGTATGTTTGGCGCATTGGTGGTATTTATAACCGGCGTATTGTGCTGTGGATGGACCGTGTACTTTCCTTCCGGGGTCGTAACACTCAGGCCATTGGTCCCCTGGCTGGCTGAATTTGGAACGTCGTCTTCAAGGTGGCGATTGATATTCCATTGGGGTTTTGTCACAAACGGCCCCAGCGGCGATGGAGCGGTGAAGAACTGCGTTTCGCTCCCTTGCGGGCAGGCATCACAGCGCGGTCCGCACAGGGCGTAATAGACATTATTCCTTCGGAAGAGCACTGGAGATTCGCCACCTGCGGCCAAAATGCTGCTCGTCTCGCCGGTTGCGGCCAGATAATCGGGCGTCAGCCGTTCGACCCTGACTGTGTATCCCTCGCCGATGGCGGTATAGATGTAATAACCCGTGCCATCGTCGTCCACAAAAAGACTGCCGTCGCCTGGATGAGCGTGAGCCAGGCGCACATTCGGATTGACGATGGTGAACGGCCCAACGGGGGTGTCGCTGACGGCGGCGCCGGTTTGTCCGTCCCATTTTTCGGGATACCAATTATACCAAAGCAAATACTTTCGGGTCGTGGGATTGAACACGACATAGGGACGGAAATAAACCCCGTTGGGCTGGCCGTGGAGCAATTCACCTTCGAAAGTCCACCGCCCCAAATCCGGCGAACTGTACACGCGGTACGCATGGTTGGTCAGTTCGTAACTCTGGTTCAGGCCGTAGGCGGTTCCGTAAAGGTAAAAACGGCCGTTGAAAAATTGAAGGCAGCCATCGTGCGCGTCAATGATGTCCCTGCGGGCATCCCGCCGGGGCTCAACATTGCTGACCGCGGCCGTCTGAATGGCGTTCGTCCCGGCTTGGTCATTCTGCGCTCCGTTCGTCTGGTTGCACGACGTGGT
>JBEKMW010000036.1:0-40374 GCA_049523455.1 Verrucomicrobiota bacterium | reverse complement strand
AGCGCCTGGGCTCCCGCGGTAACCGTAAAACTCGTGCTGACCGAAGAGGAACTGGCGCTCGTGACCGCGGTGTTCAGCGAACCATCCTGCACGAATGTTTGGGCCTGGCTGCTGCCGCACCAAATCACCCCGATGACGACCAGACCGGACATTACATATTTGACGGCTTTTATTCTCATAAACCACATCATTAACCAAAAAAGCCTAGGCTTGTCACGCCACCATTAGCCGTATCCTGTTCTACGCCTTTGGTATATGCCGCGTCTTTTCGTGTAGGAGTCGAGGTCCCGAAACTCCATGAAGGGGTTCCAAGAAAGTTGGCATCCGCTTGCGTCAAAACGATCAATGCCCTTCGAGGCCGGTTTCGCAGCCTTCGCATTCGTCATCAGGCGCCGGCGATTCGTCACGGCCATTGGCGCCCCAGCGCTTGAGGCTCACCATCAGAATGCTGATGTCGGCCGGCGAAACTCCGGAAATGCGGGCCGCTTGGCCGACGGTTGCCGGGCGAATCTTCGTGAGCTTTTGCCGCGCCTCCAACCGGAGGCTCGGGACGGTCGAGAAATCGAAGGTGTCCGGGATGGTTTTGTCTTCCAAAGACTTGAATTTTGCCACTTCCGATTCCTGCCGTTCAATGTAGCCGGCATATTTGATGGCAATCTCGACTTGCTGGATGACTTCACTGAACAATGCCTGATTTCGCTTGGGTAAATCCTGGTAACGCACCTCGGGTCGGGAAAGGATTTTCGCCAACGAATCTGATGCGTAATGCGTTTTGTATAAACGACTTATTTCATTATTAATCGCTTCTTCCTTTGCTTGAAATCTCCGGAAGTTTCTGTCCGGTAAGAGGCCGATCTCATGGCCGATGTGCGAGAGCCGCACGTCGGCATTGTCCTGCCGAAGGAGGAGGCGATATTCGGCACGTGAAGTGAACATCCGATACGGCTCCGCCGTTCCTTTGGTAACCAAGTCGTCAATCAATACGCCGATGTATGCCTGGTCGCGCCGGAAGACGAGCGAGTCCAATCCCCTCACCCTGCGTGCGGCGTTGATTCCGGCGACCAATCCTTGGGCACCGGCTTCCTCATATCCGGAGGTTCCGTTAATTTGGCCCGCCAAAAACAGATTGCGACAAACCTTGGTCTCGAGGGTCGGGTGAAGTTGCGTCGGGTAGGCAAAATCGTATTCCACCGCGTAGGCCGGGCGCAGAATTTCAGCCTGTTCACAGCCAATGATCGTGCGGACGAGATCCACCTGCACCTCGAACGGAAGACTCGTTGAAAAGCCGTTGACGTAGAATTCGTCGGTTTCTATCCCTTCCGGCTCCAAAAAGATTTGATGGCGCTCTTTTTCCGGGAATTTGACAATTTTATCCTCAATCGAAGGGCAATATCGTGGGCCAATTCCTTCGATTTTGCCGGAATAAAGGGGCGATTTATGAAGATTCTGACGGATTAATTGGGCGGTCTTTTCGGTCGTAAATGTAATAAAACAAGGCAGTTGGCCATTAATCCTGTCGAGAATTGACCCCGGTGGGTATTTGCCACTCGACTTTCCCCCCTCCGGTTCCGTTGGATGGAATGGGAGGGAGTTCACCAAAGAATTCGCGCCTTGAACCCCTGAACCCGATGGAGCTTCTGGCTCGTCTTCTCCCTCTCCCCCTTGGGGGAGAGGGCTGGGCTGAGGGGGCCGTCCTCGCTCCACAGGTTCATGGAGAGGGTGAGGTGATGGTTTTTGCCATTGTTCCACGTGGAACAAATCGTCCTTCCAAAACGTGAAGTACGGAACCGGCTCGTCTCCAGGCTGCATTTCCAGCTTTGAGAAGTCTATTGATCGCCGCAGCAGCCGCGGTGGAGTCCCGGTTTTGAGCCGACCCAGCTCCAGCCCCAACTCCTTGAGTGATGACGACAGGCTCATCGCCGCTGCGTCGCCGGCACGCCCGCCGGATTGCTGGTTGAATCCGATATGCATTAGCCCGCGAAGAAACGTTCCGGTCGTGATTACGACAACGCTGCCGAGGTATTGAACATCCAGCATCGTCTGGATGCCGCAGGCAACGCCGTCTTTTTGGAGTATTTTTGCGGCTTGGCCTTGTTTTACGTCCAGATTCGGCTCAGATTCGCAGATCCATTTCAGCCTGAATTGGTAAGCCTTCTTATCGCATTGGGCGCGCGGAGCCCAGACGGCCGGCCCTTTTTTGGTGTTTAGCATCCTGAATTGCAGGCCGGTCATGTCTGTGGCTTTGCCCATTTCGCCGCCAAGAGCATCAATTTCCCTCGCCAAATGACCCTTGGCCAGCCCGCCGATGGCCGGATTGCAAGACATCTGGCCGATGGTGTCTGCATTAATGGTCAACAGCAGCGTTTGGCAGCCCATGCGCGCCGCTGCGAGTGCCGCCTCGATGCCGGCGTGGCCGGCACCAACAACGATGACCTCGTATTGCTTTGGGTAAATGAACATGGATTCAGATTAGCCTGTATTCCGAATCGAATGGCGAGCTGCCAAGGCGCTTTTTGATCCCCCGGTCGGCATTCGCCGCTAGGTGCTCGCACACTTTGAAAACAGTTTCGATGTCGTCCTTTGCCTGAATTCTGTCGGCGATCTGGACTGCCGTCAGGGACTGACGCGGTTTCTTGGAAAGTTCCGCCAGCACCCGGCGCTGAATGGCGATCACATTACCCGCCGCCTTTTTGCCGGCTTCCACGCCAGGTTGGTGGTACGCGTTAATATTCACCAGCGAAGCATAGAATCCAACGGCTCGCTCAAACAGTGCAATCAAGACACCGACTGCGAATGGCGAAACCTCGTCAATGGTGATCGTCAGCGATTCACGGCCTTTTTCAGCCAAAGCTTGGCGAGTACCCAAATAAAAGCCATGAAGAAAATCGCCACTGGTCACGTCCGGTTCAACCGTGAGGCTCGGCTTGGCCTCGTCCTTTTGCACTTCGATGAATGTCACGAAGAAATTACTCAATCCATCTCTAAGTTGTTGAACATAAGCATGTTGGTCGGTTGACCCCTTATTTCCAAATACGTTTATGCCTTGATTGACGAGGCGCTTGTCCAGATCCAGTTCTTTACCAAGCGATTCCATCAGGAGCTGCTGGAGATATTTCGAAAACAGCTCCAAACGGTCTTTGTAGGGCAAAATGACCGAATTCTTACTTCCTTTACCGTTACCGGACTCAAACCATGCCAGCGCTAGAAGCGCTGAAGGGTTGAGTTTTACGTTTGCGGTTCGCGTCAGTTTATCGCACTCACGGGCCCCGGCAAGCATTTCATCAATTTCCAGCCCTTGCAGTGCGGCGGGCAATAAACCCACGGCGGACAGTTCGCTGGTCCGTCCGCCGATCCAATCCCACATGGGGAAGCTGGTGAGCCATTTGTTCTCCAGCGCGATTTTGTCCAATTCGCTGCCGTGGGTGGTGATGGCCACCGCGTGCCGGCCAAAATTCAGGCGCGCCTTCTCGTAGGCGGCTTGGGCAATTAACATTCCGTTCCGCGTCTCTTTGGTGCCGCCGGATTTCGACACAACGACGCAAAGGGTTTTGCCCAGACCCTTGCCGATGGTGGCGAGCACGCGGCCCATGCCGTCCGGGTCGGTGTTATCGAAGAAAAAGGGCTTGAGTTTATCGGTGCGCGGGTCTCCCAAGGCGTTGGCCACAAACTGCGGGCCGAGCGCGGAGCCGCCGATGCCGACCAGCAGATAATTCTCAAATTTGCCGGATTTGCCGCGGATTTTACCCCGGTGAACGTTGCGGGCAAAATCCTTGATTTTCGCGAGTGTTGCCTCGATTTCGCGCCGGATTTCCCTGGTCGGGGCCAGGGCCGGATTCCGCAGCCAATAGTGGCCCACCATGCGGTTTTCGTCCGGATTGGCAATCGCGCCGTGCTCGAGCGCCGCCATATCGGCAAAGGCCTTTTGCATGCGCGGTTCCATGGCGGCGAAGAAAGTATCGTCCACGTTCATCCGGCTCAAGTCCACCGCGAGGCCGAGCGTGGGGAACTCGGCGTAATATTTTTGGAATCGTTCCCACCATTCGAGTTTTGAATAGTTCATAAAATCAGAAACGCCGCCGGATAGAACCAACCGGCGGCAAAATCCGGGAAGACCATAGCATTGTGAGTTACGAATGGCGAATGGCGAATGGCGGAAGATGCGAAGCCCAATCGGATATGGCAAAGCGGAAACATTTAACCGCGACACGGACTTTTCGGTACTGGCCGACGCCGCCAACTTCGCCCGGCTGCGCAAGGCCCTGGCCGAATTGCTGGCCGAACCGATCGCAGTCCCGCCTTTTGAATTGAAATAAATTGGACGATTTGCAGCAGGCGTTGCTGGCCGGGGAAACCGCCGAGCGCCAGCGGGACAAAGCATACTGGCTGCCTCTGCGCCGGGAATTGGAAAAACTCCGTCACGCAAAATGAAAGCCACCATCCGCAAAGGGACGAAGACACAGCACAAAGGGGATTTCGAGGACGAAGTTTCGGCAGAAAGTCGGCGCGGTGGACGAGGGCGAGGACGGACTCCGCAGGGCGGCGTCCCTGCCATTAAAAAGCCCAGTTAATGCCGACGGAGAAGTAAAGCTGGCCGCTCAAATTCAATTGGCACGAGCGGCCGTTGCCGCTGATGGTGGCGTCGGTCATGGGCATGTATTGCGCGCCGATGTAAATGTCGGCGCTCTCCGAGGTGTGATACAGGAGCGTCGCATTCACGTAGCCGCCGAAGACCACATCGGTGGCGTTGATCTGGCCGGAAGTACGCGTGGGGAACCCGCCAGTCATGATGGTGTCGGTGTATTTGTAATCGCCGCTGACGACGCCAAGGGCGGGGCCGACGCCGATTGACGTGGAAAAGTGCTGGGTGAGATCCCAATATAACGTCGGCCCGAAGCGCAGGGTGTAAAGTGAGACGTCGAGTGTGTTCTGGCTGGTGCCGGAAACTTCCAGGTTGGTAGCGGTTTGGGATTCGGGCGTGGAGGGAATAAGAGGTTCGCCCTGTCCGCTGGGACCGCCCTGGTAGGGCGCGGAGGGGAGAACGACGTTGCCGACATTGTAAACGTAAGAAACCTGGCTCGCGGTCCCGCTGAAGGCGCTGTTGGCGGTGAGGCTGATGGGCAGCCAGCCTAAGCCGGCTTCCCAACCGACGCGGGCGTGTTTCCAATACCAGAGATTGCCGCCGTAAGCCGCTTCAAGACCCGGCATGAAGCCGCCATTCTCGCTGGAGTTGACGCCGCTGGTGGTCGAAAACGAGTTGATGGAGTGCATCGTCAGGGTTTGTGCCGCGGCGTTGTATTGCGAGGCGTTGTTGTAGCCCCAGTAGCCGGTATAACCGCCGGCATTGCCGGTTTGGTCGGTGCGCACGTAGCCGTCGCCGAATATTCCGTTTTGCGGGGCGCCACCCAGACTGTTGAACGCCGCAGCGCTCTCGTTGAAGTTGGCGCTGATATTCAGGCCGACCAGTGCGCCGAGGCGGAAATGGCGCGTCCAATCGTCGGTATCCTTGGGGATGGGGATGAAGGCGCTTGAATCGGGGTTGCCTTCGAAGGTTTCGGGCTGGGCCAAGGCGGGCAGGACAAAGCCGGTCAAGAAGACGGCGAGGCACAACGGCAAGCAGCAACCGGGAGGCCAGAAGCGTCGGAACGGGAACAGAGAACATCCAACATCCAATGAATGAAAGCTTCGCATGGGCGTCAGGGGTTGAGGATGAGGCGGTAGAAGCGCGTGGTGCTGTTAGTGGGCGCGCTTACGGTGGTTGGGGGACCGTAATCAATCCACTGCTGCCGGCTGACTTGGGCGGTAATGGTGGGCGGCGCGATCATGGCGTTGGAAAACAAGAGGTTGTCGCTATAGACCACCGTGTAGCTCTGGTTGGTAACGGCCGGCCATTCGATCAAGATGCGGCCATTGGAAAGGGGCACGATGCGGTAAGGACTAAAATTGTTGCTGACGGCGGTGGCGGGCGGAGGCGTCCAGTTGGGCATGGGGACGCCGAAGGCTTGCAACTGGCCATTGGTGAACGGAAAGGCGCTGCGCTGCGGATATTGCAGCAGCAGGCTGGCGGCCTGATTCGCGGCCAGCGGCGAGCTTAAATAGACAAAGGGGTTTCCGCTATTGGTGCCGACGGCGTTGACCAGGAAGTTGGTCAGGCCGGTCACTACCAATCGCGCGGCGGGCTGGTTGGTGCCGCTGGGATTGCTCAACAAGATGGATTGTTCGAGGTAGCCATTTTGCAGGTCGAGGACTTGTCCCGAATTGGTGACGGCGGACAGCGTGGCCAAATAGGCAATGACAGGAACGTTGGTGGTGGCGAAATTGTTGGTGGGATTCGGGTCAACAATGTTCGTGGAGCCAAGGGACGCGGAGAGCGTGAGGAGGCCGACGTTGGTTGGCTGCACAGTAAAGGCCAGGTTTGCGTAAGCGCCATTGGTGAAGGTGGCGAGGCTGAAAAGCAGGTTGCTGCCGCTGACGACCGAGTAGGTCTGGTTGGACGGGGAAACCGACAACAGCAACACGCCTGGCGGCAAGGTGTTGGTGAGCACGACGTTGGTGGCGTCATCCGGACCCATATTCGTGGCCGTGAGGTCGTAGGTCATCCAATCGTTGGTAATGACGGTTTGGATGGGGCCAGCAACGGTTACGGCAAGGTCGGCTTGGAGCGGCGGCGGGATGACGGCGGTAAGCACGACGTTGGTGACAAAGTTGGTGAAGCCAAGACCGGACACCGCGATAGTATTGGTGAACAATCCGGCCTGGGTGGGAGCGGCCAAGACCGTTATTTGGGCCGTATCCAATTCATTGCCAAAGACGCCGAGGGGAGGAAATTCGATAGCAATGCTGGTGGCATTGCTGCTCGTTATGTCGGGCGGGTTCCCGGCGTAAACCACGGAGGCGCTGACAAGCTGGGCGTTGGTTGAAAAAGTGTTGGTCACGTACAGGGGAATGGTGGTGCCCAACAAGTTGGTAACATTGATGGTATAGGCGGCCGAATTGCCGATCAGGACGGGGCTGGGTGAATTGCTGACGGAGATGGCGAGCGCCTGCGCGCCGGCACGCGGGCAGAGGGCGAGCCAGCCGGCGGCCAACAAGGCGAGCAGAGGGAGATGGAAAAATCGCGTCATTCTGATGGAGCCGGTGGTGCCATGTTCCATGCCGTTTTTAAAGCCTGCAACAATTAATCCCGACATACAATAAATTTTCCAGATTTCCGCAAGCGTACCGGCCGGCCGGCGGTGTCCTGACTTCAGGAGCGCGGCATTCATGCCGCTTCATCGGCCGAAGCATTTCATGGCGTCAAGCGGGCTGAAGCCCGCGCTCCACGGCAAATTAGGACACCACCGACCGGACGGCGAAGCATCCGCAAGGCCACGCTCCTGCGGCCCTGCCTCATTCCCGCGGCCCCTTCCGGATCAGGGATAGAGCGGCGGCGCGGCGTTGTTGGTCACCCGCTGCGGCTCCGGCGGCGCGCTAAACGGCATGTCCTCGGCCGGCGGCGCAAAGGTGTTGGTCGTCGAAACGTTGTAAAAGCCGCGCAGTTTGCCTTCCTGCTTGGCGCGCAACTGTTCCGCCTTGCGCTCTTTTTCAACCAGGTTCGCTTCGTCGGCCGCGTCCTCGGCCTCGGCGGCGGAAACTCCGGGCAGTCGTTGTTCCTCGCGAATGGTCTGTTGGGCGGCCGATTCGGGGGTTGGCAAAACGGTGGGGCGCATGAGCACGACCAGCTCCTCGCGATCCTTGGTGTTGTTGTGCGCGGTGAACAGATTCCCGAGCAGGGGAATGTCCTGCAGCAGCGGCACGCCCGAGCGGCTAATGGTTTTGTCGGTGCGAATGAATCCGCCCAGGAGAATGGTGTCGCGGTTGCGCACGGCGATTTCCGAGGAGAGCGTCCGCTTGTCGGTATCCGGCACGTTGTTTCCGTCAATCGAGGTATAGCCGCTCACGTTATCAATTTCCTGGTTGATGTCCATGACCACCAGGCCGTCAGGATTGATAAAGGGCGTCACGTCGAGTTCGACACCCACGGACAATTGGGAATAGCTGGACTGGTTGCCATAGCCGTAATTGCCATAGCCGGTGATGTACGGCACGGTCTGGCCGACGAAGAATTGGGCGGGTTTGGCTTGGGAGGTCTGGATGCGCGGGCGCTGGATGACTGTACCGTGGCTATCGCTGGTGAGGGCTTGCATGGCCACGTCCCAATTCGGTCCGATATTTCCGAAATAGCTGAGGCCGGGGGAAAGGTTGTTGGCAAGGCTGGTGCCATTGGTGAGACCGCTAACGCCGCCGTTCAAGAAGGACAGGATGTTCTGGCCATTATTCACGCCGCCGCCGCCGATGACCGGAGTGGAGGGGGAGTAGGTCTGCGGATTTTGCACTGCGGAGACTCCGTAATTCAGCGAGCTGTTCAGGTTGACATCCATGATGACGGCCTCAATGAGGACCTGCGAGAGCAGGACGTCCAGCTTGGAGATAATGTCCTTGATGGTGGCCAGGTCCTGCTTGGTGGCGAAGATGAGGAGCGAGTTGCTCCGCTCGTCGGCAATGATTTTGGTCTCGCCGAAAAGCTGGATCTGGTCCTGCTGGCTGCCGCCGGCGCGGTTGATGATGGCTTGCAAGCGGTTTTGGAAACTGTTTGCGGCCGGCGCGGTCGTGGCCTGCGGCCGGTTAACGCCGCCCCCAACACCGCTCGTGGCGCCTCCCTGCATACCGTTAATGCCGCCAACGCCGCCGATACCGCCCGTGCCTCCGCTCTGGTTGTTCGCAAAGCCGCTGATGCGGGGATTGCTCTGTTGAGCGCCAATGCTCGCGCCGCCCCCTCCTCCTCCGCCTCCTGCTCCCAGGCTGCTCAAGGCGCTGGCAATGTCTGACGCCAGGGCGTATTTGATGGGGATGACTTCAGAGATATACTCGGCGGGCACAGAGGTATCCACTCGTGCGATCATTTCGAGCATTCGTTTCACGTTTTCGGCGTTGTCGCGCAGGACCAGGATGCCATTGGCGTCCAAGGGAATGATTGAGTTCGGCAAGCGGGCGAACGGCGCGATGACCGGCTGCATCTCGGTGGGCTTGAGGTAGTGCAACTGCACGATGTGCGTGACGTAAGAGCCCAGGTCCGGCAATTGGGACGCTTTCTGTTCGTTGAATTCGGCGCCCAACGTGCCTGCCTGGTCTGATCCGGCCGCCTTGACGAATTTTTCGCCAATGTTGACCAGCGAGACACCATTAAGTGCGAGCACGGCTTGGAGAGCCTCGATGGCCTCAGATTTGGTCAGGGGCGTCTGGGTTTTCAAAACAATCTGTGCCTGGGGCAGGGCACCGCGGAGAATCGTGCGGTTCACCAGCTTGGCATAAACATCCAGCACCTGGTTGACGTCCACGCCTTGAAAATCAAAATTGCCAGGCGGGAGTGTTTCTTCCGTGGGTGCGGCGGGCGCGGCGGGCGGGTTGGCCCCGGCCGTGGGGGCGCCGGGTTGGGCGGCGGGCGCGGCGGGAGGCACAGGTGGCAGGGACGGCACAGCCGCGCCGGGGACGCCGGGGACGCCAGGAGCCGCCGCGGCATTCGCGGCCGCGGTGTTGGTCAAAGCGTGACGCCGCGCTTGCAGCTCCTGGATCATGCGGAGCCGCGCTTGCGCCGTGTTGGTCGTCATGGGCGGAGGCGGAGCGGGGAATTGCGCCCGAAGCTCGAAGCTGGTAAGCGCTACAATCAAGGCGAGAAGAGACGTTTTCATTTGGAACTGGCGGATGCGGTTTTGGCCGAAGCGGACGCAGCGGGCGCCGGATTTTTCTGGTAACTGGCGACGAGCTCGATGTTCGCGGACAGATGTTGATGTTGGGGGTCGGGTTGAAGTTCAAGGTCGCGCACGCGGATCATGGAGGCGCCCGAACCGAGTTTGTAAAGGAAGTCCACCAACTGGTCGTCGCTGGCGGTCACGCTGATGGTCTGGACCTGCTCGACGAAGAAGGCGTCGTTGGTGTGGGTGGAGGCGCGCGAATAGGTGGTGATATTGACGCCGCTTTGCATGGACTGCGACTGGATGGTGCGGAGGAAATTGATGGCCATGTCCTCGGTGGGGATGACTTCGCCACCGGTTTGCAGACTGTTCACCTTGGCCTGATACTCGGGAATGAGCTTCACCGCGTCCTGATACACCTTGAGTTTTCGTTGCGCGGATTCCAGCCGCCCGTGCAAGTTGTCCCAATCGGAAAAGTGCGGCCAAACGAACCACCAATTGAGCACGATGATGACGACGACAATGACGCCGACGGCCAGGCGGCGCTCCATGGGGCGCAGATGCGAAAAGTATTTGTTCATTGCGGCTCACCCTCCGCGTGCTGGAGTTCCACGGCAAAGTTCCAGGATTGCTGATCTTTGCCAGCGAGACGGAAGATCAACTGGTCGCTGGAGGGCGTGTTCTGGCTGAACATCGGCTGGCCGTTCACCTGCACCTTGCGCACCAGGTCGTAGAAACCGCCCTTGTCGCTGATCAGGCCGATTTGGTCCTGCGCGCACACCCCGGCAAGGGAAAGCTTGCTCCCATTTGCAAAACTGAGCCGTTGCAGCGAGAGCCCCTCGGGCAGTTGCTCGGCGATGATTTTCCAGCAGTCCAGCGCGGCATATTTGAGGTCTTCCCGCTCCTTGAGCACCGCATAACGCGCCTTGAGCTGAAGGGCGTTGGTGTAACTGCCGCTCAACTGGGCCACCTGGCTTTCCACGCCCTGGGTTTTGTAATTGAGCAGGCCAACGGCGCAAAAATAGATGACCACCCCCACGGCATACAACACGCCGGTGGCCAGCAATCCGCGCAGCCAAAGGCGATCCACGAATTGCTGGTGATAGCGCCCGGAGAATTCGGGCGGCAACAGGTTGGCCCGGCTGCTGCCGGCCGCCGCGCGCCGCGCCGTGTGCCCGGCCAGTTCCGCCGGCGCCAGCGGGGCCGATACGTCCATCGGCTCGCCGAGAGCCTCACCCAACATCTTTTCCCATTCGGCGGCGTTGACCGGGTCCGCCACCAGATGCCAGCGGGGGGACGCGCTGAGCCAGCCATCCAATTCGCCGGCCCAAGCCAGTTGGGCCAACTGCCCTTTCAAAGCCTGGGTGCGGTCATCGCCGGGCGGCAGCGCTACAAAACTCAGGCTGCGCAACCGGCCGCCGCACCACCAGGCCACCAGGGCCGCGGTTTGGCCCCCCAGCAGCACCGGATAAACCCACACGTTCGTCTCGCCTTGACGCTGAGGCACCGAACCGTCTGCGGCGGCGGCTTCCAGTTGGTCCAGCATCGGCACTTCCAGCCGGTCAGCCAGGTAACCTTGGCCTTCAAGTTTGCCCAGCAACTCCTCGACCGCGCTGCGCGCGACGATGGCCACGATGATGGTTTGCAGTTCCGCGGCTGCCGGCGTTTCGCCGGCCGACGGAGCGCGCGCCGGAGCGGCGGCAGGCGGGCCCGGCAAAATGTGCATGGTCCAGACGACTTGCGTGACCGGCAGGGGCGATACTTTTTCCAATTGCAACTCCACCATGGAAAGCGTTTCGTCGAAGTTGCTGACGGGCACTTCGATGACGCGCAGAAAGACGTTCTCTGGCGGCAGCCAGGCGATGTTGAGCTTGGGTTGCCACAGCGAACTCCAGGATTTCACGACCCCGCGCGCCGGCAGCGTCTGGCCGCGATGCTCCCGCGCCAGGGCGAAGCCGCCGCCCTTGGCGTCGAACTGCCAGAGGCGGTTGCCGTCGGGGGCGATTTGCAGGACGTTGCAGGAATGCCAGCGGGCCATGGGAGTTTTTGGTTTACGATTGACGATCTCTGAAAAACCCGGTAGCGCAGGTTTCCAACCTGCTGTATCGCCGACTTCCAGTCGGCACCCCGTCCGTACGCACTGTGGATCGGCGGGCAGCCCGCGGGTTGGATACCCGCGATACCGCAGACTTGAAAGTCTGCGCCACAAGCGAATCGCGAATCATGTCAGTTGCGGCGGGGTTCATTCGGTCAACGGCTGGTAAATTTAGGTTTCTCGTCGCTACTGAGTGCATCCATGTGCTCTTCGATCTGCGTGACGCGCAGGACTTCCTCGATGGTGGTTTCGCCGTTCTTGACCTTGGTCCAGCCGTCGGTGCGCAG
This sequence comes from Verrucomicrobiota bacterium, assembly GCA_049523455.1. Taxonomy (GTDB): domain Bacteria; phylum Verrucomicrobiota; class Verrucomicrobiia; order Limisphaerales; family UBA11358; genus UBA11358. The sequence continues at coordinate 28,264 of JBEKMW010000036.1, read as the reverse complement.
GGTGCGCATGCCCGCTTCCATGGCTTTCGCCGCGATGGTGGTGGCGGGGGCGCGGCTCAGGACCAGCGGTCGGATGGCCTCGGTGAGCACCAGCAATTCATAGATGCCCTTGCGGCCCTGATACCCGAATTGCCGGCATTCTTCACAGCCCGTGCCCTTCCAAAACTTCGCCGTGGCCATGTCTTCTTCGGGAAAGCCGATCTTGCGCAAATAATCCGTCTCGACCTTCTGCTCGGTTTTGCAGTGTGAACAAATGGTGCGCACGAGCCGCTGGGCCATGATCGCCTCCACCGAGGAAGCCACCAGAAACGGCTCGATGCCCATGTCAATCAAACGCGTGAACGCGCTGGGGGCGTCGTTGGTGTGCAGGGTGGAAAACACCAGGTGGCCGGTAAGGGAGGCGCGGATGGCGATTTCCGCCGTCTCCATGTCGCGGATTTCCCCCACCATCACCACGTTCGGGTCCTGGCGCAGTATATGGCGCAGGCCCATGGCGAACGTGAGGCCGATATCCGGCCGGACGGCGATCTGGTTGATGCCCTTCAATTCGTATTCCACCGGCTCCTCAATCGTGATGATGCGCTTGTGGACGGAATTGATCGCCGCAAGGAAGGCGTAGAGCGAAGTGGACTTGCCCGAACCGGTGGGCCCCGTCACCAGGAAAATCCCGTGGGGCTTGACGATGATCTCACGGATCAGCGCCTCGTCCCGCGGAGCGAAGCCCAGTTTGTCCAGGCTCAAAAAGATTTTGCCGCGGGTCAGGAGGCGCAACGAGACGCTCTCGCCATAGACCGTGGGCACGGTGGAAACGCGGATGTCCAGTTCCTCGCCCTTGATGCGGACGTTGATGCGGCCGTCCTGGGGCAGGCGTTTCTCGGATATGTTCATGCCGCTCATGACCTTGATGCGCGAGATCAGCGCGGCCTGGAAGCGCTTCAACTGCGGCGGCATGGGCGTCTGGTGCAAAATTCCGTCAATGCGGTAGCGGATGCGCAACTCGTCCTCGGCCGGCTCGAAGTGAATGTCCGTGGCGCGGTCCTTGAAGGCTTCCCAGATGATCTGGTTGACGAATTTGATGACGCTGGCCTCCTGGTCCGCCTCGGTAATTTCCTTGTCGCTGGCGATCTCCAGTTCCATCGGCTCTTCCTCGCCGAGTTCTTCCAGCGTTTCGGCCCCCACGCCGTAGTATTTCTTGAGCGCCTTTTCGATGTCGGCTTTGGGCGCCAGCGCAAACTGCACCGGCACGCGCGCGTCGAACCGCACCGCGCTGGCCATCGCGGCATCAAACGGGTCGCTGACGGCGACCTGCAGCCGGTCGTTTTCCAGCGTGGCGGGGAGGATGGAATATTGAAAGGCGAGCTTGGTGGAGATTTTGTTCCGGGCCTCCGGTGGCACGGTCAGTTTGTGCAGATCCACGTACGGCCAGCCGAGGGTGGCCGCCAGCCGTTGGAGGAATACGTCCTCCGCCACGCCCCGTTCACGCGCGATGAACGAGAGCAGCGTTTCGACGCCGCCACTGTCGGCCGCCGCGCGCCACGCCTTGTGCCAGTCGTCAAACTGGGCTGGCGTCGCTTCGGCAACCGAGGCGACCAGGTTCTTTACCGAGCCAAATGCCATTTGAATGCCCTCGTTTAACAACCGAAACGGGAAAAAGTTGCGCATTGGCTCGAACAAAACCACCTCTTCGGCTCGGATATCGAGCGGCGGTTCAACGGGTTAAGCGATTCAGTGTGTTAAATTGCCCCTCCGGGCTTTCCTTTTGACTCCACCCATCCAACCTGTAGTGCCTTTCGCCCAAGCCGGACTACCGTGGCTGGTGGTAGGTGGAGTCAGCACGGTAGGCTTGTGGGGCTTCTTGGGCGATATAGGGCAGTATGGGTCGTGGGGCATCTTGGCCGAAATTGGGCGCTATTGGTCGGGTCTCATTTAACTCCCTTAAAACTCCCTTAACCAGTCACTGATTTAACGGATTCATCCCCACAATACCTTTTCATTCCGCCCCGATTCGTGTAATTCGTCCCGGGTTCTCGCATGAAACAGTTCGCCACCGTCACCGTCATCGGGCGCGATAAAACCGGCGTCATCGCGCGGGTCACGAGTTTTCTCTTCGAGCAAAAGGCCAATATCGAGGCGTTGGAGGAGCAGGTCACCCGCGGCCAGTTCAGCATGACCCTTCAGGCGTCCTGGAAACCCGGCGCGTGCAAGATCGCTGCCTTGCGCGCGGGGCTGGACCACCTGGCGCGGCAACTGGGCATGGAAATCAAATTGCGATTCACTGAGCCGGACCGCCGCCAGCGCTACGCCATCATGGTCACCAGGGAGCCGCACTGCTTTCAGGCGCTGCTGGCCGCAAAATTGAAGGCGGACTCCGCACTGGTCATCGGCAACCACGCCGATTTCGCGCCGCTGGCGGAAAAGGCAAAACTGCCGTTTGCGCATATTGGCTGGCAGGACCGGGCCAGGGCGGAGGACCAGGTGTTACGGTTGCTGGAGGAGCGGCAGATTGACTTTGTGGTGCTGGCGCGCTTCATGAAGATCCTCTCTCCGAACTTTGTATGGCGGTATAAGAACAAGATCATCAACATCCATCCCTCGCTGTTGCCCAGCTTTCCCGGTTCCCAGGCTTACCGGCAGGCCTATGAACAGGGCGTGAAAATCGCCGGCGTCACCGCCCATTTCGTTTCCACCCGGCTGGACGAGGGGCCGATTATCGCGCAAGGTTCATTTTCTATCCGCCCCGGCATGACGCTCAAGGAAATCGTGGCCCACGGCCAGCGTTTGGAAGCCAGTGTCCTGGTCAAAGCCGTGAAGCTCTACCTGGGCAAACGGCTGGACGTTTACTGGGGCGTGGTGAAGGAAGTGTAAGCACAAAAATTTCCTTCCAGATTGAACCGATTCGGGGCGGTCGTGTCAGAGCTTAACAAGGGAAAAAATGGAGATGACCACAACGAACAAAAGCCGGGGCGCAAAACCGGCGCTCCACGCAACCGTGATTTACGACGATCTGGATGGCGCCACGCAGGCGGCGGTGCTCCTGAAGCAGGCAACGACGCGCGCGGACGCGGCCACGCCATGCGAGGTGAAGCCGTGGCGGCTCGATTGGCTGGAACACCCGGAGCTGGGCGCGGCGGCGGGGGCGGCGGCGGCGGGCGCGGACCTTATTGTGTTCGCCATCCGCAAGACGCATTCAGCGCCGGAAAAATTGATGAAATGGCTGGAAAACTGGGCGTTGCACCGGCGCGTGAGAGATGCCGCCGTGGTGCTGTTGTCGGGCGGGCACGCGGCGGTGGTGTCATTTGGCGCCCGAATCGAACAATTTGCCGCCTGGCACCAGTTGACCGTGTTGAGCGACAGACCCCGATGAGCCTTCCGTGCGGGACAATTTCGACGTTGCGACCGGACAGCGAGGGCTTAGGGTGTGTAAAGAAAGGAAAAAGAGGAAATCGTATGGCAAAGCAAATAAACTTGAAGAAAACCGCTCCGAGCCGGAGGCAGACGTTTGCCTTTAGCGCGCCCGAGGCGTTAAGCGTGCAGTTGGTTGGAGATTTCACGCATTGGCAGGACAGCCCAATCAGTCTGCAAAAAGACGCCGACGGGGTGTGGCGGGCTACGGTGGACCTCGAGCCGGGCACGCACACTTACCGGTTCCTGGTGGACGGACAGTGGCGCGATGATCCAGAGTGCATCCTCCGCGCGCCGAATCCCTTCGGCGGCCAGAATATGATGCGCAAGGTTGCCTGATGCCCGGGCGGGGTAATCCCGACCAACTGGGGCGAGGCGAAGAAACCGCCGGTAAGTCAAGACGGCGGGGGCGAACCGCTCAAATTTTGTTCTAATAAGCCGGCCAGCCGGGCCGGTGGCAACACGACGATGGTTTTTCCCTCGACTTTGACGAGCGACTTTTCGCGGAGTTTTGCCAGCGTGCGGGAAAAGGTTTCGCTCACGGTGCCCAGCTCGGCGGCGAGCGTCCGCTTGGTCGTTGCTAACGTAATCACAAGCTTCGGCGCCCGAACCCCTTGACCCAGGTCAAGGCGAAGTTTGATTTCGACTCTGACCGTTGAAGTGATACGGTAACGGCGTGAACGAACTACTGGCCGGCTTGGTCGGCGCGCTGGTGGCCACCAACCAGCCGCTGGCGGTGAGCAATGTGATTCAGCAGAACGTGGGCGTGTCGGTTTCCATCCCCAATCCAAACGATCCGGCCGAGCAGGAATTGGAGAAATTAATGGAGGAGGACGACGCGGCGTTGGCCGGGGTGGACAAATGGATTCGCGACAACAACGCCTTTGCGGCGGAAGGGGCGGGCGAATCGAAGGAGCAATTGAACCAGCGCATTCACGAGCGACTCGACGAGGTCCGCAAAAAATATCAGGACTTTCTGCAACGTTACCCCAATTCGGCCCGCGGGCATCTGGCATACGGCACGTTTCTGGATGATATCGGCGACGAGAGCGGGGCCGGGCTGGAGTTTGAAAAATCGGCGCAGTTGGACCCGGCAAATCCCGCGGCGTGGAACAATCTGGCAAATTATTACGGGGAGTCGGGCGGCGTGACCAACGCCTTCGCCGATTACGCCAAGGCCATCGCCCTCGATTCGACCGAGCCGGTGTACTATCGGAACCTGGCCACGACCGTGTATCTATACCGCCGGGACGCCATGAGTTTCTATCACATCAACGAACAGCAGGTCTTTGACAAGGCCCTGGCGTTCTATCGGGAGGCCATCCGGCTCTCACCGGACGATTTTCCGCTGGCGACCGATTACGCGGAGAGTTATTACGGCATTCGCCCGCTGCGTACCAACGACGCGTTGGCAGCTTGGACCAATGCGCTGCATACTGCGCACAACGAGGCCGAACGCGAAGGCGTTTACATCCACCTGGCGCGCGTCAAAATCGCGGCCGGTTATTTCGACCAAGCGCGCACGCAACTGGCCGCGGTGACCAATTCCTTTTATACCGACCTCCGGAACCGCCTCGAACGCAACCTGGCAGAACGCGAAAAGGCAGCGACCAATCCCGTCACCGCCGCCATTTCGACGAACATCTCATCTCCGATACCACCAGCGCCTTCCAATTTGGACTCGCTGATGTCTGCTCCCCTGCCCGCCCCCAGAGCGTCCACCAACAGCGCCCTTGGGCCGTAGCACAGAGGTTGCGCCGGTTTGGTGGGGCGAGGCTCCTGACGAGCTGGCTCGCGGGGACGCTCGCCCCACCAGACTGACCCACTCCCTCGTTTTTGCTTCTTTCTTCCACCCGCCTCCGGCATTGTAATGGCGGATGAATTTTCTTGATCAATTGAAATTCGACGCCCATGGGCTGATCCCCGCGATCGTCCAGGAGCAGAAAACCGGGCGGGTGCTCATGATGGCCTGGATGAACCGGGCGTCATTGGAGAAGACGCTGGCCACCGGCAAGACGCACTTCTGGAGCCGGTCGCGCCAGAAATTTTGGATGAAGGGCGAAACCAGCGGCCACACGCAACATGTCAGGGACATCGCGTTCGACTGTGACGGCGACGTGCTCTTGGTCCAGGTGGAACAAACCGGCGCGGCCTGCCACGAGGGCTATGGCTCCTGTTTTTTCCGGTCGGTGGAAAAAGACGGAAAATCGTTTAAGATAACGGAGGCCCAACTCGAAAGACCCGAACAGATTTACGGAAAGAAATGAACTTGAAAGGAGAAGTGGAATCCGGAAAGCGTGAAGGCGAAGAAGAGCGAAATTGCCGGTCCTGGCTCATTTCCGCTTTCCCCTGCCCGCCGCAGGCCCGGCGCAGGTGGGCGCTTTCCCGCTTTTCGCTTTGTGCCTGATGTATGGACGGTTCGGTCCCCTTCGGCAGCCGCGAGTATTTGTTACTGCTCGCGCTGCTGATTTTTTCCCGCGGCGTGGATTTCCTGAGCACGTGGATTGCCACGCCGAGCCTCGCGCTGGAAGGAAATCCGCTGGCCAGGAAGCTGGGCTGGCGCTGGGGCCTGCTGGTCAACGCGGCGCTGGTGTTGGTTTTGGCCTTGTGGCCCCTGTCCGCCATCGTGGTCGCCACCGCCAGCGTGCTGGTGGCCGCACGCAATTTCCAGTCCGCCTGGCTCATGCGTTCCCTCGGCGAGGACGCCTACCGGGAGTGGCACGTGCAGCGCGTGCGCGAAACGCGGGTGACCCTGCATCTGTTTTGTCTGGCGGGCAACACCCTCCTCACCGCCGCCGTTGGCGCCGTGCTCATGAGCTACAGCGACATGCGGTTGGTGCCGTTTGGCATTGGGATGGGCATGATCGCCTATGCCATGGCGGTGGCGGTTTACACGCTGCTGGCCGTCTGGCGCATTCATCGCGCGGCAAAGCGCGAGGTGCGGCGCTTGCGCCGGGCGCCGAATCCGGCTTTGGATCGCCCACCGCCGGCCGTGGAAACCTCGCCCCGTCCCCCCGACCGGGGCGCCTGACAGAAACTGGTTGTTTCTTCACGATTCATTCCTCATTCTGGCGTGGTCATGTACTCGCCGACGCTGGATGAATTCTTGAAATTGGCGGCCCGGGGGAATCTGATTCCGGTCACGCGCCGCATCCTGGCCGATTTTGAGACGCCGCTTTCGGCCTATCGCAAAATTCGCGGGCAGGGCGAGTCGTTTCTGTTTGAGTCGGTCGAGGGCGGTGAACACTTGGGGCGTTACTCTTTCGTCGGCTGCAATCCGCGGGCGGTGATCAAGCAGACCGGAAACCGGGTCGAGGTCATCGAGAATGGGAAAACTGTTGATACGTTTTTGGTTGAGTTAAAACCCCTCACCCCGGCCCTCTCCCCGCCAGGCGGAGAGAGCGACCGGAAAACCGTCAAGGATGGGTTGGAAGTCGTCGAGCGGGTGATGAAGAAATTCCGCGCGGTGACCGTGCCCGGCCTGCCACGGTTTACCGGCGGCGCGGTCGGCTTCATTGGCTACGAATTCATCCATGACATCGAACCGGTGGTGCCGCGCCCGCCCCGCGACGAGCTGGGCACGCCGGTGATGTATTTTCTCATCGCCGATCAACTGCTCGTGTTCGACCGGGTGGCACAGACCATTACCATCCTCGTCAACGCCGTTTTGGACGAGGCGGACAACATTATGGCGGCCTACGAAAACGCGACGAGCGAGATTGACCGCATTATTTCGTTGCTCGAGCAGCCCGGCGAACACCATCCGGTGACGGTGGTCGGCGAGGTGCCGCCGGTCGCCTTTGAGTCCAACGTGGCCAGGGAGCAGTTTTGTGCGAACGTCGTCAAGGCCAAGCAATACATCACCGGCGGCGACATCATCCAGGTGGTCGGTTCGCAGCGGTTTTCCGCCCCGGTCAAGGCGCCGCCGTTGGACATTTACCGCGCCGTGCGTTCCATCAACCCGTCGCCCTACATGTTTTTGCTGGAGTTGGACGGGTTCTCGTTGGTGGGCGCCTCGCCCGAGATTCACGTGCGTTGCGAGCAGGGCGGGGTGGAAATCCGGCCGATTGCCGGCACCCGCCGCCGCGGAAAAAGCGACGACGAAGACAGGGCGCTGGAAAGGGAATTGCTCGCCGACCCGAAGGAACGCGCCGAGCATGTGATGCTGGTGGACCTGGCGCGCAACGACATCGGGCGCGTGTGCGATTTCGGCAGCGTCCATGTGAAGGAATTGATGGTCGTCGAGCGTTACAGCCACGTCATGCACATCGTTTCGCAGGTCGAGGGCAAACTGGCCGCCAGCCGGACGCCTTACGATTTGATGCGCGCCACGTTTCCCGCGGGCACCGTCAGCGGCGCGCCGAAAATCCGCGCGATGCAGATCATTGCCGAACTCGAACAGACCGCGCGCGGACCGTATGCGGGCTGTGTCGGCTATTTTTCGTTTAATGGCAATCTGGACACCTGCATTACCTTGCGCACGGCGTTGGTCAAGGACGGCCAGGCTTACGTGCAGGCCGGCGGCGGCTGGGTGAACGATTCGACTCCCGATGGCGAGTATCAGGAAACCGTGAACAAGGCCATGGCCATGCGCAAAGCCGTGGCCATGGCGGAAAGTTTTTCCAGCGGCCAGTAACCGGTGGGATGCGGAGCCGAAGATGCGCTCAAACGATGGAAAAAGCCGGCTGGCGAATTTGGTGCGCTTTAAGGTCGGCTGGTCGAACGAACCGCAAGCGGGATCCGGCGCGGCAGCCACCCGCGCAAACGGCGCCGGCGGCATGAAATGGTTCATGGAGTTGTTCGTGGTGTTGTCCTTGTGTGTGGCCTATTTCTTTCTGGTCCGAAACTACTTCGCCTATGGCAGCCCCATGAACGGCAACCTGTTCATGGCCGGCTCGGAAAAACTCTACCGCCTGGACCAGCCGATTATGGGTGTGCATTGGAACGGCCGCCTGTCCGGCTTGCTCATGTCCGGCGCGCTCATGGATTTCTCCCTCAGCGAACACAATCCCAGCCAGGCGCAAATGGACCGGCTCATGAATGTTTTTGGGCTGTATCACGCCGCATGGCTGCTGTTGTTGTTTCTGGCCATAAATTTTGCGCTGCGCAATTCGCTTTTTATCAACCTGGGCATCTTCGCGGGACTCATGTACACCTTCTCGCCCGCTTCCGGGCCGTTCTTCTTTCCTTGGGACATGCCGGCCACCTTGTTTTTCACGCTGGCCGTCCTGTTTTTCGAGCGCCGCCAGATTTGGGCCATGGTCGCGGTCACGTGCGCCGGCAGTTTTTTCATGGAAACGGTCCTGGTCTGTGCGCTGCTCGTGCTGTTCGCAACCCATTGGAAATGGTCCCGGCGCCTTTTCGTCTTTGCCGCCATCATCACGTTTTATGCGGTTGGAGGAAAGCTGCTGCTGGATGGATTGCAACTCCAGACGGCGGCGCTCGGCCTGAGCGAAGCAATAAATCCGGGCGGATCGTTTTCGCCTTCACTACTAATCCGGGGTTTGGCCGCCAACCTGAAGGTCCTTTTCTCGGTAACGCCCAACCATGTGATTTTCGCCAATGGGGGAACGCTGGTGGCGGTTCTGGTGCTGGGCTGGCGCAAACGATTCCTGCCTTACATGCTGGTGATCCTGGTGTTCTTGGGCGGGGTGGCTTTGCTTGGCCTGCCTGTGCCTCCCGGCATCGCCGAAGTTCGCGTGTTCACGCTGGTCCTGCCTCTGAGCCTCATCATCTTGAGCGAACTCTGGCTGGGCCGACCCAAGCCTGAGGCGCCGGGCGCCGAAGCGGTCGTCCCGGCCTCCGCTTGGGCGTTTCGCAACAGTTTCCCCTTGTTGTTTCCTTTGGCCTTGGTGGCAATCGTCCTCTCTACTGGAATAGCTGCCTGGCAATACGGCGATCTCGTCGCTGCCATTCGTCAGCGGGCGCAATCGGAGCCGGGCCAATACGTCTTCACCACCGGCAGCGAACGGCCGGCGAATTTGGAAGCCGTGAGCCAATGGTTTCAGGACGGATATGCTGATGCTGAGTTGAGACTGGCCCTGAACGCGCAGCGCAACCGGCTGGATGCCACGGCCATCAATCATTACCGGCACGTTCTTCTGGTGGACACCAACTCCGTTTTTGCGTTGAACAATCTTGCATTATTGCTGGCCACCAGTGCGGATCCGCACCTGCGCAACGGCCACGAGGCCGTCGCGCTGGGTGAGCGGCTCTGTGAGTTAACCCAATACCAGCAGGCCATTCCGCTTTACACGCTCGCGGCCGCCTGCGCCGAGGCCGGGCGTTTTGCCGACGCCGTGGCGACCGCCCAAAAAGCGCGCGCGACGGCGCTGGCCAACGGGCAAAAGGACATTGCCGACGCCAACGCGCACGTGATGGAATTGTATCAATCCGGCCAGGCGTACCACCAGTCCCCGCCTTGAGCGTTGCGTCCGCGCCAATAGGCATCGGCGCGCCGGGTGGGTGTGCAGCTTGAATGTTCCCCCCGAACGCAGGGTGTTGCCGCGCGCGGCGTTCACGCCGCTTCCGCACCGCCCGCTGATACCTCAATCGTTTGATCCTAATGCTTCCGTGCGCTGAAGCGGCCTGAAGGCCGCTTCAGCGTCCGAGCGGGAATCGTCAGACGATTGGGCTGTGGGTTCTCGAACAATGAAGCGGCGTAAACGCCGCGTTCCGGCATTGTTGTAATCGGGGGCAATATCAAGCACGGTGCCAAGCAGCGGCGTGGCAAACCACAACCCCGGGAGCGCGAACCGCTGAGTCCGCGCGTTTCGGTCTCGATGGGATTCGCACAATTTACGAACCACCAGTTCGCGCGGACATAGCTGTCCGCGCTCCGGGCGTTTTGGGTGACACGCCCTTAAATTGCGCCCCCTCCGCCCTTTTTGACGCTTTACTCGCCCGCGGACGCGGTTCATTTTTAACCGGTTGACCACGACATGAATCGGGAATCGGTGGACAAATTCTTCGAGCGCGGAATCCTGGCGCTGGTGCTGGCCATGCTGGTCTTTGCGCCGCTGGCCATGGGCGCGGTGGACGCCTGGGCCTTTCTGGTCGTCCAGGCACTGGCCATCGGCGTGATGATTTTGTGGGCGCTGCGGTTATGGTTCAGCCCGCGACCGCAATGGCTGTGGCCGCCGCTCTGCTGGGTGGTCCTGGCGTTCGCCCTCTACGCCGTAATCCGCTATCTCACCGCCCCCATCGAATACGTCGCGCGGCTGGAGATGATCCAGGTGCTGGTGTATGCCTTTTTGTTTTTCGCCATCGTCAACAACGTGTACCGCCAGGAATCGGCGCAGGTGGTGAGCTTCACGCTCATCTTGGTGGCCACCGCCATTTCGGCCTACGCCATTTTTCAACTGGCCACCCATTCCAACCGCGTGTGGAACGAGCTTTCGCCCTATGGCGGACGCGCTTCCGGCACTTACATCTCGCCGAACAATTTCGCCTGTTTCCTGGAATTGCTGCTGCCACTGGCGGTGGCTTATGTGCTGGCCGGCCGCATGAACCCGGTCCTGCGCATCGTGCTGGCTTACGCGGCGCTGGTGATGGCTGCGGGCCTGGCGGTTACGTTTTCGCGTGGCGGCTGGGCGGCGGCGGCGGCGGGTCTGCTGGCGGTGCTGCTGGCGGTGGCCTGCCAGCGCCATCACCGCTGGCGGGTTTTGGTCCTCTTGCTCGTGGTCCTGGTCGCGGGAGCTTATTTCTTCAACCAGTTTTTGTACGGGACGGTCGGCTACATGCGGCGCATGGAAAAATTGGAAAACAGCGGCAGCGTCAATCTTCCCGTACGGCTGGATTTGTGGCGGGCGGCGGACCGGATGTGGCTGGACCATTTCTGGTGGGGCGCCGGACCGGCGCACTACGACTGCCTTTTCCGCGAATACCGTCCGGAGAGCGTGCAGTTGCGTCCGGACCGCGCCCACAATGATTACCTCAACCTCCTGGCCGACTGGGGAACCGCCGGCGGAGCGATCGTGCTGGCGGGCATGGCCCTTTTCGTTGCCGGGCTGGTCCGCTCCTGGCGGTACGTTCGGCACGCGGAGAATGAACTCGGCACCGGCCTGAGCAACCGCTTTGCCTTCTTCTGCGGCGCATCCGCCGGACTGCTCGCCTTGTGCGTCCATTCGGTGCTGGATTTCAATCTGCACATCCCGGCCAACGCGCTGTTGGGCGTAACCCTCCTGGCCTTGCTGAGCAGCAACCTGCGGTTTGCCACCGAACGGTACTGGGTTAACGCGCACCTGCCGGCCCGATTGCTCGTGACGGTGGTGCTGGCCGGGGGCGTGGCCTATTTAAGCGCCCAAGCGTGGCGGCGCGGCCACGAAACCTTTTGGCTCGCCCGGGCGGCGCACTTCCCGGCCTTGTATTCGCCCCAACATACCGCCGCCCTGGGAAAAGCCTTCGCCGCCGAACCGATGAATTTTGAAACCGCCTACGACATCGGCGAGGCGTATCGCGCGGACAGTTTCCTGGGCGGTGACGACTATGAATCGCAAGCCCAGGAAGCCATGAAATGGTTGGCCCGCGTCCAGGCATTGAATCCCCACGACGCCTATGGTTTTTTGCGTTACGGCATGTGTCTGGACTATCTGGACCGGCATGAGGAGGCCGAAAAGTATTTCAACCGGGCCGAAGCGCTGGATCCCAACGGCTACCTCACTGTGGCCATGGTCGGCTGGCATTACGTGCAAACCGGTGATTACGCCGCCGCCCTGCCCTGGTTCATGCGGTCGTTGCAACTGGAGCACAACGAAAATGACGTGGCTATCAATTACCAGGCCATCGTTTTGCAAAAACTGGCGGAAAAGGCCTCCGGCCAGAGCCTCTTGCCTGCGGGCTATTGAGCCTGCCTGGTTTGAGAAAGGCGCCACCGATATTCTGCCTGCCGGAGCCGCCTAAAGGCTCCGCTATGCAGAAATTGGCAGTGTTTGCGCACAGAATGTTGTCTTTTTTTAGGTTTTTTTAGGGTTGACATTGAGCTATCCAAGTCTATAATCGCGGTGAATAGAAGCAGTTTCGCGAAAGGGTCTATTATGATTAAAGCATTATCCGCTGCTGTGTGTGGCGCCTTGCTGGCTGTGGCGTTCACCGTTTCCGGCCAAACCCTCAAACCCGGCATCGTCACCGTTGTCCGCATCCAAGGCATGGCCCGTTATTCCTTGGACAACGTCAACTGGCATCCCTTGGTCGTGGGCAAGGCATTAGGCGCCGGCGCCATCATCCAGACGGCACACGATTCGTTCGTGGACTTTGTTCTGGGCAAAAACATAGACGTGCCGCAAGCCGCTCAATGGCCTGACCGCATCGGCCCGGCCCCCGACTACCCCGTTCGCGGCCTGGTTGATTACCAACCTTCGGCGGAACAAAACATGGTGCGTATGATGAGTGACGCGGTGTTGGCAATCGACAAGTTGACCATTTCCGACACCGGGGTGGACGCCGTCAGTGACACCGAACTGGATTTGAAGCAAGGGCGCATCTTTTGCAGCGTCCGGAAACTTTCCGCCGCTTCGCAGTATCTGGTAAAAATTCCCAACGGCATTGCCGGCGTGCGGGGTACCATCTTTGGCATTGACGCCAGCGGCTGGTGCGCCGTCTATAAGGGTTCCGTGGTGCTGTCTCTGATTGGTCCCTCCGGCACGCCGGTTTCGGTCGTGATCAGCGAAGGCAACTATCTCGGGGCGCCCGGTTCGAGCGGCGGCGGCGTGGTGACGCCCATGACCTCCGACATGATCCATTTCCTGGGCGAAATTTCCACGGCTCTGGACACTTTGTATTTCGAGGTGGTTTCGTTCACCCATGACCACACGATCGTTTATGTCTCGCCCACCTCCGGGCATCGTTGAATTTCCCTTTCATCCGTTATTCGACGCCAGAGCAGCCTTGAGTTGCTCTGGCTTTTTGTTTAATCCGACGCGGTGAAATTGAAACCGCTCAAGCGAACGCCGGTCGGCATCGCGGTCGCTGTCCTGGCGCTGGTCTGCGCCCTTCAGTTGCTCCGGCTTGATTTCCCCGAACGGTTGGAGCGAATGACTTACGATCTGCGGGTTCGCGCGGCCCACAAACTTCCCGCCCCCGCCGCCCCTGGCCTGGCCTTCGTGTCGTTCGAGGAATCCAGCATCGCCGCCGTCCAAAGCGGACAACTCGGTTACCGCTACGGCCTTTACTGGCCCCGCCAAGTCTATGGGCGGCTGGTGGAAGAACTGGCCGCCGAGCACGCCCAGGCTCTTGCCTTTGACGTGCTCTTCGGCGAGTTGCGACCGGACCATCCTCCGGTCCAGATGGCCAATGGCCGGTTGCTCGAATCCGATGACTTTTTTGCACTGCAAATGCGGCGGGCCGGCAATACCCTGCTGGGCGTCACCGCCGAGGTCCTGCCGCCCGACTTGTTTGCCACCAATGCGCTGGCCCTGGGCGACATTTCCACCGAAAAGGATTCCGACGGCTGCCTCAGGCGGGCAAGGGTTTTCCACGTCTATCGCCATTGGCATCCCCTCTTCAAAAAAGTCGGGGCCGATCCCGAATTGGGCGTGGACCTCCGCCTCGCCCGGGTCCTGCCCGGACAAATCATCCTGCCCCAGTCCAATGGCGACGAAATCAAGGTGCCCATTGACGCGCAAACCAATTTCGCCCTCGCTGATTTCGTTGGCGACCGGCTCCCCCCCGGCGTTCCCCCGCGCGCCAAGGCCTTCACCGACGAGCGCGTGTGGGATATGGGCATCGTGCTGGCCGCCCAACGCTTGAAGCTGGATTTGGACCACCCCGATCTGGATTGGGCGCACGGCAAAACCACCCTGCAAGGCCCCAATGGCGTCCGGCGCGTTATTCCGGTGGATGCCAGTGGTTATTTTTACATTGATTGGTGCCTTACGCCGAATGATCCGCATTTGCTGCGCGCGCCCATCGAAAGCCTGCTCTGGCGCGACAAACTGCGGCTCACCGGCCAAACCAACGGCCTGCCCGACGATTTCCGCGGCCAACTGGTGGTGGTCGGGTCGGCCGCCCAAGGCAATGACCTGACCGATCGCGGCGCCACCCCATTGGAAAAGGATGCCCTGCTCGTGAGCAAACACTGGAACGTGGCCAATTCCCTCATCACCGGCCGTTTCGTGCGCCGCGTGTCGGTGCCCGCGGAATTGGCCCTCATCGTGTTGCTGGGCGCGCTGACGGCATTCCTCACCTGGCAATTGCGGGCCGTGGCTGCTTGGCTGGCCGTATTGCTGCTGGTGCTCGCCTATCTGGCCGTGGCGTTCTTCGCCTTCGCCGCTTTTCGCTGGTGGCTTCCCCTCTTCTTTCCCGTTGCCGGCGCCATGCTGGTGGAGCACCTCAGCCTGGTGACCTATCGCGTCGTGTTCGAGGAACGCGAACAACGCCGCGTCAAGGCCGTGTTCTCCAAAATTGTGTCGCCCGACGTCGTCAATGAGTTGCTCGGCGCGCGCACCCTGGAGCTCGGTGGCGCGCGCCGCGAAGTCACCGTCTTATTTGCCGACGTCCGCGGGTTCACCACCCTGGCCGATGAAATGAACAAGTCGGTGGCGGATTTTGTGCGCGAAAACCAGTTGGATGACGAGCGGGCCGAAAAATGCCTCGACGAGTCCGCCCGCGAGACCCTCAACACGGTAAACCAGTATCTGGTCACGGTGGCGGACGCGGTCAAGCAGCACGGCGGCACGCTCGACAAATACATCGGCGATTGCGTGATGGCCTTTTGGGGCGCCCCCACGGAAAACCCGCGGCACGCCGCAGCCTGTGTCCATGCCGCCCTCAGCGCGCAACGCGCCATCTACGACCTAAACCTCAAGCGCCTGGCGGAAAATGCGTCACGCGAGGTCGAAAATCGCGCCCGGCGTTCCGCCGGCCTGCCCCCCAAACCCCCCTTGCGCGCCCTGCAACTCGGCACGGGCATCAACACGGGCGTCGTCACCGTCGGTCTGATGGGGTCGGACGCCCACGTCTTGAATTACACCGTGTTTGGACTGGAAGTGAACCTCGCCAGCCGGCTCGAAGGCGTTTCCGGCAGTGGCCGCATCATCATCAGCGATACCACTTACAACCGTTTGCTGCGCGACGACCCGGCGCTGGCCAGCACCTGCCGCGAGATGTTTCCCATCACGGTCAAAGGCATTCACAACGCGGTGCGGGTTTATGAAGTGCCCTGGCAATTGCCGCCGAACGGGGCTTGAAGCCGCTCGTTGGGGGTGATCGCGTCTTTCAGGACCTGTCGGGAAATCTCTCCATGAACCCGGACCCTCACCTCACCCTGTCCCTCCCCCATCAGAATGGGCGAGGGAATAGGAGAGGGGAAAGCAAACGGGCAGCAATTTTCTTCCTCGTCTTCAGCGGTGCGCGTGATAATGTGCCTCATGCGCACGGTAATCTATCCGGGCAGTTTTGACCCCATCACCAACGGGCATTTGGACGTCATCCAACGGGCCGCGCGGTTGTTCGACCGCGTGATCGTGGCCGTCGCCGAAAACGACAGCAAACATCCGCTTTTCACGCTGGCCGAGCGCGCGGCCCTGGCGGCCCGGGCGGTGCGAACGCTGCGTAAAGTGGAGACCGACACCTTTGACGGGTTGCTCGTGGACTATGCCGCCCGCCGCCATGCCCAGGTCATCATCCGTGGCTTGCGCGCCGTCTCCGACTTTGAATTCGAGTTCCAACTGGCGTTGATGAACCGCAATCTCAACGGAGCAATCGAAACGATTTTCATGACGCCCAAGGACACTTACACGTTTCTCAGTTCGCGCATGGTAAAGGAAATCGCGCGCCTCGGAGGCGACGTGAGCGCTTTCGTGCCGCCGCATGTCCAAAAGGCATTGACTGGCAAGTTGCGGTCCGGCCGTTAGGGCCCCACGCCGCCGGATGCACCGCTGGAAAATGAAACGGAAAGTTTATGTTAAGCGTCAATCTTCGCCACCTGGAGGAGCACGAAATCCGTTTGCAGGGAGAATTGTCCGCGGCCGAGCTGGATTTCGCCGTGCGGGACCCGATGATTCGCACAGGGCCCCCGTTGCACTATGACTTGAAGGTGCAGAAGCTGAGCGATGGCCTGCTGGTGACCGGCGCGCTATGGCTGGATTTGGATTGCGACTGCGTCCGCTGCCTGAAGCCATTCCGGCACGAATTGCGGATCGCCCATTGGACGCGCCATTTTCCGTTTGCGGGCGAAGAGCAGGTGGCGGTGGATAACGATTGCGTGGACTTGACGCCGTATGTGCGGGAAGATATTCTGCTGGAGTTTCCGCGGCATCCGTTGTGCAAGCCGGAGTGCCGGGGTTTGGAGAATACCTCCAGTGGCCCGGCCCGGGCCAGCGAACCGCGGGGGGATGCAGTGGCGTCGCCGTGGGCGGAATTGAACAAATTGAAATTGTGATTTGATGTGATTTGATGTTATGGGTGTTCCCAAGCGTAAACCATCGCGGAGCCGGCAGCGGATGCGCCGCGCTTACAACAGTGCCCTCAGGCTCCCGCAAGTGAGCCAATGCCCGCAGTGCGGCGAGCCCTATGTGCCCCACCGCGTGTGCCCCGCCTGCGGCTATTACAAGGGCCGGCAGGTGGTTACCGTCACCGCTGGCGCCTGATTTGCGCCCCGGTTCGCGGCCAAGCGCTAGCGGCCTTTCATCTATGCGAATTGCAGTGGATGTCATGGGCGGGGACCACGGTTGCGGCACGGTCATCGCCGGAGTCAAACTCGCCCTCCAAGCCGACCAAAAAATCTCCGCGCTCTATCTCGTCGGCGATCAGGCCGCCATCCACGCCGCCCTCCCGCCCCGCGGTTTCCGCGACCATCGCGTCCGCGTCGTCCACACCAGCGAAGTGGTGGAAATGCACGACAAACCCGTCACCGCCCTCCGCAAAAAAAAGGACTCCTCCATTCTCCGCGCCGCCGGGCTGGTGGCCGAAGGCAAGGCCGACGCGCTGGTGTCCCTCGGCAACACCGGCGGTATTTTTGCCGCCGCCACCTTCAAGATCGGCCGCATCGCCGGTGTGGACCGCGGTTGCATTGCCACGGTGATCCCCCGGCAGGCCAACGAGTTTGTGTTGCTGGACGCCGGCGCCAACATCGAGTGCAAGCCCATCCACCTGGCGCAGTTTGCGGTCATGGGCAGCATTTATTCGCGCGAAGTGCTCGGCTACGAGCGTCCCCGCGTCGGCATTCTCAGCATCGGCACCGAGGATTCCAAGGGCAACGAATTGACCCTCGAAGCCTTCAAGCTGTGCAAACAGCTCGACCTCAATTTCATCGGCAACGTCGAGGGGCACGACTTGTTCAAGGACCACGTGGACGTGGTGGTGTGCGACGGATTTGTTGGCAACATCGTTTTGAAAACCAGCGAGAGCCTGGCGGTGGCCATGTTTTCCATGCTCAAACGCGAACTGATGCGCAATCCCAAGCGGCAGATCGCCGCGTATCTGGCGCAAAACGCCTTGGGCGCCATCCGCCGGCGCATGGACCCGGAAGTTTACGGCGGCGCGCCGCTGCTGGGCTTTAACGGCATGGTGATGAAGGCCCACGCCGCAGCGCGTGAACGCGCCATCGCCAGCGCCTTGCGGGTCACCACCGAAACCGTGCAACACGAGGTCAATCGCATCATCGCGCGTGAAATTGCCCGGGCCAACCAGGTATTGGCGCCGGCGGATGCGCCCGCCGCCGTCAACGCATGAGCGTGTCCACCGCCAAAAAATTCAAAAATCCGCGCGCCCAGTATAACTTTCAGGGCCGGTCCTGCTCCATTACCGGGGTCGGCTCCTATGTGCCCGCCAGGGTCTTGACCAATGCCGACCTGGAAAAAATGGTCGAAACGTCGGACGATTGGATCACCACCCGCACCGGCATCAAGGAACGCCGCCTGGCCGCCCGCGACGAATTTACCTCCGATCTCGCGGCCCAGGCCGCCGAACGGGCCATGAAAATGGCCGGGGTCACCGCCGCGCAGCTCGACTTGATCATCGTGGCCACCATCACGCCGGACATGCCCTTTCCCAACACCGCCTGCCTGGTGCAACATAAAATCGGCGCCAAACGCTCGGCGGCGTTCGATATCGAGGCCGCCTGCTCCGGCTTTATTCACGCCCTCGAAGTCGGCCAGCAATTCATCATGTCCCGCACCTACGACACCGTGCTGGTCATCGGCGCGGAGAAACTTTCAGCCATTACCGACTGGCAGGACCGCAACACCTGCGTGTTGTTTGGCGACGGCGCGGGCGCGGTCATCCTGCAAAACCGCCCCAACTCGCATGGCCTGCTCACGGCGGTGATGGGTGCGGACGGCGGGAGCGCCGACTTGCTGTTTATGCCCGGCGGCGGCAGCCGCCAGCCGGCCACCGTTGAGTCCGTGGGCGCGCGCTTGCATTTCCTGCGCATGAACGGCAGGGAAACCTTTAAAAAGGCGGTGCAGGCCATGTGCACGGCGGCCCGCGAGGCCTTGCGGCGCTGCGAACTCGATATCTCCCAGATCAAGTGCATTATCCCCCATCAAGCCAACCGCCGGATCATTGAAGCCGTGGCCGAACGCCTCGGCGCCCATGCCGATCAAATGTTCGTCAACCTGCATCGTTACGGCAACACCTCCGCCGCGTCGGTGGCCATCGGCTTGGACGAAGCCGTGGCCGCCGGAAAGATCCAGCGTGGCGACCTGGTGCTGCTGGTGGTGTTCGGGGCGGGGCTTACCTGGGGTGCGGCGGTGATCGAATGGTAGCCTGGCTTATCCATTGAATCACAGGCACTTGTTTGACGGACCGCTCAAATGTGGTAGAATGAAGGCGTTCTATGAGCGCAAGACAATTGGACAATATCGGTTCGTTTCCACCGCAGGTCACCCTTCAATCGCGGCAGACTCGTTTGGATTTGTCCACCGATTCGGTGGTCGTCCACAAAAGTGGCATTGAGTTCCGCAGCCCGTCCCCGTTTAATCCGTGGACGGAAATGACCGTGGAACTGTATTCGCCGCGGGACCATGGCCGGGTGCAGTGCGCGGGCGTGGTCATTGCCTGCACCGGCAACAAACACACCGGCTATCACGTCTCGATGATATTCACCGGCCTGACCAAGCAAGGCCAGGCGCGCCTGCACGCCATGGCCGGTTCCGACCTGGGGCTGTAAGCCCCCGCGTAGCAACTCCCCGCAGCGGCTTTCGGCAGAAAGCCGCCATCTGCCTTCTCGTGGCCGCTCTCCCCATGAACCGGGGTACATGAACCCCGACATCCAATGTCGTAACACCACTCCGCAACACTATTACACCTTCCTGCGCTGGACCCTGAAGCATGAACCCCAAAATCGGACGTCGGGGCGGGCATTCAAAATTCAACATCGAACATCCAATGAAAAGGAGCCCTCACCTCACCCTGACCCTCTCCCCTCCCATCCGATGGGAGCGAGCGGGAACAGTAGGTGGCCCGTGAACCTGACTCGGCAGACTGGCAGCTTACGTCAGGTTCATGGTCCCAATGCGCGTCCAACCTGGGAGGACGAAGCTCCCCAAGCAGTGAGCCGCCATGTGGGCGTTTTACCTTTGTATTCGCGCTGACCCGCCTTTGGCGAACGACTTGACTTGTTCCACCGTCGCCATGGTCGTGTCGCCGGGGAACGTCGTTAGCAACGCACCGTGCGCCCAGCCAAGTTTCACGGCTTCCTCCGGCGCTTCTCCCGTCAAAAGACCGTAGAAGAAACCGGAAGCGAAGCCATCGCCACCGCCCACGCGGTCATAAACGTTCAACTCGGCGGTGGGCGCGGTGTAAGTCTTGCCATCAATCCAAGCCACGGCGCCCCAACTGTGATGGTTCGTCGAATGGACCTCGCGCAGCGTGGTGGCCACGATCTTGACCTTCGGATGTTTCTTCACCACCTGGTCCATCATCCCGAAGAATACGCTCGGATCGAGCTTGGACTTGGCGGCCACATCCGGCCCCTTCAAGCCCAGGCCCTTTTGCAGATCCTCTTCGTTGCCCACCAGCACGTCGCAATGTTCGACGATGCTCTTCATCACTGTCACGGCCTTTTCCTGGCCGCCCCAGATGTCCCAAAGTTTCTGGCGGAAATTCAGATCGAACGACGTCACCGCGCCCGCCGCCTTGGCCGCCTTCATCGCTTCGGCAATCACCTGGCCCGTCGTCTCCGAGAGCGACGCAAAGATGCCGCCACTGTGGAACCAGCGAACGCCACCGCCGAAAATCTCCTTCCAGTCGAAGTCGCCCGGTTTGAGCTGGGCGGCTGCCTCGTTGCAGCGGTTGTAAAACACCACCGGCGCGCGCACGCCAAATCCCCGGTCGCTGTACACCGTCGCCATATTCGGGCCGTTGACGCCATTGTGCTTGAAGCGCTTGTAAAACGGCTTCACCCCCATCGCCCGCACCCGCTCCGCAATCAAGTCGCCGATGGGATAATCCACCATCGCCGTGACGATGCCGGTATTCAGGCGGAAACAATCCGCCAGGTTCGCCGCGCAATTGAATTCGCCGCCGCTCACGTGGATGCGGCATTCCGTCGCCTTGCGAAAGGGGATGATTCCCGGGTCGAGCCGATGCACCAACGCGCCCAGCGACACAAAATCCAACGCCCCGCTCTCACGAATTTTAAGACTCATTTTCATGCTGTTTTATGATTTAAGTTAATTCCGCCGTGAAATTGCCAAACCGAAATCCCGACATTGGGAGACTTGCCTGGCTGCGCCCGTACCCCTAACAAGAACTCCGCTCCTTGTCCATAAAAATAAACCCTCGTCGCCCGCTCCGCGTAGCGGCGCCTCTGCAAAGCGCCGCTGACCCCTTTCCCGACTCCGCACTCCCAAGTCCGTGTTCATCCGTGCCTGTCCCATTCCCCTTTTCGCAGCCTCGGAGAGGCGAAAGATCATAGCCCACGGCGCCAAGCCGTGGGAAAAAGGGAAAATGGGACCAAGCCCCGTCCGGGGCGAAAGAAATCCTGCAAAACCAATTTCGCCGTAGCGGCGGCTCGGCAGAGCGCCGCCATTATTTGGTTACGGTTCGCAATTGGATTTACGAAGCGTCCCTGACGTCGGCTTTTTCCACGGGCTTTTGCCCAAATCCACGCGGTGGAAGCATCAGGGGCGTCGCTTTCCGGCCGCAAGCATCACACAGGCCTTCTCGATCCGGCGTTTATGTACCTCCGGTTCTTTGGCCGAGTCCATCCAACTAATAAAGTCCCGGCGTTCCATCGGCGTGAGATCGCTCCACTGGGCCTTGGCCATTGGGGTGGCCTTGAGGGCTGTGAAAAGATTGAATGACACGATTGAATAGCAACAGGGGCGCCGCTTTCCGGCCGTGAGCATCGAGCAGGCTTTATCGATCCGGCGTCTCCGTGTCTCCGGCTGTTTGGCTGAGTCCAGCCAACTTATAAAGTCTCTACGCGCGATAGGCGTGAGATCGCTTTACTTCGCCTTCGCCACCGGATCAGCCGCGAGGGCTTTGCGAAGATCCGTTGGCACTCTGGACTCTGATTCTGCTCCAGCCAACTTAGGGCTCATTCTAATCATTATGTGTTTGTATTCGTGGTGTGAAGCGGCCTAACGTCCCGAGCCACCGCCGGCTCGCGGTGGGCACCGCGACATCTGAACTCGCCTGTCCTCCATAGCGTCAGACACGGCGGAAGCCGCCATCCCACGTTGCCGGCAGTGATTTTTTAGACGTTGGTCGAATTGAGTTAAGCCGCTTCATACCAGTTAAATTCGGTGGGCAGAGTGAATGCAGCGTACTCGATGTGCAAGACGCGACGATGCCGACTGCTGGCGGAACTCCCCTGTCATCGGCCTCGATAACACGAGAGACGATTGCAAATCCGTGTTGCTCGACTTTGTGGTTCATCAGAGGTCTCGAATCCCGCGCACGATCGTCCCACCGATATTCAGAGCAAACCCGACACATAGCAACAAAACCAAAACTGTAATGCCCCAAAGTATGACTATCATCACGCGGTCTGCCTGGTCGTCAGGGTTGCGCATCTTTGCAAGGTCATTGCGCCAGCGCGAAAGGATCTCTTTGCACCACCAAATCCCTAGAGCAAAAAGAATGGCCTGAACCAGATTCCACGGACTCAGAAACATAACGTCATTTCTTCGCTCTTTCGGCCGGCGATGCCTTCACTCGGATTCGGGGCCACCCAACCAATGCCTCCTCACTTGCTCAATCTTGTCACGCACCAATTGCCGGGCTTCGAGCCGATCCATACCCTGCATCAGCAGTTCGTCATAGTTCGTGTGCTCGTGGCGCAAGTGGGCGATGATTGCTAGGCCCAGGGCTTGCGGATCCAGCGCCCGTCCCGCAGCCGAACGGCCCACCCGCCCGCTGCGGCGCTGGCCGGTGTGCGTTGCGATCCGGCGGGCTTCCGTCGGCGGACAACGCGGATATTGCGCCCGGATTGCTGCCGTCAGCGCCTCGACGAACTCCCGGTCTTCTCCCACGCGTAGCACCGCGGCACGCTCACGGGCCACCGTCCGTTCGGCCGCGTCACCCCGGCACTCGGCTTCCGCCTGGGCCAGTCCTTCGGCGCTTACGAGCAATCCCTGCCGCTCGTAGCGCTTCCGCGCCCGGCTGAACCGCACCACCACCGCCGACAAGGCGCTCTGTTTGCGCGCCCGCCGCGACAGCGTCCCGTCGCCGGACGGTAAAAACACCAGATGATCCAAGTCTGCGCAGGTCAGGCACAGCGGCTGCCCTTTTTCCATGAATAGATAACTGCCCTGCCCCAGCTCCGCCTGGCACTCGTGACAGTTGCCCTCCTCGCTGACCTTCTCAAACACCACCAAGTCGGGCGCCTTGCGCAACTTCTCTGCGACCCGTTTGCTCTGCCCCGCGGACAAATCCGCCGGCACGTAGTGCGTCCGGTAAAATTTCTCCCGTTGGGGATCCCCGCTCTCGCTCACCTGAAGCGCTTCAATCCCCTGCGGGTCTTGACGCTGGTAGGGCGTTTCCAAGGCACGCAAACCGCGCCCTTGGGCCCAGTCGTTGAAGCAGCGAATCGCGCTTTGAAACTTCGCCGGCCCCACGTGTATCCACGGCTCCAGCGTCCGGTGCTCGTCATCTCCTTTGCGCCAGCACTTCACATCAAACGGCGAGAGCCACCGCAGTTCTTGAAACAGCTCCACCGGCCCCACGTTCCCCTCGCGCTCCAGCACCGCCTCGGCGGCGCGCACGACCCGTTCTTGAATGCTCCCAGGATTTGACGGTGGCATAACCTTGCCAGGTTAGCGTCTCCCAACGACCGCGTCCAGCCGCTCCGGCGCCCGCTGTATCCGTCATCTTCTTCGGTTGCAGCTTTGCCGCGCGGTGCGCTAAAGTAATTTATGCTGTATTTCGCACGCGGCTCGGCCACCGCCAGATTGTCCGTGGCCGGCTTGCGCCAGGGGCTGTTCCAGGCGCTCGACCGGCTCGGCCCGCGCCGGCGCGTCATCGTGGTGCCGCCGGACTTTACCCGGTGCCATTCGCAGGCCGGCGTGCTCACGAAGCTTATTCACGATTATTACGGCCCGCATTTGACGGACATATTGCCCGCCTTGGGCACGCACACACCCATGACACCGCGGCAAATCCGCAAAATGTATGCCGGTGTGCCGCCGGAACTCTTTCGCGTCCACAACTGGCGCACCGGCGTGGCCACGGTCGGCGAAGTGCCGGCGAAGTTTGTGAAAACCGTGTCGGAAGGCGCGGTGGATTTCGCCTGGCCCGCGCAACTGGCCAAACTGATTTGGACCGGCCGGCACGATTTGATTTTATCCGTCGGCCAGGTCGTGCCGCACGAAGTCATCGGCATGGCCAATTACAACAAGAACCTCTTTGTCGGCACCGGCGGTTCGGAGAGCATCAACAAAAGCCATTTCATCGGCGCCGCCTACGGCATGGAGCACATGATGGGGCGCGCCGACACCCCGGTGCGCCGCATCCTGAATTATGCCGCCGCACATTTCACGCACCGCCTGCCCATCGTGTACGTCCACACCGTGGTGGGCAGCGACGCCAGCGGCAAACTCCACGTGCGCGGCTTGTTCATCAGCGATGATGTTTCCGGCTTCGACCGGGCGGCGGCCTTGTCGCTCAAGGTCAACTTCGACCTGTTTAATGAGCCGCTCAAAAAAGTGGTCGTCTATCTCGACCCTGGTGAGTTCAAGAGCACCTGGCTGGGCAATAAGAGCATTTACCGCACGCGCATGGCGATGGCGGATGGCGGTGAATTGCTCGTGCTGGCGCCCGGGCTGAAGGAATTTGGCGAAGACCGCGAAATTGACCGGTTGATTCGCCGCTACGGCTATCGCGGCACACCGGCCACGCTGGCCGCGGTGAACGCCCATGCCGGGTTGCGCCATAATTTGAGCGCCGCAGCCCACCTCATCCACGGTTCCACCGAAGGCCGGTTCCGCGTCACCTACTGCCCCGGCCATCTCACGCGCCAGGAAATTGAGAACGTCAATTTCGGCTACGCCGACCTCCGGCAAATGATGCAGCGATACCAGCCGGACCGGTTGAAGGACGGCTGGAACACCCTCCCGGACGGCGAGAAAATCTTCTTCATCTCGAATCCGGCGCTGGGTCTGTGGGCCTGCCGCCGCCGGATCACGCCGGAAAGATCGCAGTTGAAATGCCCGCGCGCCGCCTAAAGGCTGCGAACAGCTCATTTAGTTTAGACGAGTTTCCGCAGGACCGCGCCCAAGCGGCGGATGCCTTCGCGGATGTCCGATTCGCTGGCGTTGCCGAAGCTGATGCGCATTTCATGGTCCGGTTTGCGCCGCGTGGGATCGTCCGCGTAACAAATGCCGCCCGGCACGTAGAGGACGTCGTTCTTCAGCGCGGTTTGGAAGACCTTGGACTTTACGCCGGACGCGAGGCGGCCGGGCAGGCGCGCCCAGAAATAAAGTCCGCCCTCCGGCCCCCACCATTCGACGGCGGGCGGGAAATGCCGCTCCAACGCCAGCCGCATCACGCGCGCTTTTTGGGCGTAACGCATTTGCAGCCGCGCGACGTGCGTTTCATAAATTCCCGACTTCAGCGCGCGGACGTAAAGTTGTTGCAACAGGTTCGCCGTGCCAAAGTCGTGGTTGCCCTTGATGTGCTTCACGGTCGCGAACAGGGGCCCCGGCAAAATGCCGAAGCCGACACGCGCGCCCGTGGCGAACGGCTTGCTGAAGGTGCCGGTGTAAATGACACGCTCTGCCGCCCCGCGAACCGCCAGCGCCGACGGCACGTCGCCACCGCTGAACCGCAGCTCGCGATAGGCGGCGTCTTCGAGCAGGTAAATCGGGTGGCCCGCCGCACCCTCGAAAGCCTGCAACAATTTCAGGATGGCGCGTTTCTTTTCGAAACCGGTCGTAACGCCGGTGGGATTCTGAAGATAGCTGACGAGGTAGAGCAGTTTCACCCGGGGCAATTCACCGCGCCGCTTGAGCGATTGCAGGACGCTCTCGAGATGGGCCAGATCGAGGCCGTCGCGTTGGAGCCGGACGCCGCGAGCGCGCAAACCACGGTTTTGGACGATGCCCAGATAGACGAAATAGGTGGGGTCTTCGACCAGCACCATGTCGCCCTCATCACACAACGCCTCGGTGACCAGATAAAGCAGTTGTTGCGATCCGCCGCTGATGAGCATACGGGCCGGGGAGTGGGACAGTGGAGTGATGGAGTTTTGGAGTGATGACTTCGATGCTCCATTACGCCAGCACTCCATTGCCCCAACGGCCTTGGCATCCAGTTTCAGCACATGCGCCGCCGTCAATTCGCGCAAGATTGGGTCCCCGGCTGTGGAGCCGTATTGCAACGCGGGCCGGCCGGATTGGGGCGAGCGCAGCAGGCCGTGCAACAAGGCGCGGGTTTCCGCCAGCGGCAGCGATGGATTGTCGGTAAAACCCGCGGCCAGCGAGATCAGCTTGGGCCGCGAAAGCGCCGTGTGCATGAGCCACGAGATGGGCGGCTCGGTGGCGCGTTGGCCAAGGGCGGACAGAGCGGGATGTTTCATCGCGGAAGCATCTTATCACGAGACTCAAAACGGGAAACGGGAAACGCGATGGGTGATACGTGAACCAGGTGCGAGGCGCAAACGCATACACCTTCCACGCGTGGCATTTTCATTTCGCCTCGAAGACACTATCGAGGAGCACGCCTTTGGTTTTCCAGAGCATCGCCATGGTCAGAGCCAGCGGGAGCAGGAAAAGAAAGGTGAACCCCCAAAAGCCGAGGCGGTCCAGCCAGCCGGCATAGGCGCCGAGCGCGCGTTGCCAGCGAGAGGAGTGGAGAAAGACGACGTAGGCCGTGCTCAGGAGCAATAGGCCAACCAGCAACCAGCGGTTGAGGGCGGTGAACAGGCGCGTCTCGTGGCGAAGGGTTTCATCAGGCAGCATAGCGCCGAGTTGTTTGACCACGACGTTGAGATTGAATAGAAAGAGCAAGGCCGACACGCCCAGCAACAACACCGCGGCGTTGAAGAACGGCTGCGCGGGCACCCGGTTCTGCCAGAAAAGAAACGGGCAGAGGCCGAAGTTGACCAAGCCGAGGAGTTTGGCGCGGTCGAGCGCGGCGCGCCAGGGACGTTCCTGTTTCTGGAAGGCCCCGAGTTGCATGAGGCCGTAGAGCAGCAGGCCGATGGCGGCCAGCGCCGGCACGATACCGATCGGGCGGAGCCAGTCGGCCTGGGCAGTTTCCGCGCACGCGATGAGCGCGGCTGGCAGTCCCCAAAACAAGGCGGATAATCCCCGGATTAGACGTCCGAGTGAGCGGAGCAACTCGGCCTGGGGCACGGGATTGTCCATGTGTGGCGGCAACGGAGGATAGAAGATGCAGGACGGCGTTTGCAAGTGAAGGGATTGCGGAACGGCCTGGGGCCGTAACACGGGCGCACCTCGATGCTGCCATCGGAGCGCGGGTCTGTGACCCGCAGCCGCGTGGCCGAAGCGAAGCGCGAAGGAATGAAATCGGAACACGTTGAAACAGTGGCCCTGCTGCGGCTCACAGAGCCGCGCCTCGCCAGCAGGCCGGTTCGTTGGTGGTGGTGTCAATTTGCGCCCCCGTAACACCGCTTGGCCGCCTGCTGTATCGCAGATTGCCAATCGGCGCCACCCTTGCCTACTTCGTCTGCCCGAACAGCATGAACACCCGCGGTCCGCGCTGGGTCGCCAACGCGAATTGCGCCTCCTGCGGATTGCGCGGAATGGCCATGCCGTCCGCATGCGCGTCCCGCACCGGCTGGTCGTCCGCCAGCAGCATGTAGTGATGCGTCCGGTTGCAGGGGATATCGTTCAGCGTCAACTGCCACGCGCCCTGCGCGGCGTCAAGGGCCAGCGGCACTTTTTGCCACCGCGTGAAAGTGCCCGCCACCTCCACCTTGCCCGGCTGCTTCGCCTGGCCTGCCGGCAGCCGCCACCGGAAAATCTTGGTGAAGGTTTGTGGTTTGTCCGCCTTTTTCCAGCTTATGGGCAAATTACCGGGGAGGCGCCGGGTTTGGGACAGCGGTTTGCGGCCCGTGGGATTGTCGGTATTTGAAAACATGTTTCGTGTCTTGCGTCAGAAAATCGTTGGAAGTTCGCGGCCGGGAAACGGCAGGCTCGGCACCTGCCGCCCCGGCGCAGTCGGAAGTCGGGCATCGCCAATCAGGCAAATCCTTTTAAACAAAATTTCACTTTATCTTGTCTCATCTTCAATTGAAGCTGCCTCAGAGAGGCAGCCCCGCGTCCAACGCGAGTCATACATTGTAGCACCGGTGCGCCAACAACGAAAGGAGCATTTATGACAAAAATTCCGACATGGGTGCGTTGCAAAAATGTCCAGGGACTAGGGTTTGCAGATTTTTTTGACATTCTATATCTAGTAGTATAGATATTAGCCATGACACCACAGCAACGCCGTCAGGAAATCCTCCAGGAAA